>NZ_JAFBCT010000001.1:3059792-3365771 GCF_016907835.1 Agromyces cerinus | reverse complement strand
CTCGCTCTCGAAGTTCCGGTACAGCGGGCGCAACGCGATCATGTTCATGTTCCTCATCGGGCAGCTCATCCCCGGGGCGCTGCTGCTCATCTCGCTCTACCTCATGCTGAGCTCGGCGGGTCTGCTCTACACCTACACGGCGCTCATCATCTCGTTCACCACGTTCACGTTGCCGCTCGTGGTCTTCCTGCTCAAGGGCATCATCGACGGCATTCCCGACGACATCCTCGAGGCGGCCAAGGTCGACGGACTCTCGCGCATCAAGACGATGTTCCAGATCGTCTTCCCGCTGATCGTGCCCGGCCTCATCACGGCGGCGATGTTCGCCTTCATGCGCGGCTGGAGCGACCTGCTCTTCGCGCTCACGCTCGCCGGACCCGACAAGCAGACGCTGCCGGCCGGCCTCACCCAGGCCTTCATCCGCGAGGGCACGGCCGACTGGCCGGCGCTCATGGCGGCATCCCTCATCACCTCGCTGCCGCTCGCCATCATCTTCATCCTCCTCCAGCGCTACTTCGTCTCCGGCCTCGCGTCGGGGGCCGTCAAGGGGTAGCCCCGTGATCCACAGCACCGCACCGAACACACATTCCGACGAAGGAGCAGTCCCCATGAACCTCTCGACCTCGCAGCTCAGCCGCCGCGCCTTCCTCGGCGGCGGCACGGCACTCGCCGCGTTCGGCGCCCTCGCGCTCGCCGGGTGCGCCACGCCGGCCGCGCCGGGCGCCGGTGCCGGCGCGAATGCCGCGACCAAGGCGAAGACGATCAACTTCTACGGCAACTCGCTCGGCGAGGAGGCGCTGAAGCCCGCATGGGAGGCGATCCTCAAGGACTTCTCCGCGGAGGAGGGCGTCACCGTCTCGCCCGTCATATACCCCTACGACCAGGCGGCGACGCAGCTCGCCCTCACCGGCCGCTCCGGCAAGCTCATGGGCGTCGGCCAGTCGGGCGGATGGCAGGTGCTCACGCCGATGAACGTGCTCGCCGACCTCACCGACCTCGCCAAGGGGCTCGGCATCCCGCAGGGTGTGCTCGAGTCGTACACGATGGACGGCAAGCTCCTCGTGCTCCCGCTCACGGCGTCGGGCATCGGCATCATCACGAACGGCGAGATCGCCAAGAGCGTCGGCATCAAGTCGGGCATGACCGTCGAGCAGTTCGCGACCGCGCTCGAGAAGATCAAGTCGCAGGACTCCTCGCTGATCCCCTACGCGGCGGTCACGAAGAACCCCGACCTGAAGGATGCCGCGCACTGGATGTGGGGCTGGGGCAGCCCGGTCGTCACCGACGACTTCGAGTGCACGATCGGCGACAAGGAGAGCGTCGAGGCGATCACCTGGTACAAGGCGCTGCAGGACGACGGCCTCACCCAGACGAACGTGGCCCGCAGCGACGCGCGGATCCTGTTCGCGAGCGGGCGGGCGGCCCTCTACGACGACGCCCCGCTCGCCTCGACGTTCGTGAAGACGAACGGTGCCGCGCAGAACATCATCGACAACATCAGCGCGATCGCGCGGCCCACCGCCGGCGGCAACCCCTCGTACAACCGCGCCTGGGGCGGCGGCCTGTTCGCGAGTGCAGGCGAGGGCGAGCTCACGAGCCGCGACTTCATCACCTACGCCGCGACGGACATCGACGCCGCGACCGCGCAGTACGAGCAGTCGGGAGTCGCACCGGCCGCGAAGTCCGTCGCCGACCAGATCCCGGCGCTCGCCGCCGACGAGTACCAGACCACGTTCCGCACCGAGGTGTCCGAGCACGCACGCGGCGCCGCATGGGACCGCGTGCCCGTGACCGCGCAGATCGACACTGCCATCGGCGCGGGTGTCGCGAACATCCTCGCCGGCCAGGTCGACGTGCAGTCGGGCCTCAACTCCCTGAAGAAGGAAGTCCAGGACCTGCTCGACTCGAACGCGTAGCGCCTCGACGCCGGCCGCCTGCGGAGGGACCCGCGGGCGGCCGGCGTTCGGCGCGCCCCGAGGCATCCGCTCGAGACGGATGCCTCGCGACCGCCGCGCGCTCAGGCCAGGCGGTCGTCGGGGAGCGCGAAGAAGTCGGCCGCGTCCTGCCGCGCCATCCGCTCGGAGGCCTCGGCGACGGGGCCGTCGAGGTGCCCGTTCGCCCGCACGCTGAGCCGCCTCGGGCCGGTGAGCGCGTGGTAGACGGCGAACTGCCCCCGCGGGTCCACGGCGGGATCGAGCACCGCCGCTGCCACATGCACCGGGATGCGGATGCGCTGCGCCGCCACGGCGGCGTCGAAGTAGCCGAGCACCGGGCGCACCTCGGGGTGCTCGGCCAGGTGCCGGCGCACGGACTCGCCGCTGCCGGTGCACTGCCGGGTGAGGCGGATCGCGTGGTGCCCGAAGCTCGGCACGTCGAGCGAGGCGCGCCGGAAGCGGGCATCCCACGGGAGCGCCATCGCCCCGATGCCGCCGCCGAAGCTGCCGCCGCTGAAGTCGAGCGCCCCGGCGACGCCGGGGGCGGCGTCGAGCAGCACGGTCGCGGCGCGCCAGACGTCGGCGGCGGCGAAGCGGTGCGAGTAGGTGTCGCGGTGCGCGATGCCCGCGAGCACGTGCTCGTCGGGGAGCGCCGGGAAGCGACTCGAGGTGTTCGGCACCGTGCCCGGTGCGGCGGGGAAGATCGCGGCCGTGTCTGCGGGCACCTGGTCGGGGTCGGGGGCCGCGCGGCCGCCGTAGCCGTGTCCGATCACGAGGCCGCGGCGCACGATCGAGGCGACGCGCGGCACCATCAGGAACGCCACGGTCGGCTCATCGGCCGATGACGCGAACCGGATCTCCATCACGTGGTGCGTCTCGGTGGCGTCGAGGTCGCGCACGCGCTCCCACGCGACGGATCCGGTGCCGAACTCCTCGAACGTCCCTCGCCAGAACTCATCGAAGTCGGCGGGCTCGGCGGGCCGCTCAGCCGGCGTCAGCAGCGCGGTCAGCGAGTACTCGGTCAGTTCCTCTGGTCGGTTCGGGGTCACCGCGTGTTCCTCTCAGGACGAGTGCATGGTCGACGCTACCGGCGCCGCTGGTCGCATGACCATTGACACTGTCGCATATCGCATGCATCATGTGCATCATGGATTCAACGCAGAACCCGGAGATCAACGACCATTCAGGGGCCGATCACGGCCCGGGGCTGTGGAGCCGGCGTTCGGCGCTCCAGCTGCTGCTGGCCGCGGGCGTGCTCCCGGTGGTCCTCGGTGCCGATGCCGAACCCGCCGCGGCGGACCCCGGGTTCAGCAGCGTGAGCGGCTCGTACGCCGACGCCCTGCGCCGGTTGGAGAAGCCCGACCTGTCGTTCACCCGCGTGGCCCAGCTCGTCGGGCGCAAACACCGGATGACCTTCTTCCAGGCCAAGTGGGACGGCGGCGAGACGATCGTGCGCGATCTCGAGATCAAGCACGACGGTCGGTGGCTGTCGCTGACCGATCCCGAGCACCGCTTCGACGAGCAATGGGTCGTACTGGCGGGCACGCTGCCCTCCGGCAGTGCGCCCGAGCTGTACGGGCCGCTGCAGCCCGCCTGGCTGGGCTTCACCTCGTATCGCCGCCTCGGCTCCCAGGCGATCGAATTGCGCACCAGCACCGACGACGTGGAGCTCATCGTCAACTGGCGGCTCGACGGCGATCATCCCGAGGCGCACTACGTGCTGCGGGCCAAGAAGGCCGGCGACTACCTCGTCGGCTACCAGAGCCAGGATGCCAAGTCGCTCGACGACCTCGACGAGGTGCTCTGCGGGTCGTACCAGCACGCGCTCTCCGTGGTCGACGGCTCGGCCCCCCTCGGCGCATGGGAGCTGTTCGCGCCGATGGCGCTGACCCAGTACTCCGTCGCCGACGTCGCCGTCACCTCGGGGGTCTACCTGCCCGCCGAGGTGGCCGAGTTCGTGCACGAACGCCAGCTGATGTCCGATCGGCAGCCCTACGGGATGAGCCTGCGCAACGACAGCCTCGACCTCGTGCCGAGCATCTACGCACCGCAGCCGGGTCTGCGAACCGCCATGGCGGCCGGTGATCGGCGCGGCTTCGCCTTCGGTCTCGCGGCTCGAGCCGGCACCCTCTACGACACCTACACCGAGTTGTGCCGGGGCGAGTACGGACTGAAGGCCTACCGGCACAACGTCTACGACCGCTCGCTGACCGACGCCGTCCACACGATGACCGAACTCATCGCGATCGAGCCCGACGGCGACGACTCGGTCGACTACATCCCCTCGTACTCCGGCTGGTGGAACCGCGGCAAGGGGTTCGTCGATGTGGAGAACGAGGACGCGGTCCGCGCCGCGGCCAGTGGCGTGCTGCTCTCTGCCCACTACCTGACCGGCACCGCGGACGGAACCCTCTACGACCGGCGCGCCAGGCCGTCGATCGAGTACCAGCTGTCCCGCAAGGGGATCGGGCACTCGCCCGTCATCGGCGGCTCGGTCTACAACGACAAGACGCAGTACCGGATCGGCCGGATCCCCACCGACGCGGTGAACCTGACTGCGCTCTCCCAACTCACCCACGGCCGCAATGCGGGCATCCAACGGCTCGCGGTGCAGGCCACCAAGGCGGGAGTCGTCGGGCAGAGCCGCGCTCCGTTCGCGACCGCACTGGCGACCTACCAGCTCACCGGGGATCCGGCCTACCTGACCGAGGCGACCCTGATCGCCAAGCGCTACGTGCGGGAGGAGATCATCACGCCGTATCGCGGCAACGGGCAGCCTCCCGGCGGGTTCGCCTACAGCTTCTCGAAGTACTGGGTGGACCTGCTCGTGCTGTTCGAGCTGACCGGGGAGGACGAGTTCCTCGACGGCGCCTATCGGGAGGCGCAGCGATTCATCACCCAGACCGCGGTGCGGCCGGTGCCGAACACGACGGTCACGGTGCCCGAGGGTCATGTCGTCATGCAGCAGTACGACTGGGAGTCGCGGAGCTCCCTCCCGTCGTACCCGACCACCGAGGTGGCGTCCGAGACCGTCCCCGCCTGGTACGTCTCCGCGACCGGGCTCACCTTCGAGGCGCTGTCGTCGTTCAAGCTCGGGGTCAGTTCGCTGACCGACCCGGGCGGCGGATACGTCTTCAACCCGTGCTGGGCCGGCGCGCTGCTGCGCCTGGCGCATCACACCGGCGACCCGCTGCTGGCCGACGTTGCGCACAACATGGTGATCGGCCGGTTCACCACCTACCCGGGCTACTACAGCCGCCAGTTCCAGGTGGCGCAGATGAAGCCCGACTTCGCGACCAGCGGTCCGGTCGGCATCACCGGGTACTACTTCCACCACGCACCCGCCCAGCTCGGCCTCGCGATGGACTACCTGATCAACGAGAGCTTCTACCGCAGCGACGGCAAGATCGACTTCCCGCACGTGTTCGAGGCCGACTTCGCCTACTTCAAGTACTTCGCCTACGGCCACGCCCCCGGCACCTTCTTCGGCGAAGACGGCGTGTGGCCCTACTTCCCGGCCGGCCTGGTCTCCCTCGACAACCCGTTGGTCAACTGGATGGCGGGTGTGGGGAACGATTCGCTGTATGTCAGCCTCACCAACTCGGCGGCGGGCGCGCAGTTCGTGGTCGTCGACCTCACGGGTGAGCTGACCGGGCTGACGGGGAGCGATGCTCCGGTCGTCGAGGTCGTGGCGGCCGACGGCACTCGCACGTCTCAGACCGCTGCCGGCGGCCGCATCAAGGTGCGCGTGCCCGGACACGGGCTGGTCGCACTGGTCGTTCGCGAGGTCACGGTGGAACGGCCGGCACTGCCGTTCGACGACATCGTCGATCACGGCCCAGACAGCTTCCACGAGGTCGACACCGACCCGGCGACCGACTACGGCCTCGCACGTGGCGTGCTGCTGGTGCGCCCCGACCGCCCCGGCTACGACGCCTACGTGCAGATCGACACCGAGAAGCCCGCGACCCTCAGCTATCGGATCGGCGACGGGCAGGCGAAGGAGGCGCCGCCGAAGGGCTACCCCTACGAGTGGACGATCCCCGTCGATTCATCGGCCGACGCCTTCAGCTACACGATCAGCGCCGGCTCGGTGACCACCGAGGAGGTCGCACTGCGTCTGCCGAGCCGCATCAGCGGCGCCGACTCCGGCGTGGCCGGAGACGTGGTCGCGCAGGCCACCAGCACGGCAGGCGACCGGGTTCCGCTCGTCATCGAGGTGCGCAACCCGACCGATGAGCCGTTCGCCGGGGACGTGGACGTGAGCCTGCCTGACGGCTGGCAGCTCGACGGCGCTGCGCCGTCCGTCTCGGTCGACGCGCAGGGATCCACCCGAGTGGAGTCGGCGGCGATCATCGCGTCGGGCGCCAGTCCGGGCGAGGTGAGAATCGAGGCATCCGTGTCGGCTGCCGACGGCGACCCGGTGGAGCTGCGGCCCGCGGCGATCGAGGTCATCGACCGGCGCAGGTTGGTGTCGCTCACCACCGACACCGCCATCGTCAGCGGCCCCGGCGAGACCGCGCGGCTGACCGCCCTGGTCATCAACACCGGCGTCACCCCGCTGCGCGCCACGCTCGCCCTCTTCGGCGCGACCGGGTGGAGCGTCGGCCAGAAGGAGGTGGTGGTCGAGGTGCCCCCGCGCTCCGACCTGACGCACACCTGGACGGTGACGGCCGGATCGGCCGTGGCGCCGGGGTCGACGAACCGGTTCGAGGCACGGCTCGACGGCACCCTCCGCCGCGGCGTGCTCGTGCGGGTCGCCGACGAGGGCGTGATCGCCCACACGCAGTCGCCGTGGCCCGGCTACCTGGAGACCGGCCTGTGGTACCCGAGCGGCCTGGCCGGGTGGAACGGCACTCGAACCCGCTACAGCGACGTCGACTCGATCGGCAGCACCGTGACCTGGCAGGTGGACCTGCCCGAGGCCGGCGAGTACCGGGTCTCGGTCTGGTACCCGACGAACCCGACGACGACGACCTCGGCGGCCTACATCGTCGAGCACCAGGCGGGCAGCACCGAGGTCGTCGTGAACCAGACCGAGGGAGCGGCGGCCTGGCGCCCGCTCGGCACGTTCCGCTACGCCGCCGGTGCGGTCGGCGTCGTGCGCCTGGAGGTGCGCAACGCCGCCTTCCACCGCGTCAGTGCCGCGCAGTTCGTCCGCGTGGGGAACTGACGGCGAAACCCCGCCGGCCGAGTGCGTGCGCACCGGTCGGCGGGGTCATGGCTCACGGCCGGCGGGAGCGGCTCAGAGCCAGCGGTCGCGCAGCGCGGGTTTCAGCCAGGCGGCGGGGGAGGAGATCGAGAGGCCGCCGTCGACCGGGATCGTCGTGCCGGTGACGAACGACGCGGCATCCGAAGCGAGGAAGGCGACCACGGCGGCGACCTCCTCGGGCCTGCCGATGCGGCCGAGCGGGTAGCCCTCGCTCTCGCCGGTCTCGGTCGCCGAGATGCTCCCGGGCGCCACGGCGTTGACCCGGACCCCGTGCGGGCCGTAGTCGAGCGCCAGCTGCCGTACGAGGCCCTCGACGCCCGCCTTGGCGGCGGCATAGGCCGGCAGGCCCGGCGCGGCGAGGGAGGCGTTGACCGAGGTGACCGCGACGATCGACGAGCCGGGCGCGAGGCGCGGGAGAGCCGCGCGAGACACGAAGAACGCCGAGTCGAGCGTCGCCCCGAGGGCGCCGCGCCAGTCGTCGTCGCTCGTGGCGTCGGCCCGGCCGATCGGCATGCGGGCGGCGGCGAGCACCACGACGTCGAGCCGGCCGAGCGTCTGCTCGGCGTCGGCGACGGCCTGCGCCGCGGCATCCGCTCGGCTGCAGTCGGCGGTGAGATACCGCTCGAAGACGGGGTCGACGGATGCCTCGAGCCCCACTCCGACGACCGCGTCGCCCTGCTCGGCGAAGGCCCCGGCGATCGCGAGTCCGATGTCGGAGCCGCCGCCGATCAGCAGTACGCCGCGACGGGTCACACGCGCACCGCGGTCGGCAGGGGCGGGAGCTCGAGCTCTTCGATGACGAGGTCGACGGCGGCGCGGCTGCCCGCGTCGAGGCGAGCGGCCGGGTAGCGCACGGTGGCGTGGTCGATGATGCCGCGCGCGACGAGCACCTCCTTGTGCACCGCCCACGCGATGCCGCCCTGAAGCCCCACCAGCACGAGGGGGAGCATACGGCGGAACCCGGCGCGCGCCTCCTCGACGCGCCCCGCGACGAACAGTTCGAGCACCGGGGCGAGCAGGTCGGCGAACTCGCAGGCCGGCATCGTGCCGATGGCGCCGCGCGCATACTCCTCGAGGCAGAACTGCGCGTTCTGCCCGCCGAGCACCGCGAAGTCGGCGTCGCCGATCGCCTCGACGACCGCGCCGACCTTCGGAGCGGTCGGGGGCGCCTCGATCTTCACCGAGTCGACGCCGTCGAGGCGGGCGAGTTCGGCGATGAGCGACGGGGGCATGGCGACGCCGGTCACGCCGGGGGCGTCCTGCACCATCACCGAGAGCGAGGTGGCCGCGGCGACCTCGCCGTAGAAGTCGATGAGGCTCGCAGCCGGCGGCTTCACCATGAACGGCGGCAGCACCATGAGCGCGTCGGCGCCGCCCTCCTGGGCGATGAGCGACTGCTCGATCGAGGTCGCCGTCGAGGTGCCGTTGACGCCGGCGATGACGGGCACGCGGCCGTCGACGAGCTCGACGACGTCGGAGAGGATGGTGCGTCGTTCGACTGCGGTGAGCGCGAACCCCTCGCTCGCCATGCCGAAGACGGCCACGCCGTCGACGCCGGAGGCGAGCTGGAACTCGACCAGTCGTCGCAGACTTGGGCGGTCGAGTGCGCCCGATTCGTCGAACGGGGTGGCAAGAATCGGCATCAAGCCATGGAGCTTCGGGGCCATTGGCCAGTTCCTCACTTCAGCGTCGTTGCTTCTGCCAGTCTCGCAACTGACATTCATATTGTGAGATAGCCTGCCACATATCGGGTAACACCACCACCGGAGGAAGACACGGATGTCGCACTCAACGCCCTCGCGAAACGTCGAGATCATCTCCGCCGAGCGATACGTCCAGGCCGAGTCGCCCCGCTGGGACAGTCGGGACGGCGGTCTCGGGTGGATCGACATGTCGACCGGTTCGTTCCACCGCGGGCGGCTCGACGGGGGAATGGTCGTGCCGGGCGCCGCCGTCGCCGTCGGCGCGAAGGTCGGCGCGCCCGTGCCGCTCGCCGAATCCGGGGCCGGCTGGGCCGTCGCCGTCGATCGCGGCGTCGTGCACGTGGGCGACGACGGGGTCGTCTCGCCGATCGCCGTCGACATCGCCTCGGGCGACGACTACATGAACGACGGCGGCTGCGATCCGACCGGTCGGTTCTGGGTCGGCAGCCAGTCGATGCCCCGACAGCCGCACTGCGCGCTGTGGAGCATCGACCCCGACGGCGTGGCGACCGAGCGGCTGGGCGGCGTGACGGTCTCCAACGGGCTCGCCTTCGATCGCACCGGCGAGACGCTGTACTACATCGACACGCTGCCGCACCGCAGCATCGAGGCCTTCGATGTCGCGCCCGACGGCACGCTCGGCAATCGGCGAACGGTGTGCCGGGTCGAGGGCGGCAACCCCGACGGCATGGCCATCGACCTCGAGGGAATGCTCTGGGTCGCGGTCTGGGATGCCGCGGAGGTGCGTCGCTACTCGCCGCACGGCGTGCTGCTCGAGACGATCGGGCTCCCGTCGAAGCGGCCCACGGCCGTCGCGCTCGTCGACCGGCTGCTCGTGATCACGACGGCGAGCATCGGGCTGTCGGATCCGGGCGACGCCGACGGCGCGCTCCTCGGCGTGGAGGTCGAGGTCGGCGGGGCGCCGTCGCTGCCGTGGCGCGGGAGCCCGCCGCGAGCCCGTTCCAGCGCCATCGCCTAGAAGCGGCGACCCTGCTGGGTTGCCAATCTCGCATCTCCGATCTAAACTGACTAGTCAGTACAAATCCGAAGGATGCATCGTGTCGATCATCGTGCGGGCGCACGAACTCGCCCTCCACTCCAAGCGCGGCCCCGTCTACGGCCCCGTGAACCTCGTCGCCGACCGCGGCCTGACCGTGCTGCACGGCCCCGCCGGCAGCGGCCGCACGTGCCTGCTGCTCACGCTCGCGGGCCGTATGAAGCCCTCGAGCGGCACCGCGGAGGTGCTCGGCTACGAGCTGCCCCGTCGTGCCCGACCGGTGCAGCGAGCCACCGCGATCGCGGGGTTCCAGGGCATCGACACCCTCGAGGAGTCGGTCACCGTCGGCGCCGCCATCCGCGAGCGTGCCGCGTGGATCTCGCCGTGGTGGGCGATCGTGCGCCGCACCGACGACGCCGAGCTCCGCCGCGTGCTCACTCCGGTCTTCGGCGAGGTGCCGCTGCCGTCGACCGACACCGTCATCTGGGACCTCGACGAGGTGCAGACCGTGCTGCTGCGCATCGCCCTCGCGATGATGAGCGAGCCCGAGATGCTCTTCTTCGACCAGATCGAGCAGCTGCAGTCGCCTGCGGCCCGGCGTGCGCTCTGGCAGCGCCTCGACGCGATCACCCGAGCGGGCACCGCCGTCGTGGCATCCGCTGCTGCGCCCGACACCGCCATCTGGAACGAGCTCGGCATCGCCCCGCTCGCCTTCGACCTCACCATCACCGCGCCCGAGGTTCCGGCAGCCGCCGACCCCGACGCCCTCGACCTCATCCTGGAGCACGCCTGATGTTCGCCTTCCTCTCCTCCGGCACCGAGCTCCGCCGCTTCGGCAAGGGCACGCTGCCCAAGATCGCGCTCGTCGTGCTCCTCTTCATCCCGCTCATCTACGGCGCGCTCTACCTCTGGGCGTTCTGGGCCCCGACCGACGAGATGAAGAACCTCCCCGTCGCCATCGTGAACGAGGACACGGGCGCGAGCAGCGACGGCGAGGCGATCACCGCGGGTGACGACCTCGTCGACGAGCTCACGAGCCGGGCAGACCTCGACTGGCAGGTCACCGATGCCGCGGACGCCACGACCGGCGTGACCGACGGCGACTACTACTTCGCCGTCACGATCCCGACAGACTTCTCGGCCAGCGCCGTCTCGGTCGGCACCGACGACCCGAGGCCCGCGACCGTCGAAGTCGAGTACAACGACTCCAACAGCTTCCTCGCCTCTACCCTCGGTCAGCAGGCCATGGTCCAGTTGCGCGACACCGTGGCCGAGCAGGTCGGTCAGCAGACCGCCGACGCGATGCTCATCGGCCTGAACGACGCCGGCGCGGGCATCCGCTCGGCCGCTGACGGCGCGAGCACCCTCGCTGACGGCATCGCGACCGCGAACGACGGCGCAGGCCGCCTCGTCGTCGGCCTCGGCGACCTCGCCACCGGCGCCGACGCGATCGACGCCGGCGCGGTGCAGCTCGCCGACGGCACCGGCACCCTCGCCGACGGTCTCGAGCAGCTCGCCTCGGGCGCCGGCACGCTCTCGGCCGGGGCGACCCGGGTGTCGGATGGCGCGGCCGAACTCTCCGGCAAGGTGGCCGACGCCGCGAGCGGCGCCGCCGTGCTCGCCGAGAAGGCGCACGGTCTCGCCGACGGTGCGACCGGAATCGCGACGAAGACCGGAGAGCTCACCCAGGGCACCGCCCTGCTCTCGTCGAGGATCGCGACCCTCGAGGCCGACCTCGCGGGGGAGCAGGCGGACTCCGTCGACGTGACCGCCCGCCTCGCCGAGATCCAGGCGATCGCCGCCGGCGTCGACGGCGCCGCCCAGGCCGCACTGCCGACCGTGCAGGGGTACGCGGGACTCAGCACCCAGTACGCCGGGGCCGTCGACCAGCTGTCGGCCGGGCTCACCGCCGGGTCGCCGAAGGCCGCCGAGCTCGCCGCCGGCGCCGCCCAGGTGAGCGACGGCGCGTCGACCCTCTCGACCAAGTCGGGCGAAGCGGCATCCGGAGCCCAGACCATCGCGAGCGGCGCCGCCGCCCTCAGCTCCGGCACCGACGACCTCGTGAGCGGCACCGGGCAGCTCGCCGACGGTGGCACCGCGCTCGCCTCGGGTGCGACGAAGCTCTCGGACGGCAGCCGAACCCTCGCCGACGCGCTCGGCGAGGGCGCCGAAGCGGCTCCGCAGATGAGCACCGCCGACATCGAGGCGAAGGCCGCCGTCTCGGCCGCGCCGGTGCAGCTCGATCAGAGCTGGCAGAACGAGTCGAAGAGCTTCGGCGAGGGCTTCGCACCGTTCTTCATCGCGCTCGCGGCCTTCGTCGGCGGGCTCATCACGTGGCTCATCCTGCGCGCACTGCCGACCCGGGCGCTCGCAGCCTCGGCGAGCGGACTGCGCGCCGTGATGACCGGGTTCCTGCCGGCGATGGCGATCGGCCTCGGCCAGGTCGTGATCATGGTGCTCGTGCTGGTCTACGGCATCGGTCTCGAGCCGGCGTACTGGCTCGGCACCTCGGCGTTCATCTACCTCGTGACCCTCGCGTTCCTCGCCCTGCAGCAGATGTTCATCATCGTGCTCGGCACCGCGGCGGGTCGGGTGGTGAGCCTCGTGCTGCTCATGCTGCAGCTCAGCTCCTCGGGCGGCACCTACCCCGTCGAGACGACGCCCGAGTTCTTCCAGGTGCTGCACCCGTTCATGCCCGCCTCCTACGTGGTGAGCGGCCTGCGCGAGCTCATCACCGGCGGCGTGGACTCTAGACTGTGGCTCTCGGTGCTCGTGATGGCCGGCATCCTCGTCGGCTCGCTCGCGATCAGCGCGTGGAGCGCCGGCAAGCAGCGGATGTGGAGCGTCAGCCGCCTGCACCCCGAGCTCGCGATCTGACCGGAGGAGCGACCATGGCCCGCGCGAACACCACCAAGCGCGCCATCCTCGACGCCGCGCTCGAGCTGGCGGCGACGAAGGGCATCACCGGCACGACCATGGACGAGGTCGCAGAGCTCGCCGGGGTCGCGAAGGGCAGTCTGTACTACAACTTCAGCTCGAAGGACCAGCTGTTCGAGGCCATGCTGCAGGAGGGGGTCGGCGCGCTCGCCGACTCCCTCCGCACGGCCAAGGGCGAGCTGCGCGGCTGGCCGGCGATCGAGGCGCTCGTGCGTCAGCTGCTCGACCGGATCGCCGCGAACGCCCCGCTCGCGAAGCTCATGGCGTCCGAGATCTTCCGCACCGACCGGGCCTGGCAGGAGACGCTGTTCGCGCTGCGTCACGAGGCGCTCGCCGTGTTCGAGGAAGCGATCGACGAGACGGATGTCCCGGCGGGCCGTGCGGGCATCATGGCGTCGAGTGTCTTCGGGGCGGTGCTCCTGGCCGGGCTCGAATGGCTCGTGTTCGAACCCGAGCGTTCGCGCGACGAGGTCGCCGCCGGCATCCTCGCGACGCTGAACACCACGGCGCCCGCGGCGCGCGGCTGAGCCGGCGCCGCGCCGCGTCGTCGCACCGATGGGTCTACGGGACGACTTCGACGACCTTCGGCGTGGAGGTGCTCGTCGCGGTGACGGTCGGGTAGCCCACCAGGCTTCCGGTCACGCGGACCGACAGTTGCTGGCCGAGCTGATCTGCGGTCGGGACGAAGCTCGCGGACGTCGCCCCTGAGATTGCGGTGCCGTCGGCGTACCACTGGTAGGTGAACGTGGTCCCGGTGGTCCAGGTGCCGGGCTTCGCGGTGAGCGTCGCTCCCGTGGCGGCCGCACCCGAGATCGTCGGTGACCCGACGGTCGCGACCTTGAGGGTCGCCGCTGAGGTCCGCGAGGTCGTCGGGTAGGCGGTCAGCGATCCGGTGACGCGCACGGTGACCTGCTTGCCGGCTTGGGCGCTCGTCAGCTTGAACGTCTTCGCCGTGGCGCCGGTGATCGCGGTTCCGGATGCGTACCACTGGTATTTGAGGGTGGTGCCGGTCGTCCAGGTGCCGGGCGCTGCGGTGAGCGTGGCTCCGACCACGGTGGTTCCGGTGATGGTCGGCGTCGGGGCGAGGAACACCTTGCCGGTGGCAGGCGAGGTCTTGGCGATCGTCGCGTAGCCGGCCAGTGACCCGGTGACTCTTACGGTGAGCTGCCTGCCCGCCTGCGCCGATGCGGGTGTGAACGTCGATGCGGTCGCGCCAGAGATCGCGGTGCCGTTGGAGTACCACTGGTAGGTGAACGTCGTTCCGGTGGTCCAGGTGCCGGGCTTCGCGGTGAGCGTCGCCCCTGTCGCGGCCGCACCGGAGATCGTCGGTGACCCGACGGTCGCGACCTTGAGGGTCGCTGCTGAGGTGCGTGAGCTCGTCGGGTAGGCGGTCAGTGATCCGGTGACGCGCACGGTGATCTGCTTGCCGGCTTGGGTGGTCGTCAGCTTGAACGTCTTCGCGGTGGCGCCGGTGATCGCGGTGCCGTTGGCGTACCACTGGTACTTGAGCGTCGATCCGGTCGTCCAGGTTCCCGCGGATGCGGTGAGGGTCGATCCGACGGCGGTGGTTCCGGTGAGGGTCGGCGTCGGTGAGAGGTAGACCTTGCCGGTCGCAGGCGAGAGCTTGGCGATCGTCGCGTAGCCGGCCAGTGATCCGGTGACTCTTACGGTGAGCTGCCTGCCCGCCTGCGCCGGTGCGGGTGTGAACGTCGATGCGGTCGCCCCAGAGATCGCGGTGCCGTCGGCGTACCACTGGTAGGTGAACGTGGTCCCGGTGGTCCAGGTGCCGGGCTTCGCGGTGAGCGTCGCTCCCGTGGCGGCCGCACCCGAGATCGTCGGCGACCCGACGGTCGCGACCTTGAGGGTCGCCGCTGAGGTCCGCGAGGTCATCGGGTAGGCGGTCAGCGATCCGGTGACGCGCACGGTGACCTGCTTGCCGGCTTGGGCGCTCGTCAGCTTGAACGTCTTCGCCGTGGCGCCGGTGATCGCGGTTCCGGATGCGTACCACTGGTACTTGAGGGTGGTGCCGGTCGTCCAGGTGCCGGGCGCTGCGGTGAGCGTGGCTCCGACCACGGTGGTTCCGGTGATGGTCGGCGTCGGGGCGAGGAACACCTTGCCGGTGGCAGGCGAGGTCTTGGCGATCGTCGCGTAGCCGGCCAGTGACCCGGTGACCTGGACGGTGATCTGTTTGCCGGCATGGTCACTCGTGAGCGCGAGCGTCGGCTGCGTCGCATCGCGGATCGCCGATCCGTCGGCGAACCATTGGTGGTCGAACGATGTTCCGGCGCTCCAAGTCCCCGGCGTCACCGTCAGCGTGGAGCCTGTGGCAGCGGTGCCGCTGATGGTGGGCGTCGATGTCGTCAATGTGCCCGGGCCGACCGGTTCCGTCGGCCGCGACGTCTTCGCTGCCGTACCGTATCCGAGCGCGGTCGCCGTGATGCTCACCGAGATGGTCATGCCGAGCAGGTCCGGATCGACGATGAGGGTTTTCTCTGTGGCGCCGGAGATGACTGTTCCGTCTGCGAGCCATTGGTACGACACGACCGCGGTGGCGGGGTCGACTGAAGCAGATGCGGTGAGCGTCGAACCGACCGTTGTCGTGCCGGAAACGCTCGGAAAGCCGAGCTTGACCACTGGCGCGAGTTTCGCGTCGATACCGACGACGGCTTGGTCGGCCGCGAGCGTGATCCGACCGGCGTGCTCGGAATCGGGGCTGTCGTCCCACCACTCGCCGACGAACGCCGCGCCGGCAGGTACGCGGAATTCGATGGCGTACACACCTTCCCGAAGCCCTCGGAGACTGAAGTTGCCGTTCTTGTCCGGATACGCTGTCGCGATTGTCTGCTGTCCGGATTCGTCGTGGACGACGACCGCGGGGACCACCGAGCTGAACGGGATCCCGTCCGACAGGGCGACGTTTCCCGAGATCGATGCTCCGGAGGCGAGTTGCACGTCCATGCCGGTCGAGATCTGACCGGTTGCGATTTCGAATGTCACGGCCGAACTCGCGTCGAGACCGTCTTCCCACCATTCCGTCAGGTGGTCGGGCGCGCTGGTCTTCAGGGTGTAGGTCCCTGCCCGCAACTCGTCGAAGTAGTAGCGCCCGTCGCTCAGGACATACCCACGCGAGACGTATTCGAGGCCACCATCCCGAAGCGCGTACAACCGGATGTCGGCACTCATGCCGACCCCGTCAGCCCCGGTGATCGTTCCCGAGATCGACGACTCCGGAGTCAGCTGTGCGTCCAGGGCCCCGATGTGCCGGCCTGCGGCGATGTCGAGTGTCGTGCGCTCCGCCACGGTCGGCGCATCCACCCACCACTCCATGAAGTGATCCGACGTGTCCCACATGTAACCGGAGCGTCTCGGGGTGAACGACAGCGTGTAGCTGCCGCCGCGCAGTCGCTCGATCCGGTAGTCGCCATTGTCGTCAGTTTTGACGGTTTCGGTCTGTCCTGCACTCCTCAACTCGACCGAGGTTCCCATGAGCGGCTTGTTATCGCGCCCGGTGATCGTGCCCGAGATCGAGCCGCCGACGGCGAGATCGGCGTCCAGGTCCGTGAGAATCGACCCAGGGTCGAGCGAGAATGCTCGGGCCGAAGAATACCCGCTGGAGCCTCCCCACCATTCCGACAGGAAGTTCGTCCCATTCGCAGGAGTGAACTCCACCCGGTACGTGCTCGCCTTGAGGTGATCGAAGACGTACTCGCCATTGGCCTCGGTGCGTGCGTACGCGGTGATTTCCTCATATCGACCATCGCCATCGCCGACGAGGTGAACGCTCACCCCGCCCAAGGGCGCGCCGAGTTCGTCGGTCACGGTGCCGTGGATCTGCCCTCCTTTCGGCAGTTGCGTGTCGACCCCGACGATGACCTCGTCACGGGCGACGTCGAAACGCGTGGCGAAGTACTCGTACGGTGTGTCGTCCCACCACTCTTCGACGAGGTCGGAGTCCGGCGGCGGCAACACGTGTACGGCATAGTTCTGTCCCGGCGCGACTGCAGTGAATCGATACGCACCGTTCTCATCGGTCGAGACCGTCTTCAGTACCATCCAGCCTCCGCCGAACATCCCCATGCCGTAGAGCTGAACGGTCGCGCTCGCGACGGGCACGTCGTCCGGATCGGTCACGATTCCCGAGATCGAAGCGCCGGTGGAGAGGACGGCATCCATTCCGTCGACGCTGGATGCAGCCGCGACCTCGAACGTGTTCGCGGTCGTGCTGTTCACCTGGTCGTTCCACCACTCCCCGACATATCCGGCGGGTGCGACGAACCGGATGGTGTAGATCCCGGGCTCGACCTCCTCGAAGCGGTACTCCCCGCCTGATGTCGTCTGGGTGTCGTAGGTGTACCCGAATGAGCCGCCACCAGAGCTCCTCATCAACCAGACGGTCATTCCGCCGAGCGGCCGCCCGTCGATGCCGCGAACCACGCCAGCAACCGACGACTGCGGCGCGACGGTCGTGGTGAGCGCGGACGCACCAGATGCAGGGTCGGAATCCCCGTTCGCCATCGCGGATGCTTCCACCGACTGAAGCCCGGTGAAACTCAGTACGAGGGCGAGCACTATGCCGATCAGTGCGTTGAACCTGTGCTCATGCGTTGTGGAACGGCGGTCGGGCATCGGTCTCCACGGTCTCGGGGGGTCGAGGTGATCCCGCGGTCGCGGCGTTGCGGCACTGAACGAGGGTGCACTGATTTCACCACATCGATGCGTCGGCAAGGAAGGCTTTTCGTCGCCCGGTGAGCGTAGGGTACGCAGATGGCAGCCGATGTGTTCGATGTCGCGGTGGTGGGCGGCGGTCCGGCCGGATTGAGCGCGGCGCTCTCACTCGCCCGGGCCCGCCGCCGCGTGATCGTGTTCGACGCCGGCGATCCGAGGAACGGGGTCGCGGAGCACATGCACGGGGTGCTCGGCCATGACGGCCTGCCCCCGTCGAGCCTGCTCGAGCGGGGCCGCCGGGAGATCGAGCAGTACGGGGGAGTCGTCGCCGGCGGACGGGTCGAGACGGTTCACGTCGGCTCGGGCGGCATCGAGGTCGATGGCCCGTCCGGCCCCGTGCGAGCACGACGGCTGATCGTGGCCACCGGCCTCCGCGACGGGCTCCCCGAGATCGCCGGCCTGCGTGGGCTGTGGGGTCGCGGCGTCGTCGTGTGCCCCTACTGCGACGGATGGGAGCGCCGCAACGACACGATCGGCGTCATCGCCATGGGACCCCGGGGGATCGACCAGGCGCATCAGCTGCGCCAGTGGTCGGACAGGATCGTCTACTTCCCGAACGACCTCGGAGAGCCCGGATCCGATGAGCTGCGAACGCTCGAGGGACGCGACATCCGGATCGAGCGCGGTCGGGTGCGAGCGATCCGTTCGAGCGAGGGGCGGGTCGAGGCCGTCGAACTGCTCGACCGGTCGGTGGCGGTGGAGACGATCTTCACCGCGACGACGCTGCACCCGAGAGACCAGCTGCTGCGAGACCTCGGCGCGAGAACCCTCGACGACGCGGACGGCTCCTGGGTGGTGGTCGACCCCGATGGCCGCACCAGCGTCGAGCACGTCTGGGCTGTGGGGAACGTGGTCGATCGACGCTCGAACGTCTCCGTGTCGCTCGGGGCGGGGTCGCTCATCGCCGGAGCCGTCAACGCCGATCTCACCGCCGAGGACATCGCCCGGTCGATGCGGGCGCAGTCCGGCGACGAACGCTGAGCCCAGACCCGGACCCGGCCTCAGGCGCTCTCCATGCCCTTCAGCTCGACGCTGATCTGCTCGGCGTCGAGGTCCTCGAGCGCTGCGCTGAGTGCGGCGGCGCTGAACATGCCGTCGTCGCGCGCGTCGAGCAGGGCGTTGCGCTCGGCCTCGATCATGCGGAGCCGCAGCAGGCGCACCTGCTCGGGGTCGATCCGGCGGTCGGATGCCTCGGATGGGGTCACGGTGCCCTTCGTGTCGCCCGAGCCGCCCGAGCCGCCCGAGCCATCCGTGTCCTCCGCGGCATCCGCTGCGCCCTCGCCGTCGCTCGCGCCCTCGGCGTTCGAGAGCTGCCAGGCCGCGCGCATCCGCTCGGCCATCGCGCGCACGGCGGGATCGTCGTCGGCCGCCATCTCGGTCATCGCGGCGGTGCGCAGCATCCGCTCGAGTTCGCGTCGTTCTGCGGCGCTCTCGCCCGGGTCGCGCGCGGGAATGAGCCATCTCACGAGCCACGGCAGGGTGCCGCCCTGCACGAGCAGGGAGCCGACGGCGACGACGAACGCGATCAGGACGAGCAGCGAGCGACTCGGGGTCTCCGACGGCAGCGTCTGCGCGGCGGCGAGCGTCACGACGCCGCGCATACCCGCCCACACGACGATCGTGCCCTCCCGCCAGCCGAGCGGCTGCGCGAGCAGGTAGTCGATGTCGGCGACCCGCCGCCGCCACATCGTGCGGAACCGCTCGACCGTCGCCGGCGAGGGCGGCTGCGAGCCGCGGCGCCCGTCTCCGAGCGAGGCCCGGTGCTCGAGGTGCTGCGTCTCGATGGCGGCGCGCCCGCGTTCACGACCACGACCGGGCCCGCGCTCGAACGTCGCCGTGCCGCCGGCTGCACGGTCGGCGATGACGCCCTTGATGGTCGCGGCGCGACTTGCCCGGCGCGAGAGGGCGGCGAGCAGCGGGGCGACGAAGGCGGCGCGGATCAGCACCGTCGCAGTCAACGCGATCGCCGCGAGTCCGACCGCGAACCAGGCGCCTTCGTGGGCCGCCTCCACATCGGCGACGATCGCGGTGAGCTCGAGCCCCATCACGAGGAACACCGCACCCTCGAGCACGAGCTCGACCGTGCGCCAGTTCTGGGCGTCCGACAGTCGATGCTGCGGGCTGAGGAAGCGCGCCGCCCCGCGTCCGGTCACGAGCCCCGCGACCACGGCGGCGACGAGGCCCGAGGCGCCGAGGTGCTCGGCCGGGATCGCGGCCAGGAACGGCATCGTGAACGAGATCACTGTATTGACCGTCGGGTTGGCGATGCGAGCGCGCACCCGCAGGTTGACCCAGCCCACGGCGACGCCGATGACGGCGGCGATGACGATCGAGTACACGAACGAGCCGGCGACGCCCCAGATCGAGACGGATGCCGCGGCGCCCGCGATCGCCGCCCGCAACAGCACGAGCGCGCTGGCGTCGTTGAGCAGGCTCTCGCCCTCGAGCATCGCCACCACCCGTGGCGAGACCCCGAGGCGCTTCACGATCGAGGTCGCGACCGCGTCGGTCGGGCTGACGATCGCGCCGAGGGCGATGCCCCACGCGATGCCGAGGCCGGGGATCAGCCACGCGAACAGCAGCCCGAGCAGCACTGCGGTGATGACCACGAGCACGATCGAGAGCCCGCTGATAGCCCCGAAGTCTCGGCGGAACTCCATCGCCGGCATCGAGACCGCGGCCGAGTAGAGGAGCGGCGGCAGCACTCCGGCGAGGATCCACTCGGGGTCGATCTCGAACGACGGCACCGCCGGCAGGAGCCCGACGCCGAGGCCGACGAGCACGAGCAGCAACGGCGCGGCCACGCCGAGCTTCGGTGCGACGGCCGTCGCAGCGGCGATGGCGAGCAGTGCGAGCACGCCAGCGAGGAGCAGGTCCATGTGAGCATTCTGCCGCGACAGCGGTCGCCGCCGCTCGGGCGGAACGGAGCGGCGGCGACCCTGAGGCCCGGTGGTGGCCTAGTGCTGCCTGCGCATCTCGCGTACCCCGAGGACCACGAAGACGACGGCGACCACGAGGGCGATGCCGGCGACGCCGAACGGCCCGATCGATCCGAGCAGGGCCGAGAAGCCGGCGCGGCGGCCCGAAGATCCGTCGGCGACCTCATCCCAGAGTGGGGTGAAGCACGCCACGGCGATCGCGAGGGCGATCGCGCCGCCGCCGAACCATCCCCACGGTGTCTCGCGCTCCTCGTCGTGCGCGGTCGACGGATCGGCGGCCGACGCCGCGGGCGGTGTCTGCGGCTCGTTCGGGGTCACGGACGCCACAGCGCACCGCCTTCGTCGAGGTTCGAGGAACCGACGTACACCCCGATGACGCCGTTGTCGCCGTCGGACGAGAGCGGGAAGCATCCGGAGACCGTCTCGCCGGCCGCGAGCGCCTCGACGATCTCGGTGGGGCTTCCGCCCTGCGCCCCGTTGCACTCCTCCATGCCGGTGAAGGTGGCGTCGAGGTAGTCGCCGTTCTCGAGTTCGGAGTAGATGCCCGAGAAGAGGAGGTTGAGGGTAGCGGGGTCGTCGACCGCCTCGCCCGTGTAGCGGAAGTCGATGTCGGCGAACCAGATCTCGTCGCCGTCGGCGTAGGCCGCTGCGACCGTTTCGGGCGCCTGCTCGAGCGAGGTCACCGAGACCTCGACTGGCAGCTGCGCCTCGCCGGCGGTCAGGTCGAAGCTCGCCGACTCGCCGATCTGCTTCGTCTCGGGTCCGGAGCTCGAGCATCCGCTGAGCATCATGGTCACCGCAGCACCGGCTGCCGCGAATGCCATCAGGGTCGGCTTGGTCGCCATTCGTGTCTCTCCTCTGCACACAGCCGCGAACGCGGCGGACCCATCCTGTGGTGCGCGGAGCGTGCGTCGGGAGTTTCCCGAACGAGCCCGAACGGCCGGCGCGACGCGCTCAGCCGACCAGCGCGACGCGTTCGCGGAGTTGCGGGGTGCGCACGTGGCCGATCGATTCGAGGAGATCGAGCGCGCGTCGGGCCGCGACCCCGGCGGCCCCAGGATCGCCGGCCGACTCCAGCACCGCCGAGTGCACTGCGAGCGACCTCGCCAGTTCCAGAGGATCGCCGATGGCCTCGGCGACCGACTGCGCCGCGGTCGCCCGCCTGCCCGCGAGGCCGAACTCGCCGGTGGCGACGGCGATCTCCGCGAGCGTGTTCAGGGCGTCGGCCTCGACGAGCGGCCAGCCGACCTCCCTCGCCTCGCGGAGCGCTCGCGCCCCGGCCGCCGAGGCGTCGCCGAAGCGCCCGCGCGCGAGCTGCACGTGGGCCTCGAGCACGTCGAGCTCCGGTTCGACCTCGATGCCCTCCGAGCCGTCGAGCATCGCGCGGCACTCGGCGATCGTCGCCGCGGCTTCGTCGATGTCGCCGGCCGCGACCAGGATGCCGGTGCGCACGACACGGAGGTACGACGCGGAGAAGCCGGTGGTGCCGTGCCGAATGAGTCCGTCGATGTCGGCGAGGGCCTCTGCGGTGAGCCCGATCGCCCCCCGGAACATCGCCCGATTCGAGCGGATGATCGCGAGGTTGACCTCGTCGCCGGCCGACTCGCTGACCTGCCGAGCGTGCTCGTACCCGGCTGCCGCCTCGGTCGACCTGCCGCGCAACCGCGAGAGATCGGCGAGGTTGCCGATCGCCCGCCCCTCGGTGATGCCGTTGCCCGCTGCAGCGGCACGTTCTCTCGCCGTGCGATATGCCTCCTCGGCGAGGTCGTAGCGGCCGAGCATGCGATGCACGTTGCCGATGATGTTCCAGCGTCGCCCGGGCATCGCCTCGGTGCCGATGCGTTCGGCCCGGTGCAGGGCTGCGAGGGCCGCGTCGACGTCGCCGAGGCGCTCGGACGCCCGGGCGAGCAGCTCGGCGATGTCGCCGCGCTCACCGGGTTCGGCCGAGGCATCCGCTCGCACCAGGAGGTCGTGCGCCTCGGCCCAGTAGCCGGCGTCGCCGAGTTGTTCGGCGAAGCGCTGCGCGAGGCCGACGAGCTCGGAGCGGAGGCCGAGCTCGTCGGCGAGCAGTGCCGCGGCGTGGAGTTGACCCACCCCGACCCGGTCGAGCTGCGAGCGCTCGGCGACGACCCTCACGAAGGTGCGGCCGAACTCGCGGCGAACCGAGAGCGGATCGGTGTCAAGTGCGAGGCGGCGGGCGAAGGCTCGCACGGTGTCGTGCATGCTGATCAGCCCTGATTCGGACTCCACGAGGTGCAGCGAGGTGAGGCGGCCGATGCCCGCGCCGGGTGCGAGGTACCCGATGATGTCGCGGTGGATCGGTGCCGAGAGCAGCCCGAGCGAGCGGAACAGCGCCATCGCGTCGTCGTCGAGGGTGGCCACCGTCGACCGGAGGAACGGGCGCACACGCTCGTCGGCATCGCCGCTCTCGAACCGTTCAGCGACGTCGTCGAGGCTCCACCGCGGATTGTCGCGGACGAAGCGGGCGATGACGGAGAGGTCGAGTCGGATCCCTCCCGAGGCCCGCGCCAGGCGAGTGATCGCGTCGTGCCCTCCGGGGGTGATGCGATCGCCGAGTTCCCGCTCGAGCGAGGCGATCGCCTGCTCGCTCGTGAGCGGCTCGACGACCAGGCGCCGTACCCGAGGCGACGCCGAGCGGTCTGCTGACCCCGCGCGCCCGCGTTCGATCTCGGCCTCGAGGTCGTCGAGCATCGCGCGGGACGTGACGAGGATCTGCGCGCCCGGAGTCCCGATCAGGAGCGGTGCCACAGCTGACGCCGCTGACGCGTCCTCGAAGAGCAGCAGCGTGGGGCGGCGGGCGCACGCCTCGGCGATGCGCCGCCGGAGGATGGCGGCGCCGGCCCGGTGCTCGGTTCGGGCGCCGAGGGTGCGGGCGATGCCGCGGAGCGCCTCTTCGGCAGCGACCGGTGCCTGCACGCTGTCGTAGCCGCGGAGCTCGACCCTCAGGGCGAGGTCGACCCGGCCCGCGGCGCGCTCGCCCTCGGCCAATCGCCGGGCGAGCATGCTCTTGCCCACGCCCGGCAGGCCGGTGATGACGAGCACCGTGCCGGGAGCGACGGCGAGGGTCGACGGTGGAGCGTCCGACGAGGCCGGAGACGCTGCACGGCCGGCGCCCAGCTCGGTCACGACGACGTGATCGCCGAGGGTGGCACCGGCCAAGCGGAGTGCGAGCCGCCGCCAGGCCTCGGCCGGACCGGCGGGCACCCCGAGCGCGAGCACGATGTCGCCGACGAGATCGGCGTCGATCCGTCTCCGGTCGGGTCGGAAGCAGTCGTAGACGGTCACCCGGCCGGGCGCGGCGCCCGACCCTCGTCGCTCGCGCAGCACCGCGACCCGCCTGGTGAGCTCGGCGAAGCTCGGCGCTCCCTGATCGAGGCGGAGCTGCGTGAGCGCGCGCGAGAACGCCGCGAATCCATCGATCCCGGGCGAGGGCATGAACGCGGCGGATGGCGCGGGGCTTCGCGACGGTCCGTTCACAGCCGTTCCTCTGCATCTCGGGAGATCCGGGCACATCGCGAGGTCGCCGCCCGCACGGTCCCACCACCCTATCGAGCGGGTCGTCGCCGACCTGCACTAGTGTCGGATGCCGCCACTCCCGCGACGAGAACGGAATCCACCATGGCCTGGCTGTTCCTCACGCTCGCGATCGTCTTCGAGGTCGCGGCGACGAGCTTCATCGGCAAGACCGAGGGCTTCACGAAGCCGTGGTGGACGGTGGGCGTGCTCGCGGCGTACGGGGTGTCGTTCGCGATGCTCGCGCAGGCGGTGCGCGAGCTCGAGATCGGCATGGTCTATGCGATCTGGTCGGGTGTCGGCACCGCGGCGATCGCGACGATCGGGGTGCTGTTCCTCGGCGAGAGCCTCACGATGCCGAAGCTCTTCGGCATCGGGCTGATCATCGCCGGCGTGATCGTGCTCAACGTCTTCGCCGCGCCGGCCGCGCACGCCTGATCGGGTCGCCCGCCGCGAACCGACATCCACCATGGGATGGATCCACCGTGCGGTGGATCCGCTGTGGCGCGGCATCCGACAGTCTGGACGGATGGATCTGGACCTGCTGAGCGGGGCCGCCCTCACCGGCCCCGCCCTCCTCGGCGCACTCGCGCTGCTGGCGCTCGTCGACTCGACGAGCTTCGGCACCCTGCTCATCCCCACTTGGCTGCTGCTCGCTCCGGGACGCCTGCGTCCCGGCCGCATCCTCATCTACCTCGCGACGGTCGCCGGCTTCTACCTTCTCGTCGGCATCCCGTTGCTGACGGTCGCGGCCACCGCCATGCCCCAGCTCATGACCTTGGCCGCGACCCCGGGGTTCCTCTGGGCGCAGCTCGTCGTCGGTGCGGCCCTGCTCATCGGCTCGTTCTTCATCGGCGGCAAGCGCAAGCGAACCGGCCCGGGCCGGTTCGCGCGCTGGCGCGAGCGCGCCGTCACCGACGTCGCCGACGAGCGCGGCACGCTGCTGCCGCTCATGGGCCTCGCCGTGGCGGCAGCGGCGGTCGAGGTGGCCTCGATGCTGCCCTACCTGGTCGGCATCGGGCTGCTCTCGACGTCGGAGTTCGACGCCGGCACCAGGCTCCTGGTGCTCGCGGGCTACTGCATCGTCATGGTGCTGCCCGCACTCGCGCTGCTCGGTCTCAGGCTCGTCGCCGCGCGGGCGATGGAGCGGCCGCTCGCGCGGCTCGGCGCCTGGATGGAGAAGAACGCCGCCGAGACGACAGGGTGGATCGTCGGCATCATCGGGTTCCTGCTCGCACGGGCGGCGGCGCTCGAACTCGGCCTCTTCGAGGCGATCCTCTAGCACCGGAAACGCGAACGCGCGCACCGACCGACCGGTCGATGCGCGCGTTCGCGTGGTGCGTCAGCCCGTCAGCGGGTCAGTCCCACTCGACGACGGCGCCCTCGATCGCGAGATTCAACGACGGGGTGCCGAACGAGGGTCCGAAGAGCACAGAACACGTGCCGGTGGAGCCGTCCTTCGTGCACTCCGCGGTGACCTCGACCACGCCGAGGTAGCCGCCCGTCACCAAGGTCGGCGCGTCGTAGCTGAGCTCGGGCTCGAACGCGCCGATCTCGGCGCGCGTCTCGGCGGGGAGCGTGCGGGTGATGGTGCCTTCGGTGAGCTCGGTTCCGTCGCTCAGGGTCGCCGGGATCGTGAGTCCGCAACCGGCCTCGAGGGTCTTCGATGCGACGCAGACGTCGATCGAGGCCGAGACGGCCTGCCGGAAGGCCTCCGCGGCCTCGGGCGTGAGCACCGCGTCCATGCCGCTCGTGTCGGGGTACTCGCTGGGCGCGGTCACGACGACCACGTTCTCGCCCTCGAGGGCGAACCCGTCGACGGTCACGCCGTACTCGTACGCGCCCGGGAACGCATCGACGTACTCGCCGCTGACCGGAACCCCGTTGATCGTCGGCTCGAGGCCGTCGAGCTGGTAGACGGCCAGCTGGCCGGTGCCGCCCGGGATCGTCCACCCCTCGGCGTCCTCGGAGACGGAGATCTCAGTGGTCACGGGCGTGTCACCGATCGAGTAGGTGACGGGCACCAGGGCGTAGCCGCCCGTGACGTCGGGCTCGCCGATCACGATGTCGGTGAGGGGCGCGAGCTCCTGCGACGCGGCGAGCACCTCGTCGGTCAGCAGCGGGCTCGACGACTCCGACGCGTAGAGGAACGAGAGCGCGGTCTCGGCATCGCCGTCGGCGATGGCGGTGAGATACCCCTCGACCGTCTCCTCTGCGCTGCCGCCCCCGGCGAAGGGGCTGCCGCCGCCGGCGATGCCGCGCACGGCTCCGATCGCGAACACGATCGCCGCGATCAGGGCGATGAGCACGAAGAGCCCGCCGCCGATGATGCCGAGGATCGCGCCCGTGCCGAGGCCCTTCTTGGGCGGGGGCACCGCACCGTCGGCAGCAGACGGAACGGGTGCCGCGACGACGGGCACGTACGCAGGCGCGGCGGGCTCCGCCGCCGCAGGCGCCGCCTCGGGTGAGGCTTCGGCTGCGGGCCCGGCGACGGGTGCCGCGGTATCGGGGGCCGGTGCCGCGATGGGTGCCTCCGCCTCGGGAATCGGTGCCGGAACGGGTGCCGCCGCCTCCGGAACCTCCGCCGGTGCGGGTGCCGCCCCAGGCGTCTCGGGAATGGTCTGCTGGGGCTCTTCGCCCCGGGAATCGTCAGTCAATGTTCCCCCTTCGGTGGCCAAGCCTAGGGGCGCGGGGAAGGGGGCCCCGGCCACGGCGGGGTGGAGGACTCCCCATTGCGCAGTGCGACGAGTGTCGGCGGGTCGTGGTCGACTCGGCGCATGGGATTCGACGCGCAGTTCCTCGGGGTTCCGGCGGCGATGCCGCGAGTCGGCGAAGCGCATGCGGCGGCGGCGGTCGAGCTCGAGTACCTGCACTTCTCGGTCGTGCTCGACACGGCCAGGCGGCTCGCCAGAGTCACCGGCGTCAACGTCGACGGGCCGTCGCTCATCGACCTGCCGCGCGGCGACGACTGGCGCCTCGACGAGCGCATCCCCGCCGACTGGCAGGCCGGCCCCGAGATCTACGCCCGCAACGACTTCGACCGCGGCCACCTCGTGCGCCGCCGCGACCCCGTGTGGGGCGCACCCGAGATCGCGGCTCGGGCGAACGCCGAGACCTTCCGCTATCCCAATGCCGCACCGCAGGCCGCGGGCTTCAACCAGTCGAAGGAGCTCTGGCTCGGCCTCGAAGACCATGTGCTCGAGCACGCCGAGGCCTACGGGCTGCGGCTCAGCGTGTTCACGGCACCCGTGCTCGCCGCGGGCGACCCACCGTATCGCGGCATCCGGGTGCCCCTCCGCTTCTGGAAGGTCGTCGCCTGGAACGCGGGCGGCCGGCTGTCGACGACGGCTTTCGTCGTCGATCAGGCGCCGCTCGTCGACACCAGCGAGGTCGTTGCGCCGGCTCCGGGCGAGGCGCCGCCGCTCGGCCCGTTCCGCACCTTCCAGGTGCCGGTGTCGGATGTCGCGGGCCTCACCGGTCTCGTCATGCCCGACCTCGTGGCCGCCGATGTGCTGCCGTCGACGGTCGCGGTCACCGGGTGGCGGCCGTTGGCGTCGTTCGAGGGCATCGTGCTCTGATGCTCAGTCCGTGGCGGCCGGGCTCTCGTTCGAGGCACTCGGGTGCGCTCCGGCGCCCGAGTGCCTCGCCTTGCGTGCCGCCTTCGCCTCGGCTTCCGCTTCGGCCATGATCCGCTTCGTCTCGTCGAGATCGCCGAGCATGGGGCGGATCCAGAAGGAGTTCGGATTCGAGTCCACGAGCACCAGGCGCACGAGCAGGGTGAGCGGAATCGCGAGGATCGCGCCGATCGGGCCGATGACGACCGCCCAGAAGAGCACCGAGAAGAACGTGATCGTCTGGCTGAGCGCCACGGCATTGCCGACGACCCGCGGCTGGATGACCGACTGGATCACGGCGTTGACGAGCCCGTAGACGACGATCACGGCGATCACCATCGGCCAGCCGCCGACGAGCGCGCCGAAGACGATCGGCGGGATGATCGCGATGAAGTAGCCGATGTTGGGGATGAAGCTGCAGAGGAATGCCAGCAGACCCCAGATGAATGCCCCGGGCACCCCGATGATCGTGAGCGCGACCCAGTTCACGAGGCCCTGGGCCACGCCGAGCACCGTCGTCACGATCATGTAGCGGCGCACGTTGTGCGCATAGTTCACGAGCGAGACCACGACGAGCGGGCGGTGCGGCTTCAGCTGGCGGAGGAGGGTCGGCAGGTAGCCGGCGTCCATGGCCATGAGCAGCAGCATCGTGAAGAGCACGACGAGGGTCGTGGTCCATCCGGCGAGGCCGCCGACGACGCCGCCGACGAAGCCGATCACGGTGCCCGGGTCGAAGTCGGCGAACAGGGAGGACACCTCGTCGGCGCCGATGCCGATCGAGACGAGCCACTGCGCGACACCGGCGCCCCAGTCCTTGATCTCGTCGGCGTACTCCGTCAGCAGGGTCGCGAACTGACCGAACGCGACCAGCACGGCGTAGCCGAAGGTGACGAGCAGCAGGACGACGGCGGTGATGACCGAGCCCGTGGCGATGCCGCGGGGTACGCCGCGCTCCTCGAGCCACATGCGCAGGGGGTGCGCGCAGATCGTCAGCACGAGCGCGAAGAAGACCGGGGCGAGGATGCCCGCGATGGCGGCGAGACCGAATGCCGCGACGGCCGCGCCGCCGAGCCCCATCAGGATGAAGGCGTTGCGGTGCTCACCGCCCGGCGCCTCGAGCTGCACGGCCGCGTCTTCGGCCTCGTGAGCTCCGGCCGTCGACTCGGATCGCTTCCTGTTCCACCACATGGGGACTCCGCTCAGCGAGCAGCACGCTCGCGCCTGTGCTCACGATAGCGAGCGGCGCACGCCGGGCTGCGGATCCTCTCGGCATGCCGTGCGGGTCCTCGCGAAGTCGTCGGGGCGAAGTCGTCGGCGCGTCGGCGCGTCATCGTCAGGGCGTCGTCGTCCGGCGGCCGCCGACGGTGAGGGTCGGGCTGGCGGGGTCCGAGAGCGTGAGGAGCGCCCGCCCGACCTGTTCGTGCTCCTCCAAGGCGTCTTCGAGACGTCGGAGTTCGGCCGCGACATCCGCTTCGCCCCGATCGCCGGCGAGGTCGACCGCGGCGATCACGAAGACGGTGTCCGGCCCCGTGTACTCGATGTGCAGGAACGTGACCCGATCGACCTCGGGCCGCTCGAGGAGCTCGCCGAGCACGACGTCACGCGACTCCTCGTCGATCGCCTCGCCGAGGAGGAACGCGCGGTTGCGACCGATCAGCACGACGGCGACGACGCCGAGCAGCAGGCCGACGAGGATCGAGCCGAGCGCGTCGTAGACGGGGGAGCCCGTGACCTGGTGCAGCAGCACGCCGAGGAACGCGAGCACGAGGCCGATGAGTGCCGCCGCATCCTCGGCGAAGACGGCGCGCAGGGTCGGGTTCGAGCTCTTCGCGACGTGCTCGATCGTGTGCAGGCTGCGTTGGCGAGCCGCCGCGCGCGCCTGCCGGTACGCCCGCACGAACGAGATCGCCTCGAGCACGAACGAGACGGCGAGCACGACGTAGGCGATGCCGAAGTCACTCGCCGGCTCGGGGTCGATCAGCTCGGTGATGCCGTGCTGGATCGAGACGACCGCGCCTGCGGTGAAGAGCCCGAACGCGGCGAACATCGACCAGATGTAGGCGTCCTTGCCGAAGCCGAGCGGATGCCGCGCATCGGCGGGCTTCCGCGAGCGGCGCTCGGCGATGACGAGCAGGATCTCGTTGCCGGTGTCGGCCCACGAGTGCGCGGCCTCCGCGACCATCGACGCCGAACCCGTGAGCGTCGCCGCCACGGTCTTCGCGATCGCGATGAGGGCGTTCGCGATGAGGGCGATGACGACGGTCAGCAGGCTCTCGGCCGCGGTGCCGTCACCGGCCGGGTCGTCGCCCGCGGTGTCGCTGTCGCCCATGCACGCCTCCCCGGTTCGAGTCTGGCATCCGGGGCGGCCCGGTGCGACAGTTGAGACATGGGGGAGGCCGCCGAGCAGCTCGACACCGACGTGCTCGTCGTCGGGGCGGGTCCGAGCGGGCTCATGGCCGCGGTGTGCCTCGCGAAGCTGGGGGTCGACGCGGTGATCGTCGACGGCAAGCAGGGGCCGACACGCGAGTCGCGCGCCCTCGCCGTGCAGGCGCGCTCGATGGAGCTCTACGACCAGCTCGGACTCGTCGATCGGGTGCTCGCCGAGCGCTCGTCGGCGACGTCCGTCGTGCCGGGTGCCGGGCGCGGGCGACCATTCGGGCGCATCCGGTTGCGCGCACTCGGCACCGGCGTCACGCCGTACCCCGAGATCACGGTGTTCGAGCAGAGCCGCAACGAACAGCTGCTCGTCGACGCGCTCGGCGAGCTCGGGCGCGAGGTGCGTTGGGGGCATCGGCTCGAACGGCTCGAGGTCGAGCCGGGCGCAGCGGATGCCGCGGCATCCGTCACCGCGACGCTGGCCGGTCCCGACGGACCGGTGGCCGTGCGCGCCCGCTACTGCATCGGCGCCGATGGCGCGCACTCGATCGTGCGGGAGACGCTCGGCATCCCGTTCGAGGGCGTCACCAACGAGCACACCTTCTACGTCGCGGACGCCTCGGGCGTCACGGGGCTCGTCGGCGACGCGATCAACGTGCGCGTCACAGCCGAGCACTTCCTGCTCGCCTTCCCGATGGGGCCGGGGCGGGCGCGGCTGCTCGGGGTCGTGCGCGACCGCGACCGCGACGAGCACGGCGAGCTGCCCGAGGCGCTCGTGCGCGGCATGCTCGACCGGGAGTTCGGCGTGGGGTACGCGGCATCCGCCTGGTTCACGACGTATCGGCTGCACCACCGCCTGGCCGCGCGCTTCCGCGACGGGCCCTGCTTCCTCGTCGGGGATGCCGCCCACATCCACTCGCCGGTCGGCGCGCAGGGCATGAACACCGGACTGCAGGAGGCTCACGATCTCGCCTGCGCGCTCGCCGACGTGGTGGTCGGCGGCATGCCCGATGCGCGGCTCGACCGCTACGAGGCGGAGCGGCGACCGGTCGGCAGGATCCTCGTCGCGACGACGGATCGCGCCTTCGCCGCCGTGACCTCCGACTCGGCGACCGCGCGCTTCCTGCGTGGCCGCGTCGTGCCGCTCGTCGGGCCGGTCGCCGTGCGGCTGGCGCCCCTGCTCATCGGCGGCCGCCGGGTGTTCGGCTACCTCTCGCAGACCCGCATCCGCTATCCGGTTCCGGATGCCGCGGGCACCCGCCGCGACGGGGCGGTCGGCGTTCGGCTGCGCTGGACCGGCGGCAACTTCGACGCCCTGCGTTCGCTGCAGTGGCAGGTGCACGGGTACGGCGTGCCCGAGCGCGCGGTGCGGCGCATCGCCGCCGAGCTCGGGGTCGAGGCGCACGTCTTCGCCCGCGACCGGGGACGGCCGCGACGGGCCCGGTTGCGGGCCGACCGGGTCTACCTCGTGCGCCGCGACGGCTTCGTGGTCGCCGAGGTGCTCGCCCCGGGCACGGGCTCCGACCTCGACGCCGCGCGGGCCCGTCTCGCCGGATTCTGAGGCGCGCTCATCGACGCGTATCGTCGTATGGTGACCGACCAGACGACCCCCGCTCCGGCGACCACGCCGGCTCCCACGGATGGTGCGGCGAACCGTCGGAGCCTCGCCGGAGCCGCGGTGCAGCTCGGCACCGAGGTCTCCATCAACTTCGGCTCATCGCTCGCGGGCCTCGTGATCCCGGTCGTCGGCTCGTTCGTCGTCGTCGCCGTGCGTCAGCTCGTGATGGTCGTCGCCGTGCTCCCGTTCTACCGGCCGAAGCGAGCCGAGCTGACGTGGCGCCGGCTCTGGCCGGCCGTCGCGCTGGGCGTCGTGCTCGCCATCATGAACGTGACGTTCTACGAGTCGGTGCACCTGCTCGGCCTCGGCGTCGCCGCGACGATCGAGTTCCTCGGACCGCTCGCCATCGCGCTCGCGAGCTCGCGGCGCCTGCTCGACGTGATCTGCGCGCTCGCCGCCGGTGCCGGCGTCGTGCTGCTGATCGGCCCGGGGGCGTCGGATGCCGCGGGCATCGACCCGTGGGGCGTGGCGTTCGCCCTCACCGCGGCGGCGGCCTGGGCCGGGTACATCCTGCTCACCCGCCGGGTCGCCGTGGGGCTGCCCGGCCTCGAGGGGCTCACCGTCGCGAGCATCGTCAGCCTCGCGCTGCTGGTGCCGTTCGCGGTGGCGACCTTCGACCCCGCGGTCATCGACTGGGCGGTCGTCGGCCTGCTGCTCGGCGTCGGCGTGCTGTCGTCGGCACTGCCGTACAGCCTCGACACCTGGATCCTTCGCCGCATCTCGCCGCGCATCTACGCGATCGTCACGAGCTTCGGACCCGTGATCGCGGCGGTGTTCGGCTGGCTCGTGCTCTCGGAGACCTTCTCGCCCACCGAGGTGATCGCGATCGTCATCGTCTGCGGCGCGGCCGGCACCGCGCTCGCCACGCAGCGGTCGCGGCCGAAGTCGCAGCTCGAGCAGACCGCAGAGGGCATGGCCTGACCGGCACGGCCTGACCTGCATCGCCCGGGACGGGCGCCTCGAACGAGCGTCTCGCGCGCCGATCGATCGTCGCGTCGCCGCGCATTGCCCGCCGGTGGCCCCGAACGTATCGTTGACGCGAGAGCGTGCTTCACGTCGACGACGTCGGGAGGAACCGTGGCCACCATCGCGTGGATCGGTCTGGGACACATGGGCGGACCGATGGCGGGCAACCTCGTCGCCGCCGGACACATCGTGCGGGGCGTCGACCCCGTGCCGGCCGCCCGCACCGCGGCCGCCGAGCGCGGCGTGCGCATCGTCGCCACCGTCGAGGAGGCGGTGCGGGATGCCGACGCCGTGTTCACCTCGCTGCCGCGCAGCGAGCACGTGCGGGAGGTCTACGGCGGCGAAGACGGGGTGTGGGCGGCGGCGCCCGCCTCTGCGCTGCTGCTCGACACCTCGACCGTCGATGTCGCGACGTCGCGGTTCTGCCACGAGGCATCCGTCGAACGGGGGTTCCGCTTCGTCGACTCGCCCGTCTCGGGCGGCATCGCGGGGGCCGAGGCGGCGACCCTCACCTTCATGCTCGGCGGTGACCCCGTGGATGTCGCCGAGGCCACGCACCTCGTCAAGCCGCTCGCCGCGCACGTCTTCGACCTCGGCGGCCCCACGATGGGCATCGCCGCGAAGCTCGCGAACAACCTCATGCTCTTCGTCTCGCTGCTCGGCGTTGCAGAGGGGTCGCAGCTCGCCGCCGAGCTCGGGCTCGACCCGGCGAAGTTCTTCGAAGTGGCATCCGTCTCGTCGGGGGAGTCGTGGCCGCTGCGCACCTGGTACCCGGCGCCCGGCGTCGTGCCGACGAGCCCCGCCAACCGCGGATTCGATGCCACGTTCTCGGCGGTGCTCGCCCAGAAGGACCTCTCCTTCGCGCTCGCCGCTGGCGATGCCGCGGGGCTGCCGATGCCGGCGTCGCGCATCGCGCTCGAGCAGTTCGAGCGGTTGATCGGCGAGGGGTTCGGCGGCAAGGACGCGAGCCTCATCGTGAAGTACGCCTCGGCCGACGGGAGCGTCGCGGGGTTCGACCCCGAGGCGTGAACTGCTCGGTACGTGAACTGTTCGGCGGACGCGTGAGCGGCGGCGTCAGCCGTGCTGCACGGCGGCGATGACCTCGGTGAGGCGGTCGCGGAGACGCCCGAGCTCGTCGAGGCTCATGCCGAGCCGGTCGACGACCTGCGGCGGAATCGAGAGCGCCTGCTCGCGGAGCGCCCGGCCCGCGGGGGTGAGCGCCACGTCGAGGGCCCGCTCGTCGCGGGTGCTGCGCTCGCGGGTGAGGTAGCCCTGCGCCTCGAGTCGCTTGAGCAGCGGTGACAGCGTCGCGGGCTCGAGCTGCAGTGCCTCGCCGAGGTCGCGCACCGTGCGCGGGCTGCGCTGCCAGAGCGCGAGCATGACGAGGTACTGCGGGTGCGTGAGGCCGAGCGGCTCGAGGATCGGGCGGTAGACGCCGATCACGCCGCGCGCGGCGACCGCGAGGGCGAAGCAGACCTGGTTCTCGAGGGCGAGCAGATCGTCGGCGTCGCTGGGGGCGTGGGCTGCCGCGGATGCCGCGGCGACCGCCTCATCGGCGGTGTCGGGGAGTGCGCTGCTGGCGTTCATGGGCTTCCAGTATGACGTGGCGGCAAATCATTAGTACACTAATGATTGTGACACGAAGAAAGCGGGAGACGCCACCCGGAGCCCAACGCGGCTACGCCGGCTTCATCGAGCGACTGAACGCCAAGCTGCTGCCCTACATCGGGCCGCCGCCGCTCGGCCCCTACGACGACGAGCCGGTGCCCGCGAAGCCTCCGGCGTGCCCGCTCTGCGGCGCCGCGATGTCGAGCCACACGATCGACCGCTCGTTCGAGCGCACGCAGCTGCACTGCCCCTGAGCTCGTCGTGTCGGCGCCGCCCGCTACAGTGACGACGTGAGCGACTACGAAGTGCTGGAGATGGGCGGCCTCGACGAGTGGCGGGAGCACTTCGGCGGCTTCCGCCCCGAGAGTTCCCGCGACGGCAGACGGGTCGTCGACCACGACCTCGCGATGCAGTACATCGGCATGACGGCGAATGCGCTCGAGCCGGGTGAAGAGGCCGGGTACTGGCACACGCACTCCCGTGTCGAGGAGCTCTACGTGTTCCTCGGCGGCCGCGGGCAGATGGGCCTCGACGACGAGGTCGTCGACGTCGGCGCCGGCAGCGTCGTGCGCGTGGGCCAGGGCGTCTGGCGCACGTGGCGCTGCGCTCCCGACGGTTCCGAGCAGCTGCGCTGGCTGTGCATCCGCGCCGGTGGCTCCGAGCTGCCGCACCTGCCCGACGACGGGCAGCGCGACAACGACCGCCCGTCGCCCTGGTAGCCGGCGGCAGCGTGACGACCGGGTCGGCCGGCGACGACGTGTCGACCGTCGAAGTGCGCGAGGCCTACACCGAGCGCGCCGAAGAGTACATCTCGCTGCTCGGCTCGGTCGCCGACATGCACGAACTCGATCGTGCACTCATCTCCCGATGGGCCGGGCGCCTCGACGGACCGGTGCTCGACGCCGGGTGCGGGCCGGGCCACTGGGCCGACCACCTCCTGCGGCTCGGCAACGACGTCGAGGGCGTCGATCTCGTTCCCGCGTTCGTGGCTCGAGCGCGAGAGCGATTCCCCGAGGTGCCGTTCAGGGTGGCGACGTTCGACGACCTCGGCGTCGCCGATGCCGAGCTCGGCGGCGTCCTCGCGTGGTACTCGCTGATCCACCTCGAGCCGGCCCGGGTGCCGGCGGCGCTCGAGGAGTTCGCACGGTGCCTCCGCCCTGGCGGGAGCCTGCTGCTCGGGTTCTTCGACGGAGCGAGGCTCGAGCCGTTCCCGCACAAGGTCGTGACCGCCTACTTCTGGCCCCCTGCCGAGATGACCGAGCGCCTCGAGGCCGCCGGCTTCACGGTGGAAGAGGTGCACACCCGCGCCGAAGCGGGCAGTCGACCCCTTGCCGCGATCGTGGCGCGCCGCAACGATGCCGGGCACGAGACACCCACCGCGCGGCGCGGCCCATTGCGACACCGGCGCGCCCGCGAGCGCGCCTAGCTCTGCGCCGCCAACCGCCGGCTCACCCATCGGTCGTACTGCGCCCAGGGGTCGGCGACCCCGAGTCGCAGCTCGGCGATGTGCGCGAGCAACTCGTCGTGCACGCCGAACCACTCGGTGCCGGCGAGACGGTGCGCCGCGAACTGCGCGTGGCGGCGCTGCTCGACGGTGCGGTCGCCGAGTTCGAAGGCGAGCACCTCGTCGTGCGGCAGGCTCGCGAACCGCACGCGCGGGTTGCCCGAGGTGCCGATCTTGATCTGCTCGCGATAGCCGAGGTAGTAGACGACGTCGACCCGGGGGTCGGCCACCGCGCCGTCGGGCACGTCGCCGACGCGCCACTCGCAGATCGCGCAGATGCGGCCGGACGGGTAGATGACCCCGACCCTCGAGCCGCAGACCAGGCAGGGCCTGGGCAGCAGGTCGGTCACCCCGACGTCACCAGCCACCCAGTCGTGGGCCTCGAGCAGGTGCCCGGTGCAGAGGTCGAGGGGTGCGCCCGCCTCGACCGGCGCCGGGCACGGGCCGTCGTCGAGGCGGATGCTGCACGCGCGCCCCGGGGCATCCGCTCGGTTCATATCGGAAGACTAGCTGCGACCACCGACGCGTCAGGGGGCCGCGATAGGCTCGATCTCCGACCGCCGAATGGCGGGCGGACACCGACGTTCGGAGGTCGATCGGCATGCCCCTGTGGCGCAAGCGGGAGCGTCGACGGTTCAAGCCGTTCGACCGCACTGCGCTGCCCGAGGCCCCGGTGCCCACGTTCGACGAGATGCTCGCGGAAGGCGTGCTCGTCGCCGAGTCCGCCGGCCGCATGGCGCTGAAGAACCGCATGATCGTCGAGGCGCTGCGCGGCGAAGAGCCGTTCGCGCCCGAGCGCGCGGCCGCGGCCGCGCGCGAGGTGCTCTACGAGCTCGTGCAGGAGGCCGACGAGGTCGCCGAGATCACCGGCGAGGCCCGCTCGGCCGCCGCGAAACGCGAGGGCCGGTCGTCGCACGAGCACGACTACCGAAGGGCGGATGCCGCGAACCTCCGCCGGCGCGAGCAGGTCTACGCCGCCGTGGCGAAGGAGCTGTGGACGCGCCGCAACGACCCCGAGTACCTCAGGGCCTTCGCCGAGCGCGCGCGTGAAGAGGCCTGGGAGGAGGTCTCGGGTGCGATCGAGACGCGACTCGACCGGGAGTGGGGCGAGTGGCCCGAGATCGAGGTCGACGAAACCTACGAGGCCGAGCGCGACGATCGCATCCACGACCTGCTGGCCGACCTCGACCGCGGCGTCGCTGCCGCCGAGGCCGAGCGGGCGAGACGAGCCGAGGCGAACGACCCGTTCCGCGGGTACGTCGGCTGAGGCTTCGTCGGCCGGGCATCCCGAAGCCCGAAGCGCCCGAAATCCGAGGCCCCCGAAGGCGCCGGAGCGATCTCGGCGATGGGCGCGGCACCGCTCGGCACCGTCTGCGGCACCGACCGAAACCGCTCTTCACGTGATGTTGTAAGTATGTCCGAACTTAGTTACCCTTGACCGCGGAGACGCACTGCAGCGTCCCAACGGTTGAGAGGACTCTCGGTGATCCGAACTGCGAACGCGCCGGTCAGTTATGGCGTCTTCGAGCTTTCCCGCCCCGATGTCGTGCCGCTGCCCGACGGCGAGCAGCTGGCGACCTGGGTGGCCGAGGCCGGCTACGAGGGCATCGACCTCGGGCCGGTCGGCCTGTTCGGTGATCGGCTCGGGCTGCCCCGACTCCTCGAGCGGCACGGTCTCGCGCTCGCCGGCGGCTGGGTCGATCTGCCGTTCGCCGGCACCGACGAGGAGTTCGAGCACGCGTTCGCCGCGCTCGCTCCGACGCTCGAGCTGTTCGCCGCTGCGGCCGCCGTCGCCCCCGATCGTGCTCCGAAGCCGACCCTCGCCGACTCGGGATCGCCCGAGCGCAAGGCCCGTCCCGGCGGGGCCCCCGAACTCGAGCTCGACGACGCGCGCTGGGCGGTCTTCACCGCACGCGTCCAACGTGCGGCCGACCTGACTCGTGCGGCCGGCCTCGAGCCGACCTTCCACCACCACGCGAGCACCTACATCGAGACGCCGCGCGAGATCGACCGATTCCTCGCCGACACCGACGTGGACCTGACGTTCGACACCGGGCACCTGCTCGTGGGCGGCGGCGACCCCGTCACCGACTTCCCGCGCTGGGCCGAGCGCATCAACCACGTGCACCTGAAGGACGCCGACCGCTCGGTGCTCGCAGCAGCGTCCGGCTCGGCCGACCCGATGCGCGACATCTGGGAGCGACGCGTCTTCGTGGCGCTCGGCGACGGCGACCTCGAGGTCGACCGCATCGTCGACACCATCGTCGACTCGGGGTACGACGGCTGGATCGTGGTCGAGCAGGACGTCATCCTGCAGGACGCCGCCGACGTCGAGCGGGCGCGCGCCGACCAAGTCGCGAACCGCGAGCGCCTGCGGCGGTGGTTCGCATGACCGGGTTCGACGAGCAGCCCGTCCCGGGCGACGCTGCACCTCGCGGCGAACGTGTGCGCTTCGCGGTGATCGGCCTCGGCGCGATCAGCCAGAGCGTGCACCTGCCGCTCATCCGGCGCAACGCCGACCTCATCGAGCTCGTCGCGGTCGTCGACCTCTCCGCCTCGCGGGCCGGCGAGATCGCCGAGGCATCCGGCACCGGGGTCGCGGCCTTCGCCTCGATCGAGGCGCTCCTCGACGCCGTCGCAGCAGGCGACCTCCGCGTCGACGGCGCGATCCTCGCGACCTCGGGCTCGCACGCGGCGGATGTCTCGCGGCTCGTGGGCGCCGGAATCCGCGTGCTCGCGGAGAAGCCGCTCGCGTTCTCGCTCGCCGAGGCCGAGGCGCTCCGCGACCTCGCAGACGACCGCGGCATCGACCTGGCCGAGTGGGTGCGGGTCGGCTACATGAAGGAGCACGACCCGGCTTCGGCCGCCGCGAAGGCCCTGCTCGCCGAGGTCGACCTCCGCGCGGTGAGCGTCGAGGTGCTCCATCCCGCAGACGGGGCGCAGCTCGCGTTCGCGAACCTCGCGGCCCCGCCGTCCGACGTGCCCGCCGACACGCTCGCCACGCTCATGGCCGCGACCGACGCGACGGTCGCGACCGCGATCGGCGCTGCCGCCGACCCGCTGCCGAAGCTCTACACGAACGTCGTGCTCGGCTCGATCGTGCACGACATCGGGCTCCTCCGACACCTCGTGGGCGGCATCGGCGAGGTCGACCGCGCCCGGCACACCGGCCCGGCGTTCCCGGGCTCGCTCAGCCTCGGCGGATTCCTCGCCGAGCACACCGACGTGCCGTGGTCGATCGACTGGCACTTCATCCCGCGCTACCCCGAGTACCGCGAGACCGTCACCTTCCACCACGAGACGGGCACGATCGCCCTCACCTTCGCGGTGCCCTACGTGCTCAACGTCCCCACCGTGCTCACCGTCGTCGACAACGCCGAACCCCTCGGGTCGCGGCGCTCCGAGACGCGGTGGATGCAGGAGGAGGCGTTCGAGCATGAGCTCCGATCGTTCGCGGCACTCGCCGCGGGGCATCCGGAGCCCGGCCCTTCCGTCGCAGAGGGGGTCGCCGACATCGTCGTCGGCCAGCGGATGCTCCGCACCCTCGCCGACGCGATCGGCGCACCGCTCGGCGAGTCGTCGGAGGCAGGCGCCGCCGGCGACCGGCGGCACTGAGCACCACCGCATCACCGCAGCACGAGCACCACAGCAGCACCCCGCCGACGCGTGGCTCGGCGGGCGAAACGATGAGAGAGGTCGAAGATGATCCATCACAGCAAGCGCAGGGCTCTGGCGGCATTCGCCGTCGCGACCGCCGGCGCGCTCGTCTTCGCCGGTTGCTCCGGCGAGGCACCCGAGGCGCCGGAGGACGGCCCGGTGACGCTCACCATCACCGCGAACGCCATCACCGGCGGCAAGAACGCCGCCGAGGCCGACTGGATCGCGGACTGGGTCGTCCCCGAGTTCGAGGCCGCGATGAAGGAGGACGGCAAGGACGTCACCGTCGAGTTCGAGCCCCAGGGCGTCGACGACGAGAACTACAAGACCAAGATCGCCCTCGACCTGCAGTCGGGCGAGGGCGCCGACATCATCGGCATGGACGGCATCTGGGTCGGCGAGTTCGCCGAAGCCGGCTACATCAAGCCGCTCGCCGAGGTCGGCGGCGACTCCGTCGACGCATGGGAGGGCTGGGAGCAGATCCCCGAAGCCGTGCAGGGCGCCCTGTCGTTCGACGATGAGCGCTACGGCGTGCCGCAGGGTGCCGACGGCCGAGTGCTCTACTACAACAAGGACCTCTTCGAGCAGGCCGGGCTCCCGGCCGACTGGCAGCCCGAGAGCTGGGACGACGTGCTCGACGCGGCGCGCGACCTGAAGAAGCTCGACGGCGTCACGCCGATCCAGCTCAACGCGGGCACCGCGATGGGCGAGGCCACGACGATGCAGGGCCTGCTGCCGCTGCTCGCCGGCACCGGCGAGCAGGTCTACGAAGACGGCAAGTGGGTCGGCGACACCGACGGGCTGAACGACGTGCTCGACCTCTACAAGACGATCTACGTCGACGAGGGCCTCGGCGACGCCGTGCTCCAGCAGGAGGCGGCAGGCCGGGACACCTCGTTCCAGCTGTTCGCGTCGAACCAGATCGGCATCCTCCTCGAGGGCGACTACTTCTGGCGCAGCGTCATCAACCCCGAAGAGGGCGTCGGCACCGCGCCGATGGCGAACCGCGACGACGTCGTCGGCTACACGAAGATCCCCGCGATGAAGTCGGGCTCCGGCGTCGACGACCAGGACTTCGTGTCGATGTCGGGTGGCACCGGCCGCGTGCTGAACCCGAACAGCGACCACGCCGAACTCGCATGGGAGCTGCTCGCCTTCATGAACTCGGCAGACGCCTACGAGGCCCGCAACGCAGGCACCCTCGCGATCACGCCGCGCACGGACGTCAACGACGAGATGCTCGCCGATGACCCGATGCTCACGTACGTCAGTGAAGAGGTGCTGCCGATCACCGCCTACCGTCCGCCGCTCGCCGCCTACCCGCAGGTGTCGACCGCGCTGCAGCAGGCGACCCTCGACGTGGTCTCGGGCACGAGCGTGGCCGATGCGGCGGGCGCGTACGCCGACGCCGCCAAGGACATCGTCGGAGACGACGCGGTCTCGGGTGGCTAGGCGATGACGACCAGCACCACCACGCCGGCGGGGAGCGCGATCGCTCCCCGCCGGCGGCGGGCCGACGACGTCGCCGGCCTCGGCAAGGTGCGGGCGGGCATCTTCGTCGCACCCGCCCTGATCCTCATCGGCATCTTCCTGCTGTTCCCCGCCGTGTGGACGATCTGGCTCGGCATGACCGACTACCGGCTCACCGGCCTGCAGGCCGCGTCGCCGGAGTTCGTCGGACTCGACAACTACGTCGAGGCGCTCACCGACCCGTCGTTCTGGAACTCGCTCTGGCTGACGCTCGTCTTCGTGCTCTTCTCGGGCATCATCGGCCAGACGCTCATCGGCTTCGGGCTCGCGTGGTCGGTGCGCAACATCCACGGCTGGACCAAGGGGCTCATCGAGGGACTCGTGCTGGCCGCCTGGGTCATCCCGGCATCCGTCGCCTCGTTCCTCTGGCTCGTCCTGCTCGACCGGCGATCGGGCACGATCAACGGGCTGCTCGGCACCGAGGGCGCCGCATGGCTGATCGACCACCCGATGGAGTCGATCATCATCTTCAACATCTGGGTCGGCACCGCCTTCTCGATGCAGCTCTTCTCCTCGGCGCTCAGCGCCGTGCCGCCGTCGCAGATCGAGAGCGCCAAGATGGTCGGCGCCTCGGGGTGGCAGCAGCTCCGCGACGTGATCGTGCCGAACATCAAGGGGCACATCCTCACGAACACGCTGCTCATCACGCTGTGGACGTTCAACACCTTCACGCCGTACCTCGTGACGGCAGGCGGGCCGAACGGCAAGACCGAGATCCTCTCGGTGTACATCTACGAGACGGCGATCCCCGGCGGCCAGCTCGGCCTCGGCGCCGCGATCTCCCTCATCATGCTGCTCATCAACCTCGTCATCGCGCTCGCCTACGTGCGCGTGTCGAAGGGAAGGAACAAGCGATGACCGCCACCCCCGTCCGGAAGGTCGCGGCGAACTCGACCGTGCGGCACTTCCTCTCGCGCGTCGCCTTCGCCGTCATCATGACGATCGTGGGCGTGCTCTTCGCCCTGCCGATGGTCTGGCTCGTGCTCGCACCGTTCGACGCGACCCCGTCGCTGTCGTTGTCGTGGCCCGACTGGACGCTCGACAACTTCGCGCGACTCGCCGAGAACCCGTATGCGCTGCGCTCGATCGGCAACTCGCTGCTGCTCGGCATCGGCACGATGATCATCGTCGTCGTGCTCGGCGCACTCGCCGCCTACGCGATGAGCCGCATCCGCATCCCCGGACGCGACGGCATCCTGTACGCACTGCTGCTGCTCTCCTCGATCGTGACGGGCACGGCGGCGATGGTGCCGACGTTCCAGATCATCACGCAGCTCGGGCTCATCAACTCCTACGTGGGTGTGCTCCTCGTGCTCGCGGGCGGCATCCTGCCGACCGTGATCTTCATCCTGAAGGACTTCATGGACTCGATCCCGAAGTCGTACGAGGAGTCGGCGAGGCTCTACGGCGCCGGCCCGTTCCGGATCCTCCGCGACGTCGTCGCACCGATCGCACGGCCCGGGCTGGCGTTCATCTCGATCTGGACGATCGTGCAGGTCTGGGGCAACTTCCTCGTGCCCTTCATCCTGCTGCGCAGCCCCGACATGCAGCCCGCGGCGGTGCTCATGTACACCTTCTACACCGAGAGCGGGCAGGCCGACCTCCGGCTCATCTCCGCCTTCGCGCTGCTGTTCTCGGCGCCGGTGCTCATCATCTATTTCGTCGTCAACCGTCGCTACGGTTTCCGCTTCCATGGAGGTATCAAGTCCTGATGGCCGGCATCAACGCCACTCAACTCGTCAAGGAGTACCCCGGAGGCGTCCGCGGCGTCGACGAGGTCGACGTGCAGATCCACGACGGCGAGTTCTTCGCCCTGCTCGGCCCCTCGGGCTGCGGCAAGACCACCCTGCTGCGCTCGATCGCGGGCCTCGAGGCGATCACCGCGGGCACGCTCGTCATCGGCGACCGCGACGTCACGAACGCCGAACCCGGCGCCCGCGGGGTCGCGATGGTCTTCCAGGACTACGCGCTCTTCCCGCACATGGACGTGGGCGACAACATCGCCTATCCGCTGCGCATCAAACACGTGGGGCGCGACGAGCGACGGGCCACGGCCGAGCGGGTCGGCGACGGCCTCTCGCTCCAGGGCCTCATCGAGCGCCGCCCGGGCCAGCTCTCGGGCGGGCAGCAGCAGCGCGTGGCGCTCGCCCGCGCCGTCGCGACCCGGCCCGACGTGCTGCTCCTCGACGAGCCGCTGTCGAACCTCGACGCCCGCCTCCGCCTCGAGGCGCGCACCTTCCTGAAGGAGCTGCAGCGCGACCTCGGCGTCACGACGGTGTTCGTCACGCACGACCAGGCCGAGGCACTCGCGCTCGCCGACCGCATCGCGGTCATGAAGGCGGGCAAGCTCCAGCAGATCGGCACGCCCCGCGAGGTGTTCCAGCGACCGAACAACACCTTCGTCGCCGGGTTCATCGGCTCGAACCCGATGAACCTCGTCGAGACGACGATCACGGGCGGCGCGATCGCGATCGGCGAGACGTCGGTGCCGGTGCCGGCGGGCACCGAAGGGCTCGTGCGCGACGGGCAGGCGGTGATCTGGGGCATCCGGCCCGAGTACCTGCGCTGGGTCACGAGCGAGGAGCCCGGTGCGATCCCGGCGGAGGTGAGCGTCGTCGAGAACCTCGGCGCGAGCGTGCTCATCGCCGTGAACGCGAGCGGGCACAAGTTCCAGGTCGTCGTGCCCGAGGACCACGAGCCGGCTCCCGGCGATCGCGGCTGGCTCGTGCCGCAGGGGGCCAAGACCCTGCTCTTCGACGCCGAGTCGACCCAGCGCATCGGGTGACGCGATGACGACGACCCGCCGCATCATTCCCATCACCGTCGACACGCAGAACGAGCACCGCTTCCTCGACGTGCCGTTCGAGGTGCCGCCCGGCACCGATTCGCTCGAGGTCGTGATCCGCTTCGACGGGTCGAACGCGGGCATCGACCTCGGCTGCGAGGGTGCGGGCGGATGGCGCGGCTGGTCGGGCGGCGCCCGCACCGAGTTCCTCATCCACCCGGCCGACGCGACGCCCGGCTACCTGCCGGGTGCGCCCGAGGCGGGGGAGTGGAACGTCGTGCTCGGGCTGCACCGCGTCCCCTCCGAGGGGGTGGAGGTCGAGGTCGAGATCACCATCCCGGCATCGCGCGCGGTGCCGCCGGTTCCGGATGCCGCACCGGTGACGCGTGCCGTGCGCGGCAGCGATCGCGGGCTCCCGGCCGAGCCGGGCCTCACCTGGTTCGCCGGTGACTTCCACGGCCACACCATCCACTCCGACGGGCGCCTGCCGATCGGCGGCCTCGCCGCACTGGGCGTGGCGAGCGGCCTCGACTTCATGGCGGTCACCGACCACAACACGGTGAGCCACCACGCGCACCTGCCCGCCGAGGGCGCGAAGCACGGCATCACCCTGTTGCCCGGTCAGGAGGTGACGACCCACCGCGGTCACGCGAACGCGTTCGGCGACATCGGCTGGATCGACTTCCGCGAGCCCGCGCAGCGCTGGGTCGACGAGGTCGACCGGCGCGGCGGCATCCTGAGCATCAACCACCCGATCTCGGGCGACTGCTCGTGGCTGCACCGACTCGAGCGGCGGCCCGCCGCCGTCGAGCTCTGGCATTCGACCTGGTACCTCGAGCTCATCTCGACCGCGCCCTTCGCGTGGTTCCGCACCTGGCCCGAGGGCGCGACGCTGCTCGGCGGCAGCGACACGCACATGGTCGAGGAACCGCAGCGACCGGGCACCCCGACGACCTGGGTCGCGGCGACGGATGCCTCGGCCGAGGCGATCCTCGACGGCGTCCGCGCCGGGCGCACAGCCATCACGGGCAGCGGCAGCTTCGACGGAACGGTGCTCATGCCCGAGCTCATGCGCGCCCCGGCGCTCGTGCGGCTCGGCGACGAGGTCGTCGCGGTCGACGCCGAGGGGCTCGTGCTCGTCGACGGCTTCGGTCGGCGACGCTCGGTGCGTTCGACCCGTGAGGCGTTCGCGGCCGACCCCGCCGACGGGCCCTTCCACCTCGTGCTCGCCGATCGCCGCATCATGGCGCTCTGCGCGTAGCCGGCACCGAACACCGCACCACTCGAACCACCGCACGACCGAACACCCGCTTGGAGTGACCATGGATGCCCCCGACGAACTCGTGATCGTGCCGCACACGCACTGGGATCGCGAGTGGTACGAGCCGCACGACGTGTTCCGGCTGCGCCTCGTGCACATGGTCGACCGGCTGATCGGCACGCTCGAGCAGAATCCCGGGTACCGGTTCACCCTCGACGGGCAGGCCGCGGCGATCGACGACTACCTCGAGATCCGGCCCGAGCAGCGCGGTCGGGTGGTCGCGGCCATCGAACGCGGGCAGCTCGCGGTCGGGCCGTTCCTCATCCTGCTCGACGAGTTCCTCTGCGACGGCGAGACGATCGTGCGCAACCTCGAGCTCGGCCTGCGGTCGAGTCGGCGGCTCGGACCCGAGATGCGGGTCGGCTACCTCCCCGACATGTTCGGCCACGCTGCGCAGATGCCGCAGCTGCTGCGCGGGTTCGGGCTGCGCGACGCCGCGCTCTGGCGCGGTGTTCCCGGGCGCATCGACCGGCACGCCTTCGCTTGGACCGCGCCCGACGGGTCGACAGTGCGCACCGAGTACCTGCTCGACGGGTACGGCAACGCCCTCGACCTCTTCGCCCTGCCGGGGCAGCTGGGCGCACTCGTGGCCGACTACGGCCGATCGGTCGCGAGCTGGTACGGATCCGACCCGATCCTCGGCATGCTCGGCACCGACCACAGTGCGCCCCCCGCCGACCTCATGCCGCTCGTGGAGGCGGCGAACGCCGCAGACGGCGGCATCGGGCTGACCGTCGACACCATCGAGGGGTACGTGCGAACGGTCGCACCCGAGTGGGCGGCGGGCGACGACGAGGCACTCGCCGACCTGCCCGTCGTCGCCGGCGAACTCCGTTCGCACACGCGCGGCAACCTCCTCCCGGGCGTGTTCTCGATCCGCACGAACCTCAAGCAGGCGATGACCGACGCCGAGCGCCGGCTCTCCACCGCCGAGCGGCTCGACGCCGCGTTCGGCGCCGACGACCACCGGGCGTTCTTCGACACCGCCTGGTACCGGCTCGTCGAGAGCACGGCGCACGACTCGGTCACCGGGTGCGGCGTCGACGCGACCGCCGTCGAGGTCGAGGGGCGTCTGGCGACGGCCGGCCATGTCGCGCGCGGCGTGATCCTGCGCACGATGGAGCGGCTCGCGGCATCCGTCGCCCCCGACCGTCATGTCGTCGCCAACCCGACGGGCTTCGCGCGGCGGGCGCACGTCGAGATCCGCCTGCACGACCCCGAGCGGCTCGAACTCGGCGACGGAGTGCAGCTGCTCGAGGCACTGCCCGAGGTGCTCGGCGACGAGCAGCTCGCCACGGCCGAACTGCCGAAGCTGCTGAACCGCATCCACGGGCGCGAGCTCTTCGGCCAGCTCATCAACGCGTGGCGCTTCACCGACGACGGGCTGCGGTTCGAGGTCGCCGAGGCGCCGGTCGGCGACTTCGACCTGGCCGCGTTCACCGAGGAGCTCGAGCACCGCATCGCCTCGGATGCCTCTGGCGAGCGCCTCTGGCGTGTGGAAATCATCGCCGACCCGCGTCGCACGGCCGTCGTCGGCGTCGATGTCGGCGGCATCGGCGTCGCGAGCCTCGACCCCGCGACGGCACGGGCGACGGATGACCCGGTGACGGTGTCGGCCCGCTCGCTCTCGAACCGCGGGCTGACCGCGACGATCGACGAGCGCGGCGCCGTGCGCATCGAGGCCGCCGACGGAACGGTGCTCGCCGATGCTCTGCGACTCGTCGACGAGGGCGACCGGGGCGACTCCTACAACTACGGGCCGGTCGACCCGGCGACGGCGGTGACCGACCCGACCTCGGTCGAGGTGACCGTGCTCGAGTCCGGCCCGATCCGCGGCCGCATCCTCGTGCGCCGCCGCTACGCCGTGCCGGTCGCACTCGACCCGGTCGATCGCGACCGGCGCGCAGCGGCATCCGTCGACCTCACCGTCGACACCGTGCTGGAGCTGCGTGAGGGCGAACCGATGCTGCGGGTGCGCATGGACTTCGTGAACCCCGCCGCCGACCACCGGCTGCGGGTGCTCGTGCCCACGGGCGTCGGCGCATTGCCGGGCTCGTCGGCCGCCGGCCAGTACGCCGTCACCGAGCGCGGCCGGGTCGGCGAGGGCGGTTCGGTCGGCGAGTTCCCGCTGCCCACCTACCCCGTCGCACGGTTCGTGCACGCCGGGCGGGCGAGCCTCATCGTCACGAAGCACTCCGAGTACGAGATCGTCGACGACCCGCAGTCGGGCGTCGACGCGATCGCGCTCACGCTCGTGCGCGCCGTCGGCATGATGAGCGTCAACGTGCACCCGCTGCGCGACGAACCGGCCGGCGCCGAGTTCGCCGTGCCCGGCGCGCAGTACCTCGGCACCGCGGTCGCGACCGAGTTCGCGATCCTCCCGTCGGCGTCGGGTTGGGCCGAGTCGGGTGCGGCCCGCTGGGCCGAACTCGTGCGGGTCGAGCCCGAGGTGGCGCGCGGCACGCGCGGCGGTCCGGCGGTCGTCGGCGGCGTCGCCGGGGCGGGCGGAGCGGCCGAGGCGGCCGAGCTGCCCACCGCGCCGGTCGTCGAGGTCGCGGGCGACGTCGTGCTCGAGTCGCTGCGCACGACGACGGATGCCGCAGGCCGCGCGGTCGTCGAAGCCCGGTTCGTGAACTACCGGGCCGAGGCGCAGGTGCTTCGTGCCGCGGCATCCGGCCTCTGGGATCGCACCGACCTGGCCGGCGACGTCGTCGAGCGCGACGTCGATCTCGCCACGACCGTCATCGGAGCGAGCCGCATCGAGACCTTCCGGCAGCGCGTCGCCGACACGCCCCCCGATCACGGGTGACGCCGAGGGGCGTTCGACCCTCTACTGTCAGAACAACCGGACAACTGGAGATTCCATGGCGCAGTCGGAGCATCGCCTCCCCGTCGAGCTGTTCCTCGACCTCGATCGATCGGGCCCCGTGCCCCTGTACTACCAGATCGCGAGTCGACTCGAACAGGCGATCCTCGACCAGACGCTGCCCGCCGGCGCGCGCCTCGAGAACGAGGTCGCCCTCGCGGCCCGGCTCGGCCTCTCGCGGCCGACGATCCGACGCGCCATCCAGGACCTCGTCGACAAGGGGCTGCTCGTGCGGCGCCGCGGCATCGGCACGCAGGTCGTGCACGGCAAGGTGACGCGCAACGTCGAGCTCACGAGCCTCTACGAAGACCTCGAGCGATCGGGCCAGAAGCCCGAGACTCAGGTGCTCTCGGTCGAGGTCGTGCCCGCCGACGAAGCGGCGGTCGAGGCGCTCGGGGTCGACCCCGGCAGCCCGGTGCTGCACGTGCAGCGGCTGCGCAGCGCAGACGGCGTGCCGCTCGCCATCCTCGACAACGTGCTGCCCGAGCAGTTCACCGATCTCGACCGCGAAGCACTCGAGAAGCACGGGCTCTACCAACTGCTCCGGGCGCGGGGTGTGACCATGCGGGTCGCGAAGCAGCGCATCGGGGCGCGGGCGGCGACCGCTCGCGAGGCGGAACTGCTCGACCTGTCGCGCGGGGCCCCCGTGCTCACGATGGCGCGCACCGCGTTCGACAACTCGGGGGTGGCCGTCGAGTTCGGGCAGCACTGCTACCGGCCCGACCGCTACTCCTTCGAGGTCACGCTCGTCGATCGCTGAGCCGGGCAGCGGGCCGCCCGGGAGGCGCGCCCGCGCCTCACCCGAGCAGCGGTCGCTGGGCCAGCCGGGCCTCGTCGTACTCCGCACGCGCCTGCTGCACGCTCGGCGTCGCCGAGGTCTCGGCCACGGGCACGTCCCACCATCCGCCGCCGTCGGGGCCGGCCAGCAGCGGGTCGCTCTCGATGTGGATGAGGGTCGAAGTGGGCGACGCCTTCGCGGTCGCCACGGCACGGCCGAGGTCGGCGATGGCGTCTGGCCCCTGGGCGATCTCGATCACGTCGAGCCCGTAGCTGCGCGCGTTGGCGGCGAGGTCGACAGGGAGCGGGTCGGTGCCCTGGAAGTTGCGGTTCGCCGGGTCGTATCGGCGGTACCTCGTGCCGAAGCGCTGACTGCCGACCGACTCGGAGAGGTTGCCGATCGAGGCGTAGCCCTGGTTCTGCACGAGCACGACGATGAGCTTGTGGCCCTCGGCGACCGCGGTCACGAGTTCGGTGTGCAGCATCAGGTAGGAGCCGTCGCCGACCATGACGATGACGTCGCGATCGGGCGCGGCACGGCGCACGCCGAGACCGCCCGCGATCTCGTAGCCCATGCACGAGAACGCGTACTCGACGTGGTAGCCGAGGGGGTCGCGCACCCGCCAGAGCCGGTGCAGGTCGCCCGGCAGCGACCCCGCAGCCTGCACGATGACGTCGCGCGGCTCGCTCGCCGCCTGCACGGCGCCGATGATCTCCGCCTGCGCGGGCCGGTCGCGACCCGACGGCACGAACGACGCGTCGACGACGGCGTTCCACGACTGCTGCTCAGCGGCGATGAGCTCGGACATCGACGCCGGCACCCGGTAGCCCGCGAGCTCGACCTCGAGCGCCTCGAGCGCCGTGCGGGCGTCGGCGATCAGGGGCAGCTGCGTGCCGTGCTTGTAGGCGTCGAACGGCGCGACGTTGAGGTTCACGAACGTGACATCCGGGTGCTGGAAGGCGCTGCGGCTGGCCGTCGTGAAGTCGCTGTACCTGGTGCCGATGCCGATGACGACGTCGGCCTCGGCGGCGAACCGGTTGGCCGCGGTCGTGCCGGTGGCGCCCACGGCGCCGAGCGAGGCGGGATGGTCCCACGTGATGGACCCGCCGCCGGCCTGCGTCGTGCCGACGGGGATGCCGGTCGCCTCGACGAGTCGGCGCAGCACCTCCTCGGCGCCCGAGTAGATCACCCCGCCGCCCGCGACGATCATGGGCGAGCGCGCGCCGCGGATGGCGGCGACTGCTCGGGCGAGCGGGCCGGGCTCGGGCAGCGGTCGCCGCACGTGCCACTCCCGGTCGGCGAGGAAGGAGAGCGGTACGTCGAGCGCCTCGGCCTGCACGTCCTCGGGCAGGGCGATCGTGACCGCGCCCGTCTCGACGGGGTCGGTCAGCACGCGCATGGCGCCGAGGGCGATGGAGAAGAGCTGCTCGGGCCGTTCGACGCGGTCGAAGAAGCGCGACAGCGGGCGGAACGCGTCGGTGACCTGCAGGCTCGGATCATGCGGCAACTCGAGCTGCTGCAGCACGGGGTCGGCGACCCTCGTCGCGAACGTGTCGCTCGGCAGCAGCAGTGCGGGCAGTCGGTTGCTCGTCGCGAGTGCGGCGCCCGTCAGCATGTTCGCAGCGCCGGGGCCGACCGACGCCGTGCTCGCGAAGGTCGCGCGGCGGCGGCGCATGCGGGCGAAGCCCACCGACTGGTGCACCATCGCCTGCTCGTTGCGCGCCTGGTAGTAGGGCATGAGGCCGGGGTCGTCGGCGTTCGACTCCATGAGTGCCTGCCCGAGGCCGGCGACGTTGCCATGGCCGAAGATGCCGAACATGCCGGGAATCGTGCGCTCGCGGACGTCGCCGTCGACGGTCCACTGGTGGGCGAGGAACTCGACCAGCGCCTGTCCGACGGTCATGCGCCTCGTCATCGGGGTGTTCTGGCTCACGGGCGAGCTCCCTTCGTGGTGCGGATGTACGGCAGGCGGTCGTCGGCCGCCTCATGCTGCCAGGACTCGCGCACCCACCGGTGCGCGGGCTCATCGGTGATGCGCCAGACCCGATCGCCGGGCCCCGCCATGACGTTGAGGTAGTAGAGGTCGTGGGTCGGCGGCGCGACTGCCGGACCGTGGAACCCGCCGGGCACGAGGGCGACGTCGCCGTCGCGCACGCGCTCGTCGAGCTCGATCTCGGTCACGGCCGACGACGCGGCGCTGAAGAGGCCGTACGGCGCAGCTGCCTCGCCGGCGGCCTCGGGCGCGCCCGGTGCGGGTGCGAGCTCGAAGTAGTAGATCTCCTCGAGCTGCGACTCGTGGCCGGGCAGTTCCTCGTCGTGCTTGTGCGGCGGGTAGCTCGACCAGTTGCCCGCGGGCGTGACGACCTCGCACACGATGAGTCGCTCGGCGTCGAGCACCGCGGGCGTGCCGAGGTCGTGCACCTGCCGGCTCGCGCGACCGCGGCCGCGGAGTTCGACGGGCACCTCGTCGCGCCCGATGCGCCGAAGCGGATGCCGCGTGGTCGCCGGAGCCTCGGCGACTGCGACCCGGCCCGATCCGGTGCCCGAGCCGGTGCCGGTGAGGGTCGCGCTCGCGCCCACGGGCAGGTAGAGGCAGTCGGTCGGGCCGTCGAACACCGAGACGCGTCCCTCGAGCTCGACCTCGTGCACCGTGCCGTCTTCGGTGAGCGTGCGCACGAGGCATCCGCCCTCGAGGGGAACGACGAGTCGCTCGACCTCACCGGCCGGGAGCTCGAGCCCCGTGCCGTCGACCGCGTCGAGCGCAGCGACCCGGAGCCCGGTGTGCTGCCAGCCGTCGAGGGATGCGTCGACCACGACGTCCCAGCCGTCTCGGGCGAGGCTCGCCCGAGGGTGGAACCACGTCTCGTGCGTGGTCGCCGTCGTCCGCTCCGTCACGGATGCTCCTTCGGTCTCGTCGTTCAGCCCGCGTGCACGAGGGCCGCTGCGGTGTCGACGGCCCGTGCAACGTCGCCGTCGGGAGGATAGACGAGCGTGCGCCCGACCACGAGCCCGCGCACGCCCGGCAGGGCGAGTGCCCGCTGCCAGCTCGCGTAGGTGGCCTCGGGATCGCCGCCGCGCTCGCCGCCGAGGAGGAGCGTCGGCAGGGTCGTCGCCGCCATCACCCGTTCCATCTCGTCGACGACGGGCAGCTTCAGCCACGTGTAGGCCGAGCTCGTGCCGAGCCCCGACGCGATGGCGACCGAGGTGATCACGGCATCGGCGGTGAGGTCGTTGACGACGCCGGCAGGGCCGTGGGTGCTCATGAACGGCTCGAGCATGATCGGCACACCGGCCGCGGCGGCGGCGGTGACCGCAGCGGCGCATGCCTCGATCGTCGCGAGCGACCCGGCATCCTGCAGGTTGATGCGCAGCAGGGCCTTGGCGAAGTCGAGTCGGTCGCGCACGATGCCGTCGATGTCGTAGCCGGTGAACCGGTCGTCCATCTCGAAGCTCGAGCCGCGGAGCCCCCCGCGGTTCATCGAGCCGACCACGACCTTGCCGTCGAGCGCGCCGAGCAGGGCGAGGTCGTCGATGATGTCGGGGGTCGCGAGCACGCCGTCGACGCCGGGGCGGCTGAGCGCGAGGGCGAGGCGGTCGAGCAGCTCGTACCGGTCGGCCATCGCCATCGGCTCGTCGCCGACGCCGAGCGCGCCACGGGCCGGATGGTCGGCGGCGACGATGAAGAGCCGGCCGTTGTCGCCGAGCACGGGGCGGCGCGTTCGCGCGGAGTGCAGTTCGGCGATGGCCGCCGGGTCGACGGCACGTCGGTCGCGAAGCCGTGCGAATCGCTCGTCGTCGAGGAATCGCCGAGTTGCCTCAGGATGCATCGGCGTCTCCTTCATCGTGCGCCGGGCGTGACCCGGAGGATCCTGCAGCGCCGGCGGTCACGGCGTCGAGGTCGGCCGGGTCGATCCCGTCGAACTCGCCGAGACCGCGTTCGCCGGCCAGTCGCGCCACCTCGACGCTCGTCGGCATGGCGGTCGAGCACTCCCGGCGCGTCGCCACGATCGCGCCCGCGACGTTCGCGAAGGCGATGATGCGCTCGAGCGGCCAGCCGGAGAGGAGCCCGTGGCAGAACGCGCCGCCGAACCCGTCGCCCGCGCCGAGTCCGTTGACGACCTGCACGGGCAGGGCGGGCAGCTCGACGGTCTCGTCGCGGGTCTTCGCGAGCACGCCGATCGGGCCGCGCTTGACGACGGCGAGCTCGACGCCGCGGTCGAGCAGGGCGTCGGCGGCACGGTACGGATCGCGTTCGCCGACGGCGACCTCGCACTCCTCGAGGTTGCCGATGGCGACGGCGACCGAGTCGAGGGCGGCGGAGACCTCACGCCGCGCCTCGTCGACGGAGCCCCAGAACATGGGCCGGTAGTCGAGGTCGAGGATCGTGCCGGGGCGGCGGCCGCGCGCTGCCCAGGCGGCGCGGTGCGCACTGCGGCTCGGCTCCTCGCTCAGGCCGGTGGCCGTCGACCAGTAGATCGCGGCGGAGCGGATGTCGTCGAGCGGCAGGCTCTCGGCGGTGATCTCGAGGTCGGGCGCCTTCGGCTTGCGGTAGAACGTGAGCGGGAAGTCGTCGGGCGGGAAGATCTCGCAGAAGGTCAGCGGCGTCAGGAGCGCGGGCTCGGTGCCCACGAACCGCGGATCGACGCCGAATCCGTCGAGCTCCCGCCGGATGTACCGGCCGAAGGCGTCGTCGCCCGTGCGGGTGATGATCGCGCTGCGGCGGCCGTGGCGGGCGGCGGCGATCGCGACGTTGGCGGCGCTGCCACCGACGGACTTGGTGAACGTCTCGACGTCTTCGAGGTGCACGCCGTCGAGCGTCGGGTAGAGGTCGATGCCCACGCGTCCGATGGTGATGACGTCGAATGGCGATGCTGTCGTGATGGTCATACTGCGTCGTACAACTTTCTGCCGGTGCCGCGGGCGATTGCCCTCAGTTTACACAGAATGTCCTGACAAAGTAGTGCCACACGTGAACGAGCGGATGCCGCGTGGCGCGCGCCACGCGGCATCCGCTCGTCTGATCAGGCTCGCCGGTGCTCAGCCCACTGGGGTTCAGCCCACCGGCGCGATGTTGTGGTTGCGGCGGAACACGTTGCCGGGGTCGACCTGCGCCTTGATGCGGCGCAGGCGTTCGAGCGTCGCAGGCGGGTACATCGCGGCCGTGATCTCGTCGCCGTACTCGGCCGAGAAGTTGCCGTAGACCCCGCTCGTGCAGGCCAGGGCCGCGTCGTTGACGGCCTCGACCGACGCGACCAGCTCGGGCGCGGCGTCGGGCGCCACCACGCCGTTGACGATCAGCAGCGCCTCGGCATCACGGAAGGCGATCGCCGTCGCGTCGGGCGCGACGCGCGAGAACGCCCCGCCGAGGGCGCGGAGGAGCACCATCGTCGGCACGTCGCGGTCGTACGCGGCGGCGACGGCATCGAGCGCCGCATCGGAGAGCTCGGGCACGAAGCCGTTGCCGCCGACGAACCGGAACGGGGGCCGCCCGGGCGGCGCGTCTTCGAGCAGCTCGCCGTAGGTGCTCGGCCCGATCTTCGCCTCGGTGACCGACGGCAGCTCGAGCAGCGGCGCGAGCAGCTCGCGGAGCTGCGCCTCGCTGCCCTGCAGGGCGACGCCGAGCTGCGGGCCGCCGGGCATCTCGGGCCCGAACGGCGGCACGAGCATGAGCGACGAGTTCAGCTCGTCGGGGCCGGCGCGCATCACGTCGCGCCAGGCTCGCAGGATGGCCGGCACGTCGGATCGGTCGAAGGTCACGTGCGCGGCGACGAGACCGTCGGCCGGCACCGCCTGGAAGGCGAAGCGGGTGACCACGCCGAAGTTGCCGCCGCCCCCGCGCAGCGCCCAGAAGAGCTCGGGGTGCGACGACTCGTTCACGGTCAGCACCTCGCCCGCCGCGGTCACGAGTTCGACCTCGCGCAGCGCGTCGACGGCGAGGCCCTGCATGCGCACGAGCCAGCCGATGCCGCCGCCGAGGGCGAGGCCGCCCACTCCGACGTCGCGGGTGTCGCCCGAGCTGATGCCCAGGCCGTGGGGAGCCAGTACCGCCGCGACGTCGCCCCAGCGGGCGCCGCCGCCGACGGAGACGAGGCCGTTGGCGTCGACCTCGATCGCGGTGAACTCGGCGAGGTCGACGACGAGCCCGCCCTCGACGGGGAGGAGGCCGTGGCCGCCGCTGCGCACGGCGATCGGCAGGCCCGCCGCCGCGGCGAGGCCGACGGCGGCCGCGACCTCGTCGACAGTGTGCGGTCGCACGACCGCGTCGGGTTCGCCGACGCCGGCGAAGACCGTGCGGCCGGCGTCGTACTCGGATGCGCCGGGACCATGGGCCCGGCCTGGGATTCGCTCACTCAGTTCGGAGAGAAGAGACATTTCTGCAGTCTTGCAGCGGCCTGAGACATCCGGAACGGTGCTCGCTGAGCGCTGAATCGGTGCGTTCGCATGCACCGATGCGGGTGTCGGCAGGGCGGCGTACGGTGTCGCGCATGACGTTCAACGACGGCCTCGTCACGGCCAACCTCTCGATCTCGCTCGACGGCTACGTCGCCGGGCCGAACCAGACGCGCGACGAACCACTCGGCGAGGGCGGTGAAGACCTGCACCGGTGGATGTTCGAGCAGCCCGACGAGAACGCCGGGATCGTCGAGCAGATCCTCGCGCCGGATGCCTACATCATGGGCCGCAACATGTTCGGGCCGATCCGCGGCGAGTGGACCGATGAGGAGTGGAAGGGCTGGTGGGGCGAGAACCCGCCGTACCACGGGCCGGTCTACGTGCTCACGCACCACCCGCACGACCCGATCCCGATGGAGGGCGGCACGACCTTCCACTTCATCACGACGGGCATCGATGACGCCCTCGCGCAGGCGCGGGCCGCCGTCGGCGACGGGCGCATCTCGATCGCGGGCGGCGCGAGCACCGTGCGCCAGTACCTCGCCGCGGGCCTCATCGACCGCATCATCGTCACGATCTCGCCGATGATGCTCGGCGGCGGCGAGCGGCTCTTCGAGGGCATCGACGACCCGGCGCTCACGCCCGTCGAGGTGCTGCACACCCCGCTCGCGACGCACATCACCTACGAGCGGCGCCGCTGACGACGAGCCGCCGCCGACGATCAGGTGAGCGGATGCCGCGGCATCCGCTCACCGCCGGTCACTCGCCGCTCGGGTGCGCCCCGGCCGCGTCGACGACCCACGCGTAGGCGAACGCCCGCTCACGCCATGCCGAGTACCGGCCCGAGACGCCGCCGTGCCCGGCCGCCATCTCGATCTTCAGCAGCGGGTCGGCGCCGACGTCGCGCAGCTTCGCGACCCACTTCGCCGGCTCGACGTAGAGCACGCGGGTGTCGTTCAGCGACGTCACCGCGAGGATCGGCGGGTAGTGGTTGACGTGCACGTTCTCGATCGGGGAGTACGACTTCATGTACGAGTAGACCTCGTCGTCGTCGAGCGGGTTGCCCCACTCGTCCCATTCGATGACCGTGAGCGGCAGCGACGGGTCGAGGATCGAGGTCAGCGGGTCGACGAACGGCACCTCGGCGAGGAAGCCCGAGAAGTACTTCGGTGCGAGGTTCGCGACGGCGCCGATCAGGAGTCCGCCGGCGCTGCCGCCCTGGGCGACGAGCCGGTCGGGGGCCGTGATGTCCTCGTCGATGAGGTGCCTGGCGACCGCCGCGAAGTCGGTGAAGGTGTTGCGCTTCTCGAGCTTCTTGCCGTGCTCGTACCAGAGTCGCCCCATCTCGCCGCCGCCGCGCACGTGCGCCACGGCGAAGATCATGCCGCGGTCGAGCAGCGACAGGCGGGGGATGCCGAAGCCGGGGTCGATCGAGTGCTCGTACGAGCCGTAGCCGTAGAGCAGGGTCGGGGCGGGCGTGCCGAGGTCGACGAGGTCGTGCCGGTAGACGAGCGACACCGGGATGCGCGTGCCGTCGTCGGCCGTCGCCCACTCGCGCCGCTGCGAGTAGCGGGTCGCTTCGTAATCGCCGAGCACGGCCTGACGCTTGCGCAGCCGCCTCTCACCCGTCGCCACGACGACGTCGTACACGGTCGACGGGGTCACGAAGCTCGTGTAGCCGATGCGCAGCGTCGGCTGCGCCCAGTCGGGGTTGCCCGACAGGCCCACCGCGAACAGCGCCTCGTCGAAGGCGAGCTCGTGCAGGGTGTCGTCGGGCGTCGCGTCGGCGGGCAGGCCCGCAGCCGGCACCTTCGCGACGGCGACCCGCGGCAGACCCTCGCGGCGGTACTCGACGGCGACGAAGTCGCGGAACGCGTCGACGCCCTCGAGGCGCACGGCCGGGTCGTGCGGCAGCAGCACGCGACGGTCGCCCTGCGGGTCGGATGCCGCGACGCTCACGAGCTCGAAGTTCAAGGCATCGTCGTTGTGCACGATGAGCAGGCGGTCCTTGCCCCCGGCGACGACGTGCTCGACGTCGTACTCCACGCCGTCCTTGCGGGGCCAGACGACGGAGAACCCGCCGGTCGGCTCGGCGGCATCGAGCAGCCAGGTCTCGCTCGTGACGTTGGAGCCGGCCTCGATCACGAGGAACCTGCGGCTGCGGGTCACGCCGACGCCGAGCCAGAAGCGCTCGTCGGGTTCGGTGAAGACCGAGACGTCGTCGGATGCCGCGGTGCCGATCTCGTGCCGCCAGATGGTGTCGGGTCGCCATGACTCGTCGACCGTCGCGTAGAACACGTAGCGGCCGCTCGGGTCGAAGGTCGCGCCGCTCGAGGTGCCCTCGATGACGTCGTCGTACTCGCGGCCCGAGTCGTCGAGCGAGCGCAGCCGGATCGTGTACCGCTCGTCGCCCTCGAGGTCGATCGCGTACAGCAGGGTCGCGCCGTCGGCGGTGACGTCGAAGCTGCCGAGCGAGTAGAAGTCGTGGCCCGCGGCCTCGACGTTGTCGTCGAGCAGCACCTGCTCGCCGGGCAACGGGGAGCCCGAGTCATCCGTCGCCGGGGGTTCCCAGTCATCGGGGCCGGTGGCCGGCACCCGGCAGTGGATGCCGTACTCGCTGCCCTCGACGGTGCGGGTGTAGTACCACCAGTCGCCCTCGCGGGTGGGCACGCTGAGGTCGGTCTCCTTGGTGCGGGTCGTGATCTCCTCGAAGATCTGCTCCTGCAGGATCGCGAGGTGCTCGGTCCTCGCCTTCGTGTAGGCGTTCTCCTCGTGCAGGTGCGCGAGCACCTCGGGGTCGTCCTTGTCGCGCAGCCACTCGTAGTCGTCGACGACGACGTCGCCGTGGTGCACGCGTTCGATGGGTCGCTTGTCGGTCTTCGGCGGAGTCAGCACGTTCCCACGCTACGCCTCCGCGGCCGGCGGGTGTCGTTCGCCTGCGAAAACCGTGTTCAGCATGGGAATCGGGTGTGACGGTCCGGGTTCGCGAGTCTGCTGAAGTTAGGTTAGCCTTGGCTCAATCCACTCCGTTCTATCCGGGAGACGCGCGTGCTCGCCAACTACCTGATCGGCCTCCGCGAAGGCCTCGAGGCAGGGCTCATCGTCGGCATCCTCGTCGCGTACCTCGGCAAGATCGGCCGCCGCGACCTCTTCGGCCGGCTCTGGTTCGGCATCGGCATCGCGGTCGCGGTGTCGCTCGGCGTCGGTGCGCTGCTCACCTGGGGTCCGTACGCGATGACCTTCCAAGCGCAGGAGGTGCTCGGCGGCGTGCTCTCCCTCGTCGCCGTCGCGCTCGTGACGTGGATGATCTTCTGGATGGGCACGCACGGCGCGGGCCTCTCGAAGGAGCTGCGCGGCCAGGTCGACGCCGCCGTCGACCGGTCGTGGTTCGCCATCGTGCTGCTCGGCGCGCTCGCCGTCGGCCGCGAGGGCATCGAGACGGCCCTCTTCGTCTGGGCCAACGTGTCGGGCGGCAACGACCCGGTGCTCGGCACCGTCGGCGCCCTGCTGGGCATCGTCACCGCGATCGTCATCTCGTGGGGCATCTCGCGCGGGCTCGTGCGCATCAACCTCTCGAAGTTCTTCACCTGGACCGGGCTCTTCCTCATCCTCGTCGCCGCCGGCGTGCTCGTGTACGGCATCGGCGACCTTCAGGAGGCCTCGGTCATCCCGGGCTGGGGCACGCATGCGTTCAGCCTCGTCGAGCTCGTGCCGCCGGGCAGCTGGTACGGCACGCTCCTCGCCGGCATCTTCAACTTCACGCCCGAGCCGACCTGGGCGCAGGTCATCGGGTGGGTCCTCTACGTCGCCGTCACGACGACGCTCTACCTCGGCATGCTGCACCGGCGTCGCCGCCCGGCGCCCGCACCCGCGCCCGCCGCCACCGCTGCACCGACGACCGCGCCCGCCGCGGCGAACTGACCACCGATCACCACGTCTCACCCACACGTCTCACCCCTCACCTCGAATCCAGGAGCATTCATGACCCGACGCGCCCTCGCGGCATCCGCTGCCGTGACCGCACTCGCGCTCGCCCTCACCGGCTGCGTCGCGAAAGCCGACCTCGCCTCGGCGATCGCCGTCGACATCACCGATGACGGATGCTCCGTGGCCGCTGCCACCGCACCCGCCGGCGCCGTGACGTTCGCGCTCGCAAACAACGGCACCGACGTGAACGAGTTCGAGATCCTCGCCGACGACCAGCTGCGCATCGTGGGCGAGAAGGAGAACGTCACCCCAGGGCAGGAGATCGACTTCACCGCGCAGCTCGAGCCGGGCACCTACTACACGGCGTGCAAGTTCCAGCAGGTCGGCGCACCGATCGGCCTCGCCGAGTTCACGGTCACGGGCGAGGCCTCGGCCGTCTCCGCCGACGAGCAGGCGCTCTCCGACCAGGCCGTCACCGAGTACCTCGCATACGTGCGCTCGCAGGCGGCCGAGCTGCTGCCGCTCGTCGAGGCGTTCGCCGCAGCCTACGCGGCCGGCGACGACGAGACCGCCCGCTCGCTCTTCGCCGCGACCCGCGTGCCGTACGAGCGCATCGAGCCCACCGCCGAGGCGTTCGGCGACCTCGACCCGAAGATCGACTTCCGCGAGGTCGACGCCGTCGCCGACGGCCTCGAGTGGACCGGCTTCCACCGCATCGAGAAGGACCTCTGGCCGCCGGCCGCGGGAGACCTCAACTCCGACGGCCAGGACGCACTGAAGGACTGGGCGCCGTCGACCCCCGCCGAGCGCCAGGCCTACGCCGACGGCCTCGTCGCGGATGTCACCGAACTGCACGACCTCGTCACCGCCGACGACTTCACCGTCTCGCTCGACGCCATCTCGAACGGCGCGATCGCGCTGCTCGACGAGGTCGCGGCCGGCAAGATCACGGGTGAAGAGGACTGGTGGTCGGGCACCGACCTCTCGGACTTCGCCGCCAACGTGCAGGGTGCCGGCGTCGCCTTCGGCGCGGTGCGGGCGCTCGCCGAGTCGAAGGGCGACGAGGGCACGGCACTCGCGACCGAGATCGACGAGCAGTTCACCGCCCTCGAGGCGGCGCTCGCCGAGTACGGCTCCCTCGAGTCGGGCTTCGTCGACTACGCGACCCTGACCGACGCCGACAAGAAGGCGCTCAGCGACCAGGTCAACGCCCTCGCAGAGCCGCTCTCGCAGCTGACCGCCACGGTGCTCGGGGTCTGATGAACGTCTCCCGTTCCACGGCCGGTGACGCGCAGGGCGCGGCACCGACCGAGGTGCACCCCGACACCGCGACGCCCGCGGCCGGCGCCGACGCGGCTGCCGCGTCCGCCGTCAGCCGGCGCCAGCTGTTCGGCTTCCTCGGCGCGGGCGCGGCCGGCGCCGTCGTCGGCGCTGCGGCAGGTGCCGGCGTCGCGGTCGCGGCAACCACCGGCGGGGCGGGAGCGGCGAGCCCGGCGGCATCCGTCTACCCGTTCTTCGGCGCGCACCAGGCCGGCATCGTCACCCCCGCGCAGGACCGCCTGCACTTCGCCGCATTCGACGTCGACGACACCCTCGACCGCGACGGGCTGATCGCCCTGCTCACGGAGTGGACGGATGCCGCGGCTCGCCTGAGCCAGGGCCTCGAGGTCGCCGAGGGCGGGGCCGTCGGCGGCTCCGACTACGCGCCGCCGGTCGACACCGGTGAGGCGCTCGGACTGCCCGCGAGCGGCCTCACGATCACCTTCGGGTTCGGCCCGGGGCTCTTCGCCGACGCGTCGGGGGCCGATCGCTTCGGCCTCGCCGCCCGGCGCCCGGCGATGCTCGCGCCGCTCCCGCGCTTCCAGGGCGACGCGCTCGTGCCCGAGATCTCGGGCGGCGACCTCTGCATCCAGGCGTGCGCCGACGATCCGCAGGTCGCCGTGCACGCGATCCGCAACCTCAGCCGCATCGCGTTCGGGCGGGCGAGCCTGCGCTGGTCGCAGCTCGGATTCGGCCGCACCTCGTCGACGTCGACGACCCAGGCGACGCCCCGCAACCTCTTCGGATTCAAGGACGGCACCGCGAACGTCAAGGCCGAGGAGACGGTGACCGTCGACGACCAGGTCTGGGTGCAGGCATCCGACGAACCGGCCTGGCTCGCTGGGGGCTCGTATCTCGTCGCGCGTCGCATCCGCATGATCATCGAGAACTGGGACCGCGTCCAGCTCGGTGAGCAGGAGATGCTCGTCGGGCGATCCAAGGGCGAGGGCGCCCCGCTCTCGGGCGGCACCGAGTTCACCGAACCCGACTTCGAGAAGACCGGCGCGACCGATGCGCCGCTCATCGACACGAACGCGCACGTGCGCCTCGCGCACCCGACGACGAACGGCGGCGCTCGTATGCTCCGCAGGGGATACAACTTCGTCGACGGCAACGACTCGCTCGGCCGGCTCGACGCGGGGCTCTTCTTCCTCTCGTTCCAGCGCTCGCCGCAGCAGTTCATCGACGTGCAGACGAGTCTCGCGAGTGACGGACTGAACGAGTACCTGAAGCACGTGGGGTCGGCGATCTTCGCCGTGCCCGGCGGGGTCGCCGAAGGGGAGTTCGTGGGGCAGGCGCTCTTCGCCTGACGAGCCGGCGTGAGTCGAGCCGGCGCGAGTCACGTCGGCGTCAGTCGCCGACCTTCACGAGCCAGCGCCCGCCGCCCTGGTCGATGAGTCTTCCGCTCACCCGCGTGCCATCATCGCGCTCCGCGGTGAAGTCGATCGGCGGCAGGCCGTGCTCCGAGAGGGCCATCCCGCCGCTGAACGTCGGGGAGATGTAGCCGAGCTCCTCGAGCGCCTGCTCGCGGGCCTGCGTGTCCCAGATGCCCGAGAGCACCCAGGCCATGGCGCCGGCGGTGAGCGCTGAGACGAGGAAGATCACGTACCCGAGCTCGCGCAGCGGCTTCGAGCGGCGCCGGGTGCCGATGAACGAGACCACGACGCCCGCGAGGAGCGCGACGAGCGGGATCGCGACCGGCCAGGGGTTCCACGGGGCGATCGTGATGATGACGTCGGCCTCGGCGGGCAGGATCATCCGGTCTTCGTCCAGTCGAGGTTGATGACGTCGCCGATGTAGACGTTCTCCCCGAAGTCGTGCACCTGCGGGTTCATGCGCAGCAGTTGCTGCTGCGGCAGGTCGAAGCGCTGCGCGATGTCGAAGAAGCTGTCGCCCGAGACCACGACGTAGCTGATCGGCATGCCGGACCCATCGAGCTTCGGGGTGCCGTCGGCGCCGTCGCGCACGCCGAGGTCGACCGCCGGGCCGGGTTCGTAGACCGGCGCGGGCGCGTTCGGCACGGGTTCGGGCGTCGGCGCGGGTTCGACGGGAGCCGGGGTCGGCGTCGGGGTCGGCGTGGGCGTCGGCGTGGGCGTCGCCGTGACGGTCGCGACGATCGTGACGGGCGGCGGGGCCGGGGCCGCGACGCATCCGCTCAGCAGCAGCGCACCCGAGATCGTCAACACTCCCGCGATGCAGTGCGCCGCGCCTCCACCGACTGCTCGCCGCACGGGCCCTCCAACCGTAGGGTGACGCGCCGCCCTCGGCGCGCCGGTCGGTTCACCCTATCCATGCCCTCGCCGTCGGCGGTAGGGAGCGGGGTGCTCAGGGCGCGGGCACGATGGCGTCGAGGATGGCGCCGCGGATGCGCCCGAGTCCCTCGACGAGCCGGGTGTCGCTCGGCGCCGCGTAGCCGAAGACGATGCCCGGCCGGCCCTCGCCCGGCACCGCGGAGTAGTCCGAGAGCGGCGCGACGGCCACGCCCTCGCTCGCGAGCCGGGTCACGAGGGCAGCGGATGCCGCGGCATCCGGCAGCTCGACGACCGCGTGCAGCCCGCCGTCGAGCGCCGAGAGGGTGGCACCGGGAAGCCGGTCGAGCGCGGTGAGCACGAGCCCGCGCCGGTGGGCGTACTCGCGCCGCACGACCGCGATGTGCCGGCGCACGGCGCCGCTCGCGAGCAGCTCGGCGATCGCGTGCTGGGCGACGCCGGGAACGGGGCAGGCCTCGTCGTCGCGGGATGCGGCGATCGCCTCGCGCAGCTCACGATTCGCCGGCGGCAGCACGAGATAGCCGAGCCGGATCCACGGCGTCAGCACCTTCGAGAAGCTGCCGATGAGCACGACTCGGCCGCCGTCGTCGAGCGAGGCGAGCGCCGGCAGCGGCGGCCCGAGGTGGCGGAACTCGCTGTCGTAGTCGTCCTCGATCACGATGCCGCCCGTCGCGCGCGCCCAGCCGATGAGGTCGAGGCGGGTCGAGACGGGCAGGCGTCCGCCGAGCGGGTACTGGTGGCTCGGGGTCACGAGGACGGCGTCGAGCGGGCTCGGCAGGCGCCGCAGGGCGCCGACGTCGAAGCCGTCGCGGTCGAGGGCGACGGGCGCGGTGCGGGCGCCCCGCCGCGCGAACAGGCGGCGCGCCGACGGGTAGCCGGGGTGCTCGATCGCGATCACGGGAGGTCGCCCGGCGAGGTCCGCCAGAACGGATGCCACGAGCCCGAGCGCCTCGCTCGTGCCCGCGGTGACGACGACGTCGTCGGGTGAGCAGGCGAGCCCGCGCGCGTGGCGCAGGTGGTCGGCGATCTCGGCGCGCAGTCGCGGCACGCCGAACGGCGGTGGCGAGTCCGCCGGGATCTCGGCGGCCGCGGCCCGTCGCCAGGCTGCGCGCCAGGCCCGGGTGTCGAGGCGTGAGGTCGAGGGCCGGCCGGGGAGCAGGTTGATGCGGGGTTCCGCAGGAGGCGCGATCGTGGCGTGCGCGTGGAGCGCCGCCGCGGTCGTCGCGGCCGCGGCGGCCGACGTCGACGCTGCCGACGGCGTGGACGCCGCGGCATCCGCGGATCGATCGGGCCGGGGGCCGAGCTCGGCGACGCGGGTCGCAGCTCCCTGCCTCGTCTCCAGGTAGCCCTCGCCGACGAGCTGGTCGTACGCCGCGACGACCACGCTCCGGGAGATGCCGAGCGCGCTCGCGAGCGCCCTGGTCGACGGCACCGGATCGCCCGGGCGGAGGCTGCCGACGAGCACCCCCTGCCGCAGCCTGTCGACGAGCTGCGCGCCGATCGGCGTGGCGGAGCTGCGGTCGATGTCGACGATCGGCCCGTCCACGGCGCTCCCCACTGGACTGGTCTCAATTGCGAGAACTGGACTGCGAACGCGACCAGTGTAGCGCCGACACTCGAAGGGTGACCACGATCGACACCGCATCCCAGACCTCGGCACCTCGCCGCATCCGCCGCATGTCCGAACGCCAGACGACCGACCGCGACGCGCTCTTCGAGCTGCTCGACACCGAGCTGGTCGGCCACCTCGCCGTCGCGGTCGAGGGCATGCCGATCGTCGTGCCGATGGGCTACGCCCGCGACGGCGAGTACGTGTTCGTGCACGGCTCGACCGGCGGCGGATTCGCGTTGCGCGCGGCATCCGAAGGCCAGACCGTCGCGTTCGCGGTGACCGCGCTCGACGGACTCGTCTTCGCCCGCTCCCTCTTCGACAGCTCGATGAACTACCGCAGCGCGGTCGCGTACGGCGTGCTCGAGCCCGTCGAGGGCGAGGCGGCGGATGCTGCGCTCCTCGCGCTCGCGGCGCGGCTCATGCCGGGCCGCGCCGACGAGGTGCGGGCGATGACCCGCAAGGAGATCGCCGCGACCCGGGTGCTGCGACTCCGCCTCGACGACGTCGTCATGAAGACGAGGGCCGCCGGCGCGTCGGAGGCGGTCGACGACGGCGAGGACCACGCCGTCTGGGCGGGCGTCGTGCCGCTCGCCCGTGCCTGGGGCGCGCCGGAGCCCTCGGTGCTGACCCCGGCGGGTACCCCGACACCCGATTCGGTGGTCGCCCTGACGACGGCGGCCGCTCGCCGCGGCAGGCTTCACTGAGGTTTCGTCAGATCCATGGAGATGTGCAGGAGGGAGGTGCGCCATGTTCTCGATACTGTTCCTCGCCGTGCTCGCGATGGTCGCCGTCGTGGCGATCTCCGCCGCACTCGTGCAGTTCGGTCGCGACGGCTACCGCCGCACGCCGACGATCCTCGGCTGAGCGCCGAGAGCGAGCGGCCGGCCGACTGCTCGGCCGACCGTTCGTGCGTGAGCGGCCTCCTCAGGCGGATCTGAGGTGCCGACGCAGGAAATAGGGCGATCGCCCGATGAGCCTCAGGTGCCTCAGAGCGCACGCTGGAGGCATCCGGTCGAACGATCGGAACGACCCAGGAGGGGATCATGCAGTTCTCTGCGGATTTCATGGCACTGCACGCGCACCAGACCGACGTGCACCGCGCCGAGCGCGAGCTCGGAATGCAGCGGGCGGTCGACGAGGCGGGTTCCGGCGACGCGGGGGCGTCGCCGGAACCGGCTCGTCGCCGAGGTCACCTGCACCGCGCGCCGCGCCTCGCCCTGCGGTGATCCCGACGGCGATCGCGCAGGCGACGGCGTCGACGAACGGGCACGCGACCGCATCGGAGATTCCGCCGAGCGCGATCACGGATGCCGCGGCGGCTGCCGCTGTCGGAAGGACGTGGCACGATGAGATCGTGACCACGTCAGCGGCGGCCATGGTCGGCCGTGACGCCGACCTCGCGAGGCTCAACGAGCGCCTCGACGAGGTGCGCGCAGGCGCGCCCTTCACCGTCGTCATCGGCGGCGAAGCGGGCATCGGCAAGACGCGGCTCGTGCGCGAGTTCCAGCTCGGGCTGCCTTCAGACGTGCGCCTCCTGGCAGGCCAGTGCGTCGACCTCGGCAGCGTCGCGGCGCCCTACGCGCCTGTGAAGGCGGCACTGCGCACGCTCATCGCCGACATCGGGCCCGAACGGGTGCTCGAAGCGGCCGGCCCGGGCAGCCCGGCGCTCGCGGCGCTCCTGCCCGAGCTCGTGGCATCCGACCCCGAAGCGGCTGCCGTCGCGGCCCCGGCGGGCGTGGGCGCCGCGACCGGCCAGCTGCACGAGGGCATCGCGGTGCTGCTCGAGACGGTCTCGCGCGAGCGACCGGTGGTGCTCCTCATCGAAGACCTGCACTGGGTCGACACGGCGACGCTCGCGCTGCTGCGGTTCCTCATGCGCGCGCTCGGCTCGAGCCGGGTGCTCACGGTGCTGACCTATCGCAGCGAAGACGTCACGAGGGGCCATCCGCTGCGCGCCTTCCTCTCCGAGGCCGAGCGCGATCGCTGGGTCGAGCGCCGCGACCTCTCTCGGCTCTCCCGGGCCCAGGTGCGCAAGCTCACGAAGTCGCTCGTCGGCGAGCCGCCCACCGACTCGGTCATCGACACCGTCTTCCGGCGCAGCGACGGCGTGCCGTTCTTCGTCGAAGAACTCGTCGGCCTCGACGGCTGCCGAGACGAGGGCGAGTTGCCCGACACGCTGCGCGAGCTGCTACTGGCGCGATACGAGCGGCTCAGCGATCCGGCGCAGGCGCTGCTGCGAGTCATCAGCGTGGGCGGCGTGCGCATCTCGCACACGCTGCTCGAGACGGTCTTCGACGGCACGGCCGACGAACTCGACCTCGCCGCCCGCGAGAGCGTGCTCGCCGGGGTGCTGACCATCGACGGCGACGACTACGCGTTCCGGCACGCCCTCGTGCGCGAGGCGATCCTCGCCGACCTGCTGCCCGGCGAGCGGGCGAGATTCCACTCGCGCTACGCCGAGGCCTACGAGACGGCGGCGGCGGCCGGCACCCGGCGTCTCGCGGCCGAGATCTCGTTCCATTGGCTCGGCGCGCACGATGCCGCGCGGGCCTTCCCCGCCACGATCCATGCGATGCGCGAGGCGCGTGCCGCCGCCGCTTACAGCACCGCCGCGCAGCTCGGCGAACGGGCGATCGGCCTGTGGGACGTGGTGCCGGAGCCCGAGCAGGCATCGGGCATGACGAAGCTCGAGCTGATGGGGCGCACCGCATCGCACCTCCGCAATGCGGGCGAGGGTGAGCGGAGCCTCGCACTCGTGAAGGCCGCGCTCGCCGAGTGCCCGCGCGACGACCCGCAGTACCCCCGATTCCTGCGCGACAAGGCGACAGACCTCGCCAGCGTCGGTCGGCCGGGGTCGATCCCGGTGCTCGAAGAGGCGCTCGAGGTGCTCGGCGAGCGTCCGAGCGAGCTCCGCATGACGGTGCTCATCGTGCTCTCGGGCCGGTTCATGATCGAGGGCCGGCTCGACGAAGCGGTCGATACCGCCGAACGAGCGCTCGAGGTCGCGCTCGAGGTCGAGTCGCCGCGCTACGCCTCGATCGCCGCGAACGTGGCCGCCGTCAGCCGGGCGAGCCGCGGCGAGGTCGAGGCCGGATTCGCCGGGCTCGAACGCGCCCGCGAACTCGCGCACGGCGACGGGGCCGCGACGCTGCGCTACTGGGTCAACGCGTCAGACCTGCACTTCCTCGTCGGCAACTACGCCGAGGCGGTGCGCCTCGCCGAAGAGGGGCTCGAGCAGGCGCGGGCGCAGGGCGTCGAGCGCAGTTCCGGTCTGATCCTGGCCTCCAACGCCGTCGACCCGCTCTTCGCACTCGGCGAATGGGATCGCGCGGCGGCGCTGATCGAACGCGCGCTCGCCCTCGACCCGCCCGGGCCGTTCGGGGTGTACCTGCAGCGGGCGCGCATCTGGTCGATCCTCTGGCTCGGCGAGCCGGTGCGGGCCGCCGAGCAGTTGCGCAGGGTCCGCTCGACGATGACCGAGATCATGGAGGTCGAGGAGCAGACCCGGCTCAGCGTCAGCCGGGTCGCCGCCGAGGTCGCGCTCGCCGCCGGCGATATCGCCGGCGCCTGGCGCGACGCCAAGCGGGTGCTCGATGAGCCCGAGGCGCCGCTGCCCGGCTACGGCCTTCCGCTCGTCTGGGTCGCGGCTCGCGTCGTCGGAGCCGCCCGTGCCGGTGCCGTCGAGCGGGCGGGCGGCATCCCCGATGCCCTCGCCGCCGAGATCGGGGCGGCCGAACCGGCGCTCCGCGAGGTGCTCGCCGGCATGCGCAGCTGGCCCACGCAGCCGCTCTGGGCTGCGTTCTTCGAAGCCGAACTCGCCGAAGCCCCCGAAGGGGCGCCCGGCTCCGACGCTGCGGCCTGGCAGGCCGCCGCGAAGGCTGCGGCCGCCCCCACCGCCCCCGGCTACCTCGCGCCCTACGCCCTCACCCGCCAGGGCGAGGCCGAACTCGCCGGCGGCGACCGCGCTGCGGCGAAGGTCACGCTCCAGAGCGCCTTCGACCTCGCGCTGAGCGGCGGGGTGGGTGCGGTGCGCGACCGCGTCGAACAGGTCGCCGCGGCGGCGGGGCTCGCGCTCGACGGCGGCATGGGGTCGGGCAGGCCCAAGGCAGGTGCCGGCCCGGGCATCGCGGGCCCGGCAGCATCCGATGTCGACGCGATCGCCGAACTCACCGCCCGCGAGCGTCAGGTGCTCGAGCTCATCGCCGAGGGGCTCAGCAACCGCCAGATCGGCGAGCGGCTCTTCATCAGCGGCAAGACCGCGAGCGTGCACGTCTCGGCGATCTTGCGCAAGCTCGGCGCGGCCACCCGCACCGAGGCGGCGTACCGCGCCGGCGTGCTCCGCTGACGCGTCGCCGTAACGGTAGTAGTGCTGCGGCCGACCCGGCGGGCGCTCAGTGTCAGCGCGCCGGCTGGAAGCCCCGCGCCACGTCGATGAGGATGCGCGTGCCGAAGCCGGTCGCGCCCTTCGAGCGCCACGAGTCGTCGGCGTCGGACTGCATCGTGCCCGCGATGTCGAGGTGCGCCCACGGCGTCGTGCCCACGAAGTGGTCGAGGAAGAGCGCCGCCGTCGTCGCGCCGGCGAAGGTGCCGCCGAGGTTCGAGAGGTCTGCGACATCCGAATCGAGCTGCTTGCGATACCGGCGCTCGAGCGGCATCCGCCAGACCTGTTCGTCGGTCGACGCCGAGGCGCGTTCGACCGAGGCCAGCGTCGCTTCGTCGTTGCCGAAGAGCGCGGCGGTCGAGGTGCCGAGCGCCATGAGGGCCGCGCCCGTGAGCGTCGCGATGTCGATGATCGTGTCGACGCCCTCCTCGTTCGCGAGGGCGATGGCGTCCATCATCACGAGCCGCCCCTCGGCGTCGGTGTTCTTCACCTCGACGGTCGTGCCGTTCCGGGCGGTGAGCACGTCGCCGAGCTGGTAGGCCGAGCCCGACGGCATGTTGTCGGTGCACATGAGCCAGCCGGTCACGGTCGCGGTGGCACGCAGCGCCCGCAGCGCCGTGAAGGCGCCGAGCACGGATGCCGCGCCGCCCATGTCCATCTTCATGAGCAGGTGCATCGGGTCGGAGGGCTTCAGGCTGATGCCGCCCGAGTCGTACATGATGCCCTTGCCGACGAGTCCGAGGTGCCCGGTCGGCGTGCCGGCCGGCGTGTAGCGCAGCTTCACCATGCGCGGTTCCTCGGTCGAGCCGCGGTTGACGCCGAGCAGGCCGCCGCAGCCGAGCTCGATGAGCTGCTGCTTGTCGAACACCTCGACCTCGAATCCGAAGCGTGCGCCGAGCGACACGGCGATGTCGGCGAGGTCGGTGGCGGTGAGGTGGCCGGGAGGCGTGTTGGCGAGGTCGCGCGCCACGTTGGCCGCGCGCGCGGTGACGATTCCGGCGGTGATGCCGGCGGCCAGCTCGACGGCGTCGGTCGTCGCCGGAAGCACGTCGCCGATGCGCAGCGCGAGCCGCTCGAGCGCTGCCCCGGGCGGCTTCGTCGAGCGCCCCGTGTAGCGGTAGCGGCCGAGAGCGGCGCCCTCGGCGATGGCCTGGCCCGCCGTTGCCCGCTCCAGCGTGCCGAGCACCGGGATCTCGAATCCGATGCGCGAGAACTTCGCGGCCGCGCGCACGAGGGCCGCGGTCGCGTCGCGCAGCCCGTTGGTGGTGAGTTCGGCCGCCGGCCCGCCGCCGACGAGCACCGCCGGTTCAGTGCCGGGCACGTACAGCGTCTGCCCGGGCTTCGCCTCGAAGCCGGCGAGCTCCCAGGCGGCCCGGTCGAGTCCGGCGATCGACTCGGCGTCGGCCACCGGGGTGGTGACGAGCACGCCCGTCACCTCGACGTCGGTCAGTGCCTCGTCGAGCACGACGGAGGGGGAGTGGGCGAGCGACGACACCGCGTCGAAGTCGTCGGGGATGAGCTTGTTCGCGCTGCGGGTCATGCCAGCGCCTCCTTTCGGTCGAGGCCGTCGCGGTCGTCGCGTTCGTCCACGTCGTCGATGTGGTCCAGGTCGTCGGGCTCGACGGGGTCGATCGAGTCGTCGTCGTCGGGCTCGAGCTTCTCGGGCAGTTCGTCGCGGCGGCGTCCGGGCATGCGGGTCGCCGGCACGATCGCGAGGAGCGAGAGCGCCGCGAGGCCGAGCAGCGACACCTTCAGCGCCTGCAGGCGCGCCTCCGCGTTGATCGCGATGGCGGCGTCGAGCTGCGGACCGGTCGCCCGGGACTCGAGCACCGCAGCGAGCTGCTCGTTCGTGAGGAAGTCGGCCTCGTTGATGTTCACCTGAGCGATGAGTTCGTCGGAGATCTCGGGGTGCTCCTGCGCGCCGCTCAGGAGCAGCGTCGAGAGCATGCCGACGGCGAAGGCGGTGGCGACGGCGATGCCGACGCTGCCCGAGAGATTGTGCACGAGCCCGCGCCAGGCGCCCACGTCGCCGGCGAGCTGCTTCGGCGCGGAGGAGAGCAGGGTGTTGAAGACGAGGGCGACGATCGCGCCCTGGCCGAGTCCGAGCAGGATGAGCCCGGCGACGACGAAGCCCTGGCTCCATTCGCCGCGCACCGTGAAGGCGAGGAGCGTGAGGGCCGACGCGACGACGACGAAGCCGGCGCTCGCGATCGCCTTCGGCGTGAACCGGCCGTAGAGCGAGGCGACGAATGTCGAGGCGAGGAAGATCGAGAGCGTGTAGGGGATGATCGAGAACGAGGTCTCGATGCTCGACCGGCCCTGCACGACCTGGATGTACAGCGGGATCAGGAAGTTCGCGGCGGTGCCGACGAACAGCATGATCGCCATGCATGCGGTGATCGCCCGCTCCGAGCCGGTCGCGAGCACGCGCAGGTCGAAGATGCGGGGCTTGCCCTCACGCCCGCGGCGACGCAGCCACGAGAAGAACACCTGGCCGACGATGAGGCCGGCGATCACGAGCAGCGGTGCGGGCGAGATGCCGAGGACGTCGAACGGCGCCTGGCTCGTCGCGAGCCACACGCCCCACGTCGAGAGCCCCGAGAAGCCGAAGCTCAGGAGGATGACGGCGACGGCCGCGAGGATCGCGCCCGTCCAGTCGATCGAGAGGCCCGGCTGGGCCGGCACGCGCTTGAGCTTGAAGCTCAACAGCAGGTTGACGACGGCGAGGCCGACCATGAGCGCGAACGACCAGCGCCAGCCGATCGTGTTCGCGAACCAGCCGGCGAGGAGGAGCGCCAGCACGCCTGCCGCGGGGATCGCCGCCGCGAGGAGGCCGATCGCCTTGCCCTGCTGCGACCCGTGATAGTTGGTGGCGATGAAGACGGTGAGCGCGGGCGCGATGAGCGCGATGACCGCACCCGACGAGGCCTGCGCGATGAAGAGCATTGCGGGCGAGACGCTGAGGGCGACGCCGAGCATGGCCACGCCGTGGATCGCGACCGCGATCTGGAACACGCCGCGCGAGCCGAATCGCGAGCCGACCTTCGCCCCGAGCAGGATGAACGCGGCCATCGCGAAGGTGCCGGCGGTGATCGCCGTGCCGACCGAACTCGCCGGGGTGTCGAGGTCGGTCGTGATGCCCGCCATCGAGACGGTGAGCGCATTCACCGCGAACGAGGCCTGGATCTGCGTCATGACCACGACGATGAGCGCGAGCCACGAGGTCTTCGCGATCGGAGCGGCAACGGATGCTTCGGCCTGCATGCTCATGAACGTCCCCCCGGGTTCCAGCTACTGCTGCTCACCGTAGCCGCTCATGCGTCGTCGGCGATACGGCACGGGCGTTGAGCCTCGCGGGCGGGCGCGACTACAGTGAGCGACATGTCAGCCGGGGGGCGGGTGCGGGTCGTCGTCACGATCGGCGCGGTCGCCGTCGCCGGCTGGTTCGGGGTCGGATGTCTCGGGGTCCCGCCCGCCGCGGCCTGGGCGACCGCGCCGGTCGTCGAGCCGCTGCCGACGGATCAGCCCCTCGAGTCGACGCCCCCGGCCACCGAGCCCGAGCCCGATCCGGAGCCCACCCCGACGCCGGAGCCCGAGCCGACCGAGGAGCCGGTCCCGACGCCGGAGCCGGAGCCGACCGAGGCGCCCGCGACCGAGACGCCGCCGACGCCGACCGAGACGCCGTCGCAGGCGCCGGTGCTCGAACCCGTGCCGCCTGCGGTGCTCGCCGACGACGACGTGTCGCCGTGGTCGTGGATCATCGCGGCGCTCGTGCTGCTCGCGAGCGCCGCCGTGCTCTTCGCGATCCGCAGGCCGGGGGCTGCAGAGCTGGAGTCGGAGACCGGCCCGCTCACCACGGGGGTGCTCACGCCGGGCGGGCCGGCGCCGGGCACCACCCCGCCGCCGGCGGTCACGCTCGCCGCGATGGAATCGGTGGGCGAGGCGATGATCGACGCCGGGTACTCGGTGACGACCGTGCACACCGCACTCCTCGACATCGCCACGGTCAATGCCGCCCCGGCGACGGAGATCATCGTCTTCCCGACCGCCCTGATCGTGTCGGCCCGCGGCGTCGGCGAGCTCAGCACCGGTGCCGTCGCGAGCGGCAACAGCAAGCTCACGCTCGCGCAGCTCGACGAGCTGAACCGCACGGTCGAGGCCGCCCGCACCGGTGCCATCGACCCGGCGACGACGCGGCGCCGCATCCGGAGACTCCGCGCGCAGCCGCTGCCGTATTCGGCGGTGCAGCGGGTGGTGGCGTACGCGTTGCTCTCGGCAGGGCTCTCGGTGCTGCTCGGGGCCTCGTGGGCGGGGGCGGGCGTCGCCGCCGTGCTCGGCGTGTTCGCGGGCGCCGCCCAGCTCCTCTCCGCCCGCGCTTCGCGCGACTACCAGGCGCTCGTGACCGTGGCGATCGCGTTCGGCGTCTCGATCGCGGTGTTCCTGCTCATCAGGGCGGGGCTCGACCCGGGCGTGCTGCCTGCCCTCATCGCACCGCTCGTGACGCTGCTGCCCGGCTCGCTGCTCACGACCGGCGTCATCGAGCTCGCGACCGGCCAGATGATGTCGGGCGGCGGCCGGCTCGCGGCAGGCACCATGCAGCTCGTGCTGCTCGCCGTCGGCATCGTCGGGGCGGCCGCGCTCGTGGGGGTGCCGCGCATCGACTTCACGACGGCGTCCCAGCCGATCGGTCCGATCGCGCCCTGGATCGCAGTCGCCGTATTCGGCGTCGGCATCGTCGTCTACAACTGCGGTCGCCGCGACTCGATCATCTGGATCCTGCTCGTGCTCTATTCGGCCTACGGCGCGCAGGTCATCGGCGACGTCTTCCTCGGCGGCGTGCTCTCGGCCTTCGTCGGGGCGCTCGTGATGACGCCGGTCGCCGTGCTCGTGGCGCGGCAGCGCACGGGCCCGCCGGCCGTCGTCAGCTTCCTGCCGGCGTTCTGGCTGCTCGTGCCCGGAGCGATCGGTCTCGTCGGGGTCGCGACCATCCTCGGCGGCGACCAGGCCGGGGCTGACACCCTCGTGACGACGGCGTCGACGATGGTCGCGATCGCCCTCGGCATCCTCGCCGGGTCGGCGATCACGGGTCGGCTGCGGTCGTCGCGCGGTCCCCTCCTGTAGCGGATGCCTCGCGGCTAGTCTGTGCCCATGGACCCCGTCGCGACCACGCTCGTCATCCTGGCGCTCGCGATCATCGCGTTCATGTCGAACCGCGTGCCGCTCGGCATCGTCGCGATCGGCGTCTCCGTGGCCCTCTGGCTCACGGGCATCCTCGATCTCGGCCAGGCGCTCGCCGGTTTCGGCGACCCCACGGTGATCTTCATCGCCGCCCTCTTCGTCGTGAGCGAGTCGCTCGATTCGACGGGTGTCACGGCGTGGGCGGGCCAGCAGGTCATCGGCCGGGCCGGCACGAAGCGGGGGCCGCTGCTCCTCGTCGTCTGCCTCCTCGTCGCGGGCGTCACCGCCCTCATCAGCGTGAACGGGGCGGTGGCGGCGCTCATCCCAGTCGTCGTCGTCGTCGCGACCCGCGCCGGCATCGCACCCTCGCAGATGCTCATGCCGCTCGCGTTCTCGGCGCATGCGGGGTCGCTGCTCGCCCTCACGGGCACGCCGGTGAACATCATCGTCGGCGAGGCGGCGGCCGATGCCGGCGCGCGCCCGTTCGGCTTCTTCGAGTTCGGCCTCGTCGGGGTGCCGCTCGTGGTCGGCACGCTGCTCATCATCTCGCTCCTCGGTCGGCGCCTGCTCCCCGAGCGGGCCGCGACGAGCCTGCCGCAGGACGTCAGCGCGCACGCCCGCACGCTGCGCGAGCAGTACCACCTGCCCGAGGGCACCGAGCTCATCGGTGTGCGCGAGGGGGTCACCGAAGTCGTCGTGGCACCGCGCTCGTCGCTCATCGGGCTGCATCTCTTCCCGGGCATGTGCACGCCGAGCGGCGATCTCGTCGTACTCGCCGTGCAGCGGGGAGGTGAAGACCTGATCGGCACCGACGCGCTCCTGCAGGCCGGGGACACGCTGCTCGTCACCGGCCCGTGGGGCGAGCTCGAGCGCAACACCGCCGGCCCCGACGTGCTCGTCGTCGACGACCCGGCGACGATGCGCCGCGCGGTGCCGCTCGGCTCCGGCGCGAAGCGCGCGATCGTGATCCTCGCGGCCATGGTGGTGCTGCTCGCCACGGGGCTCGTGCCGCCGGCGATCGCGGGGCTCGCCGCGGCATCCGCTCTCGTGCTGACCAGGGTCGTCAGCCCGACGCGGGCCTACCGCAGCATCTCGTGGACGACCGTCGTGCTCGTGGCCGGCATGATCCCGCTGTCGACGGCGTTCATCTCGACCGGCACGGCCGACCTCATCGCCGGGGGCCTCCTCGGGCTCGTCGGCGACGCCTCGCCGTACTTCGCGCTGTTCGCGATCTGCGCACTGACGATGGTGCTCGGCCAGCTCATCTCGAACACGGCGACGGTGCTCATCGTGGCGCCCGTCGCGGTCGTCGTCGCCGCCGACCTCGGGGTCTCGGTGCTGCCGTTCATGATGGCGCTCACGGTCGCGGGGGCGGCGTCGTTCCTCACGCCCGTCGCGACGCCGGCGAACACCATGGTGCTCGAGCCCGGCGGTTATCGCTTCGGCGACTACTGGCGGCTCGGGTTGCCGCTGCTCCTGCTGTTCCTCGTCGTCGCGGTGTTCTTCGTGCCGTTCGTCTGGCCGTTCTGAGTGCAGGATGGAGTCCATGCCCGATCCGTTCGTCATCCGTCCCGCCGCCATCGCCGACGCCCCCGGCATCACCCGAGTGCACTGGCGCAGCCACCAGACGACGTACGTCGAGCCCGGCCGCGTGGCGCGCGACAAGGTCGAGGGATGGACGTACGCCGACCGCATCAGGGCCTGGACGACGAACCTCGCGATCGCGAACGACGTGTACCCGCCGCCCGAGGGGTTCCATCGCATGGGCATCTGGGTCGCCGAGGTCGGGGGCGAGGTCGGGGGCGAGCACGGCGGCGAGGTCGTCGGCTGGGCGAACACCAGCACCGGTCGCGACTCCGACGGGCCGCGCGCGCTCGAGCTCGAGGGCCTCTACGTGCTCGACGAGTTCCATGGCGAAGGTGTCGGGCAGGCGCTGCTCGACACGGCCGTCGGCGATCAGCCGGCCTATCTGTGGGCGCTCGCCGACAACCCGAGGGCGCACGCGTTCTACCGACGCAACGGGTTCGAGCTCGACGGCACCTCGAAGGTCGACGACTTCTGGCAGGTGCTCGAGGTGCGGTTCGTGCGCTGAGCGCCCGGCCGGGTCGTCAGCTCCCGCCCTCCGACGGGTGCGCGGGAACCCGCAGCAGCGCGCCCTCGTGGCGCACGGTGGCTGCGGCGATCGCCATCGCCGACTCGAGCGCGGCGGCCCAGCCGCTCGCGTCGCTCGGCACGCCGTGCACTGCGAGGTGGTGCACGACCGCGGAGAGCGTGGCGTCCCCGGCCCCCATGGTGTCGACGACCGTGCCCGGCAGGTCGACGATGCCGGCATGCACCGCTGCATCGCCGGCATGCAGGTCGGCGCCCTCGCGGCCCGCGGTCGCGAGCACTGCCGGGGTGCGCGCCGGCGCGGCATCCGATGCGGCCCCGCTCTCGGCTTCGCGAGTCGACGGCGCCCGGAGCCGCTCGACGAACTCCGCCAGGGGAGCGCCGAGCAGCAGCTCGGCATCCTCGTCGCCGACCTTCACGAGCATCGCGTCACGGGCCGCGGCGGTGAAGTTCGCGAGGAACGCCTCGCGGTCGTGCAGCATGCCCGCACGGGGGTTGCCGTCGATCGCGAGCCGTTCGCCCGGGCGCGCGATCGCGGCGCGCAGCTCGGCCGCCTGCTCGGCGTCGTCGAACGGGAAGCAGCTGACGACCACGAGGTCGGCCTCGTCGATCGCGGCGCGGGTCGCGTCGTCGAAGCGGATGCTGCGCCGCTGCGCGGCCTCGTTGAATTCGTACCGCGGCTCGCCGTCGGTGCGATCGGAGACGGCCCGCGAGGTGCCGTGCTCGGAGGGGCTCTCGACGAGGCGCACGCCGTAGTCGCGCAGGAATGAGCGGATGCGCGTGGCCGGCTCGTCGTCGCCGAGCATCGCGACGAGCGTCACGTCCTCGCCGAGGAGGGCCAGCCCGACCGCGACGTTGAGGGCGGCGCCGCCGACGAACTCCCGGGCCCCGCGAGGGTCGCGCAGCTCGTCGATGAGCGCGTCGCCGATGACGGTGATGCGCGCGCTGGGATCCACGTCGTGCCGTGACATCCGCTCAGCCCTCCGTTCGCGGCGTGATCTCGCCCGATCCGCGCACGATGAGCCGTGTCGGTACGATCGAGCGCGCCGCGGGGGCGGTGTCCCCGTCGAGGCGGGCGAAGATCCGTTCGGCGGCCGTGCGGCCGATCTGCTGGGGGTTCTGCGCCACGACCGTGACGCCGGGGTCGAGCAGGTCGCCGAGCGGCACATCGTCGAAGCCGACGAGGGCCGTGTCGTGCTGCCGGCCGAGTTCGCGCAGTGCACGGATGACGCCGATGGTCACGAGGTTCTGGCTGGAGAAGATCGCGGTCGGCGGGCTCGGGGCGTCGAAGAGTGCGAGGGTCGCGGCCTGCGACGTCGCTTCGTCGTGGAGACCCTCGACGACATGCTGGTCACGAGTGGAGACGCCCGCCCTGCCGAGTTCGTCGAGGTAGCCGCGATGCCGCTCGCGAGCGGTCTGGATGCCGGGGCGGTCGCCGAGGTAGGCGATGCGGCGATGCCCGCGCTCGAGCAGGTGACGGGTTGCGAGGGCGGCCCCGTCGGCGTTGTCGCTGACCACGGCGTCTGAGGTGATGCCGGCCGGTTCGCGGTCGACGAAGACGACCGGGGTGCCGCGACGCAGCTCGGGAGCGAGATAGGCCTGGCTCTCGGTGATGGTGGTGAGGATCAGTCCGTCGACGCGGCGGCGGAGGAAGGCCGCGACCGCCTCCTGTTCGCGGTCGGGGTCGTCGTCGAGGCTCGACGCGAACACCGAGACCCCGCGAGCGAGGGCGGCGTCTTCGACGGCCCGGTGCACGGCGCCCGAGAACGGGTTGTCGACGCTGCCGACGAGGAGGCCGAGCGTGCGCGTGCGGCCGTCGGCCCTGCGCAGGTTTCCCGCGTGCAGGTCGGGTTGGTAGTCGAGCGTGCGTGCCGCCGCCTCGACCTTGGCGATCGTCGCCGCCGAGACGTTCGGCTCGCCGTTGATGACGCGCGAGACCGTCTTCACGCCGACGCCGGCCAGGGCGGCCACGTGCCGCATCGTCGGTCGCGAACGTGCGCTCTCCGGCGCGGTACTCGAGTTTGACAACGGTGTCACGATTTGCTCCCAAATGTGCAAGTTGGACTTGACTATACATGCGTCGGTGAGCTAGACCTATCCCTGACATCGTTGTCAAGGCGACAACGGGCCTTCCAACACCAGAGGAGATTCATCGATGAATCACACAGCACCAGGTGCGCTCCGCCGCCGTCTCATCGCCGCAGGATCGCTGACCGCTGCCGCGGCGCTCGCCCTGACCGGCTGTGCCGCGGGCGCCGACGCAGGCGGCGAGAGCGGTGACACTGACGCGATCGGCGTCTCGCTCATCGTCAAGACCACGACCAACCCGTTCTTCGTCGCCATGCAGGACGGCGCGGAGGCCGCTGCCGACAAGCTCGGCGTCGAGCTCACGCTCGCCGCGGGCAAGGAGGACGGCGACGAGGACACCCAGATCCAGGCCGTCGAGAACGCCATCTCCAAGGGCGACGCCGGCATCCTGATCACTCCGAACGGGCCCGGCGTCGAAGACGCGCTCGTGAAGGCCCGCGACGCCGGCCTCTTCGTGATCGCGCTCGACACCCCGCCGGCCGATCCCGAAGCCGTCGACATCACCTTCGCGACCGACAACTTCGCGGCAGGCCAGGAGATCGGCCGCTGGACCGCGGCCAAGCTCGCCGGCGAGACGGCGACCATCGCGCTCATCGACCTGTTCGACGACAAGATCGTCTCGGTCGACTACAACCGCGACCAGGGCTTCCTCGACGGCATGGGCATCGACACCGCCGACGCAGCGGTCAATGGCGACGAGGCGAAGAGCGGCACCTACAGCGGTGGCGACTACGAGATCGTCGGCAACGAGGCATCCGGTGGCGCCGAAGACGGCGGCCGCACCGCCGCCGAGACCCTGCTCTCGAAGAACCCCGACATCAACGTCGTCTACACGATCAACGAACCGGCCGCGTACGGCGCCTACGAGGCCTTCAAGGCAGCCGGCAAGGACGATGTGATCGTCGTCTCCGTCGACGGCGGCTGCGCCGGCGTCGACCAGGTGGCCGAGGGCATCATCGGCGCGACCAGCCAGCAGTACCCGGTCAAGATGGCCGAGCTCGGCGTGCAGGCGATCTTCGACCTCGTGAAGACCGGCAAGGCGCCGGAGACGACCGAGGGGCTCGACTTCTTCGACACCGGCGTCGCGCTCGTCACCGACGACCCGCAAGAGGGTGTCGAATCCATCGACACCGCGCAGGGCGGCGAGATCTGCTGGGGCTGATCCCCGGCACCGCATCGTGAGCGGTGCGGGTCGGTGACGGATGCCGCGGCGCGGCTCCCCCTGATCATGACCCCTCCCGCAGCTCCCGGTCCCACCCGGCCCGCACCGCTCACTCACCGAACAACGGAGTATCAACGTGACCCAGCAGACCACCGAGCCGCCGACGTCGGCGCTCGACCTGGCCGAGGAGTTCCTCGACCGCACGACGCCACTCAGCCGCGTCCGCAACATCCTGCACCGCTACCCGGCCGTGAGCCCGGCGATCGTGCTCGTGCTCGCCGTCATCGTCTTCGGCCTGCTCAACGACCGCTTCCTGAACCCCGCGAACCTCTCGCTCATCACGCAGCAGGTCGCCGTGGTCGGAACACTCGCCGTCGCCCAGACCCTCATCATCCTCACCGCAGGCATCGACCTCTCGGTCGGCGCGGTCATGGTGCTGAGCTCGATGGTGATGGCGCAGACGAGCGTGCAGCTCGGCCTCCCGGGGGTGCTCGCCCTCTTCCTGGGCCTCGTCGTCGGACTCGCGGCCGGCGCGTTCAACGGCTTCCTCGTCACCCGTCTGAAGCTGCCCCCGTTCATCGTGACCCTCGGCACGCTCAGCATCTTCGTCGCGCTCACCCTGCTGTACTCGGGGGGCGCCACCGTCCGCGGTGCGGAGATGCCCGAACTGCTCACCTCGATGGGCGCCACCTTCAACATCGGCGGCGTGAACTTCACGGTCGGTGTGCTGATGATGCTGCTGCTCTACGTGGTGGTCGCCCTGATCCTCGGGAAGACGGCCTGGGGCCGACACGTCTACGCGGTCGGCGACGACCCCGAGGCCGCGCGCCTCGCCGGCATCAGCGTCAACCGGGTGCTCATGAGCGTCTACCTCGCGGCGGGCGCGATCCTCGCGCTCGGCGCCTGGATCCAGATCGGTCGCACGAACGCGGCGTCGCCCAACGCGGGCGCAGAACTCAACCTCGACTCGATCACCGCCGTCGTCATCGGCGGCACGAGCCTCTTCGGCGGTCGCGGCACCGTGTGGGGCACCCTCCTCGGTGCGCTCATCGTCGGCGTGTTCCGCAACGGCCTGTCACTCGCCGGGCTCGACGTGCTCTGGCAGACCTTCGCCGTCGGCGTGCTCATCATCGTCGCCGTCTCGGTCGACCAGTGGATTCGAAAGGTACGCAAATGACCACCGCAACGGATGCCGCGGGCCAGGCGCCCGCCGCCGGCCCCGCAGAGACCCGCACCCCGATCCTGCGCGCACGCCGGCTCGTCAAGACCTTCGGCCGGGTCGTCGGACTCGACGGGGTGAGCCTCGAGCTCTACCCGGGCGAGGTGCTGGCCATCATCGGCGACAACGGCGCCGGCAAGTCGACGCTCATCAAATGCCTCACGGGCGCCGAGATCCCCGACGAGGGCGAGATCTTCCTCGACGAGAAGCCGGTGCACTTCAAGCGCCCGCAGGATGCGCGTGCCGCGGGCATCGAGACGGTCTACCAGAACCTCGCGGTCTCGCCCGCGCTCGACGTGGCCGCGAACCTGTTCCTCGGGCGCGAGGAGCGCAAGCGCGGCATCCTCGGCTCGGTCTTCCGCGTCGTCGACCAGAAGGGCATGCGCGAGAAGGCGCGCAACGAACTGCGCGCGCTCGGCATCTCGACGCTGCAGGACGTGACCGTGCCGGTCGAGAACCTCTCGGGCGGACAGCGTCAGGCTGTCGCGGTCGCGCGTGCCGCGGCCTTCGGGTCGAAGGTGGTCGTGCTCGACGAGCCGACCGCAGCGCTCGGCGTGCGGGAGTCGAACCAGGTGCTCGAGCTCATCAGGAACCTGCGCGATCGCGGAATCCCGGTCATCCTCATCTCGCACAACATGCCGCACGTGTTCGACGTGGCCGACCGCATCCACATCCAGCGCCTCGGCAAGCGTGCGGCGACGATCACGCCGCAGACGCACTCGATGACCGACGCGGTCGCGATCATGACCGGCGCAGCACGCGAATGACGGTGACGAATGGCTCGGCTCGGGTCGAACTCGTGGCTGAGTTCACTGCCAGGCCGGGGTGCGAGGAGGAGGTGGAACGCCTTCTCCTCGCCTTCACGGGCGAGGTGCGCCAGGAGCCGGGATGCCTCGACTTCACGCCGCATCGGGTCGAGGCGCCCTCGGTCGGCAGGCCGGGGGTTGCCGAGCCGGTCGCGGCGGGCAGCCGCTTCATCGTCAGCGAGGTCTACCGCGACAGCGAGGCGTTCGCAGCGCATCTCGCCGCTCGGCACGGTGCAGCGTTCAACTCGGCGCTCGCTCCGCTCATCGAGGAGCCGGCATCGATGCTGACCTTCCTCAGGTCGATCGCCTGACGGCGCCGCGCAGTCGACCACGGGAGGTGCGGAAGGGGCGATGCAACCCGGGAGAATGGTCGGAGCGCCGAATCCTGCGCCCGGACCCACGAGGAGCACCATGAAACCCGGACCGAGGCGCAGCGTCAGCCAGGTCGACATCGTCGATGCGGCGTTCGAGATCCTCGAGCAGAAGGGCTTCGCCGCCGTCTCCGTGCGCGGCGTCGCCGCGGCACTCGGCCTCACGCCCACGGCGATCTACACCTACTTCCCGTCGAAGAACGCGCTGCTGCGCGCGATGGTCGAGGAGCTCCTGTCGAGCCTCGACCTGGCCGCGGCCGCCGATCCCGGCGTCGCCTGGCGCGAACGCGTGCACGCGCTCGCCGCGGCCCTGCGTGCGCGCATCGCCGAGCACACCGGCGCCATGGTGCTCGTCACGAGCGGCCCGCTCGACGGGCGCCACGCGCTCGGCCTCAACGAAACCCTCATCGCCGGCTTCATGGCCGAGGGGATGTCGCAGGACGACGCCGCTCGTGCCGCCTACGCCGTACGTGCCCACGTGCTCGGCGTCGCCGCCCTCGACGCCGCCGAGCGGGTCGACGAGGTCGAGACCGCCGCCGACACGTCGACGGCCGGCGCGCTGTGGTCGGATGCCGCGAGCCACCCGCTCACCGAGGCGACCGCGCACCTCATGGCAGACGGCGCCGAGCCCTCGGCGTTCGCGTGGGGCCTCGACCGTCTGCTCGACGGACTCCTCGCCACCTGATCCGCGCGGCGCGGCGGCCGAGCCATCCGCTCGCGCCAGACTGGCACGGTGCTGCACCTGAGGATGATCGTCCCGACTCCGCTGCGCGCCGACGTCGATGGCGTGCTGCGTGCTGCGGACTCACCCGTCTCGAACCTCATCTCCCTGCCCGGGGCGGGTCTCGACCCCGCGGGCGACGTGCTCCTCTGCGACGTCGACCGCGACGCCGCGAGCGGACTGCTCGCGCAGCTGCACGCGGTCGGGCTCGACCAGCAGGGATCGATCGCGATCGAGTCGGTCGACCTCGCGCTCGGCCGCCAGCGCCGTCGCAGCGCTGCGGCGGTCTTCGGCAACGATGACGACGCGGTGGTGTGGGAGGAGGTCGAGGCGCGCACCGACGACGAGGTGCGACTCTCGGCGACGTTCCTCGTGTTCATGACGGTCGCGACGCTCATCGCCGCGGTCGGCGTCGTGACCGATCAGCCCATCCTCATCGTCGGCGCGATGGTGGTCGGCCCCGACTTCGGGCCGCTCGCCGCGATCGCGGTCGGCATCGTGCGCCGGCGCCCACGAGTGGTGTGGCGCTCGACGGCGACCCTGCTCATCGGCTACGTCGGCGCCATCGTCGTGACGATCGGCTTCGCGCTCCTGCAGCAGGCGATCGGCCTGTTCCCCGTGGATCCGCTCGAGGCGAGCCATCCGCTCACCGAGTTCATCTGGCAGCCGAACGCCCTCAGCTACGTCGTCGGCTTCCTCGCGGGCATCGCGGGGGTGCTCTCGCTGACCTCGGCGAAGTCCGGCGCGCTCATCGGCGTGCTCATCTCGGTGACGACGATCCCCGCTGCGGGTGCGATCGCGGTCGGCATCGCGGCGGGCGAGTGGGCGCAGGCCGGGAGCGCCGCCGTGCAGCTCGGCATCAACCTCGTCGCCATCGTCACGGGTGGCGTGCTGACGCTCTCGGTGCAGCTCGAGGTGCAGCGGCGGGCGTTCCGGCGGCGGCAGGAGCGGTTGCACACGCCTCGCAGCTGAGCCGGGCGCCCGGCCTGCCGATCGCGACGCGAGTTCGAGCGAGCCGAGCGGATGCCGCTACCAGCGGTTCTTCACGAACTCCGCCCAGCCCAGCAGGGCTTCGACGGGCACCGCCGTGCCCGAGTCATCCGTCACCGTGCCGCGATAGGTGCCGAAGCACTGGTGCGTCTCGGTGTGGATGACCCCGAGCGCGGTCTTCGCGTACCGGTCGTGGAACGGCGTGAAGATCACGTCGACGCGGTCGCCGGTGATCGTCCACGGTCGCAGCCAGTCGCTCGGGTCGAAGCGCCAGTCGAGCTCGGCGCCGAGCTTGTGCAGTCGCCCGTCGACCGAGAGCGCATTCTCGGTCGATCCGGTGCCGTCGGTCCAGAGGCCGCCGAGCTGCAGCCCGAGGCGTCGCCCGTGCTCGATGCCCGATGCGGCGCCCCAGTGCCAGCGCATCGAGTACGGCCATCGGCCGCGCCCGTGGTCGAGCACCGCCCAGCTCTCGCCGGCGGGCAGTTCGTGGGTCACCCCGTCGATCGTGACCGTGCCGCGGGCGGGCCGCGCGACATCCTTCACCGTGTACTGGAACCTCGTGTCGCTCCACGGCACGACGACGCCGAGCGCCTCGTGACCGTCGGGCCGTTCGGCGACGATGTCGATCGCGACGCGCTTCGTCGTCGCGACGATGCGGGTGCCCGAGGCCGAGTCGGTGATCGTCGTCTCGATGCCCGGTACCCGTGCCGTCGCGGGCCGCGCCCCATCGCCCTCGCCGAGCGAGCCGGGCAGGTCGACGCCGCGGGAGAGCGGGGTGATCGCGCTCGCGTCGATGTCGGTCGCGGCGGCCCGGTCGAACACCCACACCTGGTTCAGCGTCGCGTAGTCGAGCATGGCGACCGTCACGGCGACGATGTGGTCGGGGGTCGTGATGCCCCAGTACTCCCAGCGCTTGTTGCGCCCCGTGCCCCTGCCGCGGGCGCCGATTCCGGAGGTGTCGTGCAGCGGATGCCGCGTCCACCCGACTGCCGCGGGGTTCAGCCTGCCGTTCGGCAGCGTCAGCGAGACGGGCTCGGTGATCTCGCGCTCATGCGTGAGCGCGGTTCGGGCGTCGTTCACGGCACCTCCTCGTGCGTCGTCGGCCAGTGTACGGCCGGCGGGTCTGCTCGCTGCACCGGCGTCCGGTGGAGATGCGGCGAGGCGCCGACCCCCCGAAGGGAGCCGACGCCTCGTCGTCGTGCGTGTCGCTGGATCAGCCTGCGGTAGGCGGGGTGATCGTGATGAGCGCCGACTGGTTGCCCTTGAACGCCTTCTTCACCTCGATCACGGTGCCGTAGCCAACGCCGTCGTCACCGGGGTTGCCGGTGCCGAAGACGCCGCCGAGCGGGCTGGCCGCGCCGTACAGGTCGGTCAGCGGGTTGCCGTCGAAGTCGACGATCCGCGTGCTGTACGGGGCGTTTCCGAGCGACGGAACGACTGCCGAACCGTCGCGGAAGCGGCGGGCCAGTCGACCGTCGGGAAGCACCTCGAGGCCCGAGGTCCAGCCGAGGTCGTCGGTGAAGGTGCTCACCGGCGCGCGCGACGGGATGTCGGTGCAGTACTCGGTCGTCAGCTCCGCACCCGCGATGCACTCCGTGAAGGCGTGCGTCGGGGTGAGGCCGAAGGCGACGTCGGAGGACTGCGCACGCGACGGCAGGTTGTGCTGCAGCGTGCCGTCGGCCGCGGCGGCGTCACCGGTGCGACGCAGCGGGTCGAAGTGGCTGTCGACGAGCAGCAGCCCGCCCTTCGCCCCGTAGCTCGGCAGTGCCGTCTCGTTGGTGCGCACGTGGTTGGTGTTGCCGTAGGTCGTGTCGCGGTACCAGACCAGCGCTCCGGGAGCGTTGTACGCGACCTTCTCGACCTTCCACGCACCGGCGCTGTACACCGAGTTGTAGCCGTACTTCAGGCCCTCGTCGAACCCGTCGAAGTTGCGCCACTCCACCATGTAGTACTGCGCCTTGCTCGACGTGCCCGTGTCGATACGCCAGCCGGGGCCGGTCGTGTCGGCGAAGGTGGTGACCTCGGCGGTCCAGCCGTTGTCGCCGCTCTCGACGTCGTCGGCCCAGACCTCGGTCGCTCCGCTCGTGACGGCGAAGTCGTCGGCGAACCATCCGCGCTCCTGGAATGCGGCATCGGTGGCGAGGCGCAGGCGCACCCCGACCGTGGTGCCGGCATATGCCGAGAGGTCGACGTACTGGCGAGCCCAACCGTCGGAGCTGCCCGTGAGGCCGTACTTCTTGTCACCGAAGGTGTGAAGGTTGCCGTTCGGGTCGGGGTAGCCCTCGGCCGTGGTGGCCTCGGTGCCGTCTTCGTTGTAGACCTTGACGTCGGTCCACGTGTCGCCGCCGTCGGTCGAGACCTCGACGAAGCCGAAGTCCCAGTCCTCCTCGATGACGAAGTTGTTGCTCATCCAGAACTTCGCGTCGGTCGGGACGTCGACCGTGCGGGCGATGCGGATGTCGCCCCAGTCCTGGTCGGCTCCGGTGTACCACATGTTCTCGCCGCTGGCCGGCTCGGCCAGGGTGACGACCTTGTCGGGAAGGTTGACCTTCACGCCGTCCTCGGTGCCCTTGGGTGCGCGGGACGTCTGGCCGACCTTGATGGTCTCGGTGTCGTCACCGGGGTTCATCACCACGGGGTCGACCCAGCCGAGCACCCACTTGTCCCAGATGCCCATGTGGGTCGGCATCGACTGGAAGATGGGGCCGGAGTGCGAGCCGGAGCTCATGAGGTCCCAGAAGTCGACGTCGGAGTTGCCCTGGTTCGAGGTGTCGTACAGGTCGGGCAGGCCGAGGTCGTGGCCGTACTCGTGTGCGAACACGCCGACGCCCGAGTCCTCGGGCTGCACGATGTAGTTCGACAGCTGGAGGTCGGTGCCCGGGATGTCCGCGCCGCCGGCGACAGCCGAGGAGTGCGCCCAGACTGCGTAGGTGCCCTGCGCGCCGCCGCCACCGGACTTGTCTTCACCGGCGTGCACGAGCACGACGTGGTCGATGACGCCGTCGGGCTCGTTGAAGTCGCCGTCGCCGTCGCGGTCGCCCTGGTCTTCGATGTCGTAGTCGGCCCACGGGAAGTCGGGCTGCGCCTGTGCGAGTGCTGCGACTGCGTCGATCGGCAGCTGGCCCGGCCCCTTGGGGTTGTCGGGGTGACCCTGCTGGTCCTGGATCTCGCCGGCCTCGTAGACGCCTTCGTCGTTCAGGAAGCAGGTGCTCGCGCCGTACCAGGCCTCGGAGTGCGGCACGGTGATCCACGGGGTGGCCTCACCGGTGACGGTGTAGGCGCCGCGGGACATCTCCTCGTACATCGACTTCATCGTGTAGCCGGAGATGTCGAAGCCGGGCTTGCCGTCGGGCCCGGTGAGGTCGGTGCGCACTCGCTCGGTGATGCCTTCGTCGGTGAAGAGCATCTTGTTGAAGTGCTCCGACGAGAAGTCGGGCACCCACATCGAGTTGTTGTCCTCGAGCTCGTAGTCGGCCGGGTTCGGGATGCCGTTGTGCGTCGGGCCGTTCTGCACGTTGCCGGGCATGCACTGCTTCGAGCCGAACTCGGTCGGCACGTAGGTGTCGCTGAAGTCGTCGTTCGCGTTCTCGTCGAACTCGACGAGGATCGTGAGGAGCTTCGCTTCCTGCGTGGACTCGGCCTGCTTGAAGTTCGACTTCTTGGGCTTCTTGTCCTTCTTGGGCTGCTTCAGCTCCTTGGGGTTCTTGCCCGTGGCGATCGACTTCGCCTCCAGCGTGGCGAGCCCCTTCGCCGCGATCGGGTTGCCCTGCGAGTACTTCGCGTCGAACGCCTCGGCGTCGGCCTGAACCTGCGGTGCCGACTTCGCCGTCGCGCCATCGACGAGGACTTCGCCGTCGGTGTCGAACTGGCCCTCGATGCGAGGTGCGGCGTAGTTCATGTAGTACTCGGAATCGCTGATCACCGGTGGCGACACCGGCGATTCAGCAGCGACCGCTCCCGTAGCGCCGAATGACACCAGACCGGTGGCAGCGAGCGCGAATACCGGGATGACCGCAACCGCGCGCCTCCGCGCGCGGCCCGTGAATCCAGACATGCTTCTCCCTTCGAGCGCCCCGTGGAGGTGACCGCGGGGCGCGTACGACGTCCGTCGGTGGGCGAACGTACTCGGAATACTGCCGTGCGAGGCGGCGCCTATGGAAGAGCTGGGAGAGCATTTCCGAACCACGACGCATGTCTGTTGCGCAGCTCTGCGAATTCGCGTCGATCATGCGCGTTCGCACTGCGTGCGGGGCGGATCTCATGCACGGTTGTTCATGAGCATGCGTCATGATATGCGTGAGCTGTGAGGCATCCGCTCGACGGTGCGCGCCCCCCTGGCGGGGGGTCGCGCACATCTCGGTCGAGGCATACTCTCGAGCCATCCCCGCAGCAATGCGCTGCCCGGCTGAGCGCCCTTCCGTTCGATCGCTTCGATCCATCGAATCTGGGGGGATCTGAATGCTCCGTCCCGTCGCATCGGCCGTGGCCGCGGTCTGGCTGGCCCTCGGCACCGTGCTGCTGAGTGCCGTCCCGGCGTCCGCGACCGGACAGGGACCGAAGCCCCCGGTCGTCTCGTACGCCTTCGCGCCTGCGGAGGTGACCGTCGACGCGGTGCCGGGCAAGGGATCGCATGTGGCCGCGGTGAGTCTCCTCCGGCTGTCGGGCGGGGCCGTCGTCGATGCCTGCGGCAGCGACCGAAGCGACCGGCATTCCGCCCCCGTGCACTGCACGTTCAGCGGCCTCGGCGCCGGCGCCTGGCGGCTGCTCACCGAGCAGAGCCACGGCAACGGGCACGGGTACACGCCCGGCAAGCTGTCGATCGACGAGTACATCGTCGTGCCGGCACCGCCATCGATCGACACGGCCGCCCTCGCCGCCGACGGCTCGGTCGCGCTCGGCGGCACGGGTGCGCCCGGCGACACGGTCACCGTCTCCGCCGCCGCCGGGAACCGGGTCTGCGACGTCCCGATCGACGAGTCGGGGCACTGGAGCTGCCGCGTGGCCGGCCGCAACGGCGCGGATGCCGCGTTCAGCGCGATCGAGGAGAACACGCGGTCGCGCGGCGAGCAGACGGCATCGGGGTACCGCGCCGGCGCACTGTCGGCGCCGAGTGCGGCGACCGGCGTCGTGGCGGCGCCGATCCGGCTGGACCCGAACTGGAGCTTCTCCCTCGACGGCATCGACCTGAGATCCATCCGGCCGGGCACCACCTTCTCCGTCAGGGCCGCGGGCCTTCCGCCCGGACTGAACGTGCTCGTCGAGCTGCACTCCGACCCGGTGACCCTCGCGACGGCCACCGTCGGCGGCGACGGCAGGTTCTCGGCCACGGCGACGATCCCGCACGACGTGCAACCCGGCCAGCACCGCATCGTCGTGACGTTGTCCGGCGCGGGCATCACTTCGGCGCAGAAGGAGGCGGTCGTCACGATCGTCAGTCCGCCCGGGAGTCCGCCCGTCGACCCGCCCGCGCGCGCGCCGGTCGTGGCGCCCGTCGTCGCCCCGGTCGCCGCCGCCCCGGTCCGCGGATTCGTGGACGGCCGGGTGGCTCCGGTGGCCGCCGTGCCGTTGAGCGCCGTGGTCGCCGCCGAGGCGCGCCCCGGGCCCGCCGCGCCGCCCGCCGCCGTCGCGGAGGCGGAGCCCGAACACGAGCCCGTCGCCGAGGAGGAGCACCCCGCCGAGCATGCGGAGGGCGAGGTCGCGCCGAACATGCTCACCGGCGCGCTCCAGCGCATCCAGGACGTCGTGTCGAATCCCGCGGCGGTCGCCTCCGCGTTCTCCATCGGCCTCGTGCTGATCATCCTGGCTGCCGTGCCCGCGCATCTCTTGAACGCGACGATCGCGGAGCAGTACGAGCGCTTCAGCGGGCCACTGGCGCGCTTTCGACGGCCTGCGTGGTTCGTCGCCCTGTCTGCATGGATGACGAAGGAGTCGGCGATCGCGGGCCTCGGGCTCGTTCTCCTGACCGCCGTGCTGTTCGGCTTCGGCGATCCGCACTTCGGGTTCAACGATCACTCGCTCAGGCTCATCCTCGCCGCGGCCATCGCGATGTTCTTCGTGTTCTTCGTCTCGACGTGGCTCACCGGATTCATCCTCAAGCAGCGCTGGTCGGTCCTGACGACGGTGAGCCTGCGCCCCCTTGGCCTGATCCTCACGCTCCTCGGCGTGATCGCGTCGCGTGCCCTCGAGTTCTCGCCCGGCTTCCTCATCGGCTTGGTGATGGGCCTCTCGATGCCGCAACCCGCGATGAAGCAGTACGCCTGGCGAGCGGTGGCGATCCGCTCGTCGATCATCATCGTCTTCGGTCTGGCGGCATGGGTCGGCTTCAGCATGCTGACGGCTCACGGCGAGCCGCACGACTTCGTCGGGGCGCTCGTCGTCGAGACGCTCGTCGCCATCACGACCGAGGGAATCGTGCTGCTCCTGATCGACCTGATGCCGTTCAAGCTGCTCTCGGGTGAGCTGCTGTTCGCCCATTCGAAGCTGCTCTGGGGGGCGTTCTACCTCACCGTCACCGTGATCTTCGTCATCGGAGTGGCGGCCTGGGAGGGGCACTGGCGCGAGCTCGGCGGCGCGCTCTGGCTGTGGATCGTCGTCGTGGCGACCTTCGGACTGGCCGCCATCGCGGTCTACCTCTACTTCAGGTTCTGGGCGCCGCCGCTGCCCGAGGAGACCGCTGACGAGGAGGAGCCGCTCGCCCGCATCGAGTGATGCGGACGGCCGTCGTCACGGTTCGAGCCGGGCTGTCGCGTGCCATCCGCCCGGTCTACGCTGAATCCGACGGCGCTCCGCGCCGCGGGGCGGGGGTGCCGCGATGGTCGACCGAACGAGGACGAGCGAGCGGATGCCCCGTGCAGGGCGCCGCTCGGTGTCGCTGCTGTGCGCCCTCGCGGCCGGCGCTCTCGCCCTCGCCGGGTGCACGACCGGAACCGACACCCTGCCGGCGCCGGTCGTCGTGCAACTCGACGACATCGACGGCGAGACGATCGAGGTCGTCGACGGCAACGTGATCGACCTGGCCGGTGACGACGAGACGTACGCCGACTGGGACGCCGAGATCGAAGATCCGACGATCGCCCGGTTCACGCCGGGCGGTGACGACGGGAGCGCGCAGTCCAATCCGGGCCTCACGGCGACCGCCGTCGGAACGACCGCGGTGACGCTCGAGAACGGCGCGACCGGTGACACGATCTCGTTCACGGTCGAGGTCGTACCGGTGGCTTCGGGTTACTGACGCCGTCGTTCGGCTGGAGACGCGGCGTCAGCCGAGCAGGAGGCTCCGCAGCTGGTCGGCGGAGTGCACGACGGCCATGGCGTCGCCGGCTTCGGAGGGGGAGCCGTAGCCCCACTCGACGAGGATCGTCGGCACGCCGTTCGCGAGCGCGCCGAGCGTGTCGTAGCCGCGGTCGCCGACCATCACCGCGTGTTCGGTGCTGATGTCGAGCGCCTGCAGGCGGCGCAGCGCCTCGGCGACGACGTCGGCCTTCGTGCTGCGCTCCTCGTCGTCGCTCGCGCCCGCGATGACGGTGAAGTACTGGCTGAGGCCGGTGTGGTCGAGCACCTTGCGGGCCATCGACTCGGGCTTCGAGGTCGCGAGCGCGACGGGGATGCCGGCGGCGTGCAGCCGCTCGAGCACGCCGGCGACGCCCGGGAACACGGGGGAGCGCAGCACGTGCTCGCCGTAGTGGTCGCGGTAGATGTTCAGCGCCTCCCACGCCTCGGCGTCGTTGAAGCCGGCGGTCATGCGCAGGCTGTCGAGCAGCGGTGGGCCGACGTAGCCGCGCAGCACCTCGTCGCTCGGCACGGGCAGCCCGAGCTCGGTGAACATGTGCGCGAGCGAACCGGTGATGTCGGAGGCCGAGTCGACGATCGTGCCGTCGAGGTCGAACAGCACCGCCGACCAGGTGCGGGTCGGTGTGGTCGTCTTGAGGATCGTCAGGGGCTCGGTGGTCACCGTGACATCCTAGGGTGCGAAAGTTCGAGCAACACTCAGGTTTCCCGAGGGTGGTGGGCGCCGGTCGCCACCGGTCTGTGGACTTTGCTGCTCAGAAGAGCGTCGGCACGCCGCTGTCGACGCCGCGCATCGCGTCGTAGTCGAGCACGACGCAGCGGATGCCGCGATCCTCCGCAAGGGTGCGGGCCTGGGGCTTGATCTCCTGCGCCGCGAAGACGCCGGTCACGGGCGCGAGGTGCGGGTCGCGGTTCATGAGCTCGAGGTAGCGGGTCAGCTGCTCGACGCCGTCGATGTCGCCGCGGCGCTTGAGCTCGACGGCGACCGAGGCGCCCGAGGCATCCGTCGCCAGGATGTCGACCGGGCCGATGGCCGTCATGTACTCGCGGCGCACGAGCCGGTGACCGTCGCCGAGGAGTTCGATCTGCTCGGCGAGCAGTTTCTGCAGGTGCGCCTCCACGCCGTCCTTCTGCAGGCCGGGGTCGACGCCGAGCTCGTGGTTCGAGTCGTGCAGCACCTCGTGGATCGAGACGGTGAGCTGGTCGGCCGTCTTCTGGTGCACGACCTTCCAGAGCTCGACGATGCCGGCAGAACGCTGGTCGTCGTCGGGCTCGAGCGTCGTGAGGGTGCACGGCGGGCTCATCCAGTTGAGCGGTTTGTAGCTGCCGCCGTCGGAGTGCACGAGGAGGCTGCCGTCGCCCTTCACCATCAGCAGGCGGGTGGCGAGCGGGAGATGTGCCGCGAGGCGTCCGGCGTAGTCGACGGAGCAGCGGGCGATGACGAGACGCACCAGTCGAGTGTACGGCGAGCGGTTGTGTTCGACGGCCTGACGCGGGCGTCAGGCCTGTGCGGCCGGGGCGTCTGACTCGCCGCCCGTGGCACCCGGCTTGCCCGAGCGTTCGCGCGCCGCGGGGGCCGCGAGCCCGGCCATGACCATGAGCGCCAGGATCACGAGCAGGGCGTTCAGCAGCCCGAAGTGCTCGCCCAGGAAGCCGATGAACGGCGGGCCGACGAGGAAGGCGCAGTAGCCGATGATCGCAACGGCGCTCACCCGGGCGGCGGCCTGGGTGCGATCGGGCACGTCGGCGGCAGCCGACATGCCGACCGGGAAGCCCATCGACGCGCCGATGCCCCACAGCACGGTGCCGACGACGATCACCCACATCTCGGTGCCGAAGATGAAGAGGCTGAGCCCGACCACGCCGGTCGCGGCGAGCACGCGGAGCGTCGCGACCCGGCCGAAGCGGTCGACGAGCGGGCCGCCGAGCACGCGAGCCGTCGTCATCGACACCGCGAAGACCGTGAAGATCGCGGCGCCCACGGCCGGGTCGAAGCCGTGGCCGTCGACCGCCGCGAGCGTGAGCCAGTCGTTCGCCGATCCCTCGGCGAACGACATGCCGAGCATGATGACGCCGATGAGCAGGAGGCGCACATCGCCCCAGACCCTGAGGCCGTCGCGGAACCGTTCGGTCCACGGGCGTGCGGATGCGGCATCCGCTCGCTCATCGGCTGCCGCCGGGTCGCCGAGCTCGCTGCGCTTGGGCACGAACCGCACCGCGACGATCGCTCCGACCGCGATGCCCGCGCCGATCACGGAGAGGTGCACGACGACCGGGACGGCGAGCGCCGCCGCCGCGGCCGCCATGCCGGCGCCCGCGACCGTGCCGAACGAGAAGAACGCGTGCATGAGCGGCATGAGCGTGCGGCTGATCTCGCGCTCTGCCTCGGCGCCCTCGACATTCATCATGACGTCGACCGCGCCGTTGCCGAAGCCGGCGAACGCGAGCCCGATCACGATGAGCGGGATGGACGGCAGCGCCGAACCGCCGATGCCGATCAACGCGAGGCCGAGGGAGACCGCGATGAGCGCGCCCGCCATGCCCGTGCGCGCGCCGAAGCGGGCCATGAGCGGGGGAGCGGCGATGAGGCCGAGCACTGCGGCGATGGAGCCGGCGAGGATCACGAGTCCGACGCCCTGGGTGCTGAGCCCCGTCTGGTCACGCACCTCGGGAAGGCGCGCGACCCAGCTCGCGAGACTGAGCCCCGAGAGGAAGAAGATGGCGAAGATCGCATTGCGCCAGGCGAGGAGTTCGCGGCGTGCGCGGTTCGTGGTGGCGGTTGCGCGGAGGTGGTCGGTCATCGTTCAGCTTCTGTCGTCGTGTCTGTGCGTCTGTGCGTCGTGTCTGTGCGTCGAGTCGGTGCGTCGAGTCGGCGTCGTGAGCCATTCGAACCCCGAATCGAATCGATTCGATTCGGTGATCAGTGAACGATATCCGTCGTGAGGGCGAACCGCAACCGGCACGACGACGGCCGTGCCGCCCGGGAATCCCGGGCAGCACGGCCGCCCCTGTCGAAGGATCAGTAGCTGGCGGTGACCGTCACCCCCGCGAAGTCCTCGACCCCGGTCAGGCCGACGTAGTTCCACCCGGCTGCCGGCCAGGCCACCACGACGCTCTCCTCGTTGCTGCCGGGGGTCGTCGAGCGCGCGACGTGCGCGTTCGCGCCGGCCCAGCCGTAGCAGTTGTAATAGAGGTCGGCGTCTCCGGTGCCGCCGGTCGTCGTGACGGTCACCTGTGCGGTGCCCGCCGGAATCCAGATGAACAGGCCGTCGGTGTCACCGCGCGCAGCGGAGCGCCCTGATCGACTGCACTCGTCGTCGAGCTGGCGGAGGTCGGAGCCCGTGCACTCGGGGAGTGCCGGGGTGCCGCCGTCCGCCACCGTGACGGGGAGCGTGACCGTGCCGGTCGCCCCGTCGTCGTCGGTCACCGTCAGCGTGACCGAGTACGTGCCGGCGGCGGCGAAGGCGATCGTCGGGTTCGCCTCGGTCGACTCCTGCCCGTCGCCGAACTGCCAGCGGCGCGAGGCGATCGTGCCGTCCTCGTCGGTCGACGTGTCGGTGAAGCCGACCTCCAGGCCGTCGGCCGAGATGGCGAACGATGCCACGGGAACGCGGTTGACCGGGTCGGTGCCGCCGCCGAGATCGTCGCTGCAGTCGCCCGCCGCGCATCGGGTGAGGTACGCCGCGAAGTCGGCGTCGTACCGCGTGCCGATCGTGTCGGTGATGTAGGTGCGGGCCGCGTCCCAGTCGCCGGCGCGGTACGAGCCGAGGATGGTCTGCAGCTCGCTGGGGCGTTCGTTGAGCATGAACGCCGCGGCGAGGTACCCCCAGCGGTAGACTCGCTCCTGGCCGTGGTCGTAGTTCGTGTCGAAGAGCTGGCTGAGCGTGTAGGTGCCCTGCGCGGCCGCCGCCTGCGCGGCCGTGTAGTCCTCACCCCGGTAGTGGTACGAGATGAACTCCGCGAAACCCTCGACCCACCAGATCGTTGGCGTCTGCATGCCCTCCTCGAAGTCGCCGTGCATGTTGAAGCGGCCGTCGAGGTAGTGCGTGTACTCGTGGTTGAGGTTCCACACCGCGAACGCCGGGCGAAGCCACTCGGCCTCGTAGGCGATGAACCGCGCGACGTTGTCGGCGGCCGAAGGGTCGCCCTCGAGGTACATGCCGCCGTTGTTGGTGTCGATGCCGAAGATCGCACCCGCGTAGCTCTGGTAGTCGCTGCTCGAGTCGAACACGACCACCTCGATGCTGGAGTTCACGTCGTTCGGCACCGCCCCCGGGTCCTTCGCGACCGCATGGAAGTACCGGTCCTGCGCGAGCAGGCTCGAGCAGCTCGCGGTGAGCTGCTCGGCGCTGATCTCCTGAGCGCGGATCGTGATGCTCGAGGAGCAGTCGTGCTCGGTGACGAGCACGGCTTCGGCGACGCGCTCGCCGAGGTCGCAGGTGCCGTAGTCGGCGCACGCCTCGGGGTCGTAGTAGTTCGCCATCTGGCCGAGGGCGACCCACAGCTGCGCGGTCGGTCCGTCGAGCGAGGTGCGGGTGAGCAGGTCGGTCACGAGCGGCTTCGCCGCTGCGCGCACGGAATCGTCGCCGAGGAAGCGGGCGAGCTCGCGACCGGCGTTCGTCGGCAGGAAGGCGGTGTCGCCGCCGAGCCGGTCGAGGTGGGCGACGGCGAAGTCGCGCAGCGTGGTGAGGATCGACGGATCCGCGGCCACGGCGGCGACGAACTCGGGCACCTGGTGGCCGCGGAACAGCACCGTGAACACGTTGTTCACGGCGTTGCGCATCCACCACAGCGCCTCGTACTCGGCGTCGTATTCGGTGAGCAGCCGCTCGACGACGTCGAGGTAGCGGTCGTTGAGCACGGCGCTGTCGATGAGGATGACGGCCTCGCCGAGCACCTCGCCGTTGGCGTCGGTGACATCGCGCGAGCGCGGGTTGCCGAAGAAGGCGTCGAGCGCCCCGGCCGCGGCGTTCGACAGCGACGCCCCGTAGTCGCCCACGTTCTCGGCGTCGTAGAACTGCACGTAGTAGCCCGCCCGCAGGAACAGCACGAGCTGGCCGGCCGACGTGGAGTTGTCGCCCGGGTAGGAGCCGGCGACGGTGCGGAGCGCGTTCGCGACGGTGATCATCTGCGCTTCGGCGAAGATCGACTTGGCGTCGGCGCCCTTCACGAGGAACAGCGAGTTGATGCAGTCCATGGGGCTCGCAACGATCAGGTCGACGAGCGACTGGCCGCTCGCTGCTGCGAAGCCCGCGGTGCTGCACTCCGCGGCCGCCGCCGCCTGCCGGGCGGACGGGGCGCCCGAGGCCCCGGTTGCTCCGGCCGACGGCCGGTCGGGAACGGCGACCTCGTCACCGGCCTCGGTGCGGTGCACCTCGGTGTTCGCCGTGAGCGGTGCCGCCGGCTCCGAGTCGAGCTCGGGCCCGAGCGCTTCGCCGGAACCCGTGGCTGCCGCGCCCCCGGTGTCGGCCGCCGGGCCGGAGCCCGACGGCACCGGATCGGGCGGTGCCGCCGCGTTGGCCCCCAGCGGGGCGCCGAGGCTGAATGCGAGTACGAGCGACAGCGCGATGGCTGTGCCGGTTCCGCGTCGTCGGATGGGTTGGGTCATCGTCGACTCCTGAATCATCTGCTGCGGATCGAAGACCCCGGCACTGCAGGTTCCCGACCCGGTGCGATCTCCGGCCCCCGGCCGGAGTGGCGCGGCGTCTTCGCTGCACCGCGGACAGTGTGTCATATATCACACGTCACGCGCTACAATTCGTTCGATGGACCGCGGCCGACAGCGTTTCGCGCCCGCTCCCGGGCTGGCGGCATCCCTGCACCAGCCCGAGGCATCCGCAGCATCGCCGGTACGATGGCTGAGTCATCCGGCGCATCCACCGGACCACTCGCATGAGCCGCCGCACCCAGCGGTTCATGTTCTCAACAATGGAGTTTCTTGCGATGAAGGCCCTCTACAAACCTGCACCCGGCGCCGGCCTGGAGTACGTCGATCGGCCGGAGCCCGAGACGGGCCCCGCCGACGTGAAGATCCGGGTGCTGCGCACCGGCATCTGCGGCACCGACCTGCACATAGAGAAGTGGGACGACTGGGCCGCGTCGACGATCGCCGCGCCGCTCATCCCCGGCCACGAGTTCTACGGCGAGGTCGTCGAGGTCGGGCCGCTCGTGCACGACGTCGCCGTCGGCGACCGCGTCTCTGGCGAGGGGCACATCGTCTGCGGCATGTGCCGCAACTGCCGCGCCGGGCGCCGCCAGATGTGCATCCGCACGAAGGGCGTGGGCCTCCACCGCGACGGCGCGTTCGCCGAGTACGTCGTGCTGCCCGGTGAGAACGTCTGGGTGCACCACGCCGACATCGAGCCCGAGGTCGGTGCGATCTTCGACCCGTTCGGCAACGCCGTGCACACCGCGCTCGCCTTCTCGGTCGTCGGCGAAGACGTGCTCGTCACCGGCTGCGGGCCGATCGGACTCATGTCGATCGCGGTCGCCCGGCACGTCGGCGCCCGCTTCATCGTCGCAACGGATGTCTCGCCCGCACGCCTCGACCTCGCCCTCTCGATGGGCGCCGACGCCGTCGTCGACGTCTCGAAGGAGCGGGTGCGGTCGGCGCAGGAGCGCCTCGGCATGCGGGAGGGCTTCGACGTCGGCTTCGAGATGTCGGGTTCGGCGAGGGCGCTGCCCGAGATGATCGAGAACATGAACCACGGCGGCCGCATGGCGTTGCTCGGCCTGCCCGCAGAGCCGTTCGCGATCGACTGGGGCAAGGTCGTCACCCACATGCTCACCATGAAGGGCATCTACGGGCGCGAGATGTTCGAGACCTGGAACTCGATGAGCGCGATGCTGCAGACGAGCCCGCAGCTGCGCTCGCGCGTCGCCTCGATCATCAGCGACCGCTACCCGGCGCGCGACTGGCGCGCGGCGTTCGATGCGGCCGCCTCGGGCGGCGTCGGCAAGGTCATCCTCGACTGGACGGAGCTGTAGACATGTACGGAACGGTGAAGGAGCAGTTGCGCGCGGAGCTCGACGAGATCGAGGCCGCGGGGCTGACCAAGCGCGAGCGCGGCATCCACGGCCCGCAGTCGTCCGAGATCGAAGTGGCCGGCCGCGAGGTGCTGAACTTCTGCGCGAACAACTACCTCGGGCTCGCGAACGACCCGCGCATCGTCGCGGCGGCGCATGCCGGGCTCGACGACTGGGGCTACGGGCTCGCGAGCGTGCGATTCATCTGCGGCACGCAGGAACTGCACCTCGAGCTCGAGCGGCGCGTCTCCGACTTCCTCGGCTACGACGACACGATCCTCTTCTCCTCGTGCTTCGATGCGAACGGCGGCGTCTTCGAGGTGCTCTTCGGGGCCGACGACGCGATCATCTCCGACGAGCTGAACCACGCTTCGATCATCGACGGCATCCGCCTCTCGAAGGCCCGGCGCTACCGCTACAAGAACCGCGACCTCGCCGACCTCGAGGCGCAGCTGGTCGCGGCATCCGATGCCCGCCGCCGGGTGATCGTGACCGACGGCGTCTTCTCGATGGACGGGTACATCGCGCCGCTCGCCGAGATCTGCGATCTCGCCGACAGGTACGACGCCCTGGTGTTCGTCGACGACTCGCACGCCGTCGGCTTCGTCGGCGAGCACGGCCGGGGCACGCCCGAGCACTGCGGCGTCGAGGGCCGGGTCGACATCACGACCGGCACCTTCGGCAAGGCGCTCGGCGGGGCATCCGGCGGGTACGTCGCCGCCCGCCAGGAGATCGTCGACCTGCTGCGCCAGCGCGCGCGGCCCTACCTCTTCTCGAACACGCTCGCCCCGGCGATCGTGGCGGGCACGATCCAGGCGCTCGAACTGCTCGCCTCCTCGGGCGAGCTGCGCACGCGGCTGCGCGCGAACTCGGCCCTCTTCCGTTCACTGATGACGGATGCCTCGTTCGACCTGCTGCCCGGCGAGCACCCGATCGTGCCCGTGATGTTCGGCGACGCCGCACTCACCGCTCGCATGGCCGACGCCCTGCAGCGGCACGGGGTGTACGTCACGGCGTTCAGCTTCCCGGTCGTGCCCCGCGGGGCCGCGCGCATCCGCGTGCAGCTGTCGGCGGCGCACTCCGAAGACGAGATCCGGCGCTGCGTCGCGGCCTTCGTGGCTGCTCGCGACGAGGTGGCCGCACCCCGCTGACCGCGTCGTCTCGACTGCCCGTTCTGCCGCGCCGAACAGGGGATGTGGACAACTGAAACGGGCTCGCGCCCGGCCGATAGAGTTCGTGGGCACGCTCCCGGACTTCGGGTGGGATGCACGCATCGTGCCGCGCGGTGTCGCCGGCCGCTGCTCATCTGCGCGCGTGCACGCCGAGGAGAAGGGGACATCGATGGCTGTGAAGGCACGAAGGCGGCAGGGGGAGATCCGGTGGCGAAGGATGCTGCATCCGGGGGCGATCGGTGCAGCGCTCGCGCTGCTGCTCGTCACCGGTGGAGTCAGCGCCACCGCGACCGCCGCCGACTCGGTCACGACCGTCAGCGGGCGCATCGTCGGCAGTGACGGCGAGCCGATGGCGGGCGTCAGCGTGGCCGCGACCGCACGCCAGGGGTACTACGGCGATGAGCCGGCACCCGTGACGACCTCGGCATCCGACGGCACGTTCACGCTGAGCTGGGACATCGACATCAGCTACTACCGGGTGATGGTCGAACCGGTCGCGCCGTACGTCCAATCCCACGTCACGACGAGCGGCGGGCTGGCCTGGGGAGAATACGGGCCTGCGGCTCGCACGTTCCCCCACGGCGGTGCGTACGAACTCGGCGACCTCGAGCTGATCCGCGGCACCACCATGTCGGGAACGGTCGCCGTCAGCGGCCTGTCGCGTGAGACGACGGCGTACCTGGGCATCAGGAGCCTCGCGAACGACCAGGAGATCTCCACCTCGATCGCTCTGCAGAACGGCGCCAACCCGTGGCAGATCGCGGTTCCGTCGGGGAGCTACACGGCGCAGGTCGGCGTCGGCGTTGCAGGGCTTCACTCGGCCTTCGGTGGCACGACACCGACGCCCATCGTCGTCGACGGGGCGGGCGTCACCGGCATCGACATGGAACTGGAATCGAACGGTCGCGTGATCGACGGCACGATGCTCGACCCCGACGGTCGCGCGTCGACGGGCATCAGGGTCGGGATCCGCCCGGCAACCGGCAACGACTACAGCACGAGCCGCACCGCCGTCATCGGCGCATCCGGCGCATATGCGCTCGAGAACGTCGTTCCGGGCGAGTACCGCGTCGTCGTCGACGGTGCGGGTGCCGGGGACTCGTTGACCGGGTACTGGCAGGAGGGTTCGGCCACGCCGGTCTCCCTCGATGAGGCGACTGTGCTGCAGGTCACGTCGTCGACCCCGAGTCGCACGATCGACATGACGTTGCCGCGCCCGACCTCGAGCGAACCCCGCGAGGTCGTGGCGGTGGCCGGCGACGCTCAGGCGGTCGTGTCGTGGCAGGCGCCGGCGTCGCCCGGGATCATCCCGGTCCACCGGTACGTCGTCACGGCGCACCCTGGTGGCGCCTCGGTCACGGTGCCCGATGACCACACCAGTGCGACCGTGTCGGGCCTCTCGAACGGCACGGCGTACACCTTCACCGTCGTCGCCCAGAACTGGTGGGGCGCATCGCCTGTGTCGTCGGCGTCGGCCGCCGTGACGCCTGCGGCCGAGCCGGCGCCGCCGGTCGTCGAGTCGACGGTCGTCACGCGCTGCATCGGATCCACCGTCACGCTGTCCGGTCGTGTGCTGAACACGGAGAGCACTCCGATCTCGGTCGTGATCACGTCGGCGTACAGCACGAAGACCTTCGCCTCGGTTGCTCCGGGCACGTGGGCGAGCTTCGCCAGCACGACTCGCGCGGGCAGCGTGCCGGCGGGTGCCGTCGAGGTGACCGCGACCCGCCTGTCGGATGGCGTTTCCGTGTCGAGCAGCGTCGCCTACGACGGGCGCAGCTGCAGCTGACCCGGTGATGACGGGGCCCGTCCTGCCGAACGGCGGACGGGCCCTTGTCGATGCATGCACGGCGGGCACCGACCACGACCTGCCGGCGTGCTCGAATCGATCCCGCCGGGTGGGTCAGCGCCCCCGGGCCCCGACCCTGGCGCCCAGCGAGCGGGGTGCGAACCGCACGAGGCCGACGATCAGTCGATACCGAAGCGAGGGCACCGAGACGGCCTTGCCGCGCGCAGTGTCGCGCAGGGCCTCGGACACGACCGTTCGGGCGTCGAGCCACATCCAGCCGGGAACGCCCTCCTGCCCGGGCGGCAGGCCGAGTCGCTCGTGGAAGTTCGTGTGCGTGTAGCCCGGGCACACGGCCGTCATCGTGACCCCCTGCGGCCCGTACTGGCCGTTCGCCCACTCGCTGAACACGACCAGCCAGCGCTTGCAGGCCCCATATGTCGATCGCGGAATGAACGCACCGACCGACGCGATGTTGATGATGCGACCGCGCTTGCGGGGGAGCATCGCGCGGAGCGCCGCGTGGCTGAGGCGCATGGGCACCTCGACGTGGAGTTCGAGATGGCGCACCTCGTCGTCGATGTCGTTGCTCGCGAAGTCGAGCGGGAGGCCGAAGCCCGCGTTGTTGACGAGCAGGTCGACCGGTCGATCGGGGTCGGAGAGGCGCTCGACGACCAGTTTCAGGTGACGCGGCTTCAGCAGGTCGGCGCGCAGCACCTCGACGTCGACGCCGTGCGTGCGGCGGATCCGCTCGGCGAGCTCGTCGAGGGCGGTGCGATCGCGCGCGACGAGCACGAGGTCGGCTCCGGTGGCGGCGAGCTGGCGGGCGAACTCGGCGCCGAGTCCGGAGCTCGCGCCGGTGATGAGGGCGGTTCTCGACATGCGGCCGAGCCTAGGGGATGCCGCGCATCGGGCGCTCCGCGAACCGCAGATCGCCGATCGAATCGATTCGGCCTAGACTCGGGCGCATGCAGCCCGATGCCGCTTCCCGCCCGACGCTCGCCGACGTCGCGGCGCGCGCAGGGGTCTCGCAGTCGACCGCCTCGCTCGCCTTCAGCGGCTCGGGCCCGGTATCGGATGCCACGAAGGAGCGCGTGCTCGCCGCGGCATCCGATCTCGGATACGCCGGCCCCGACCCTCGCGCCCGGTCGCTCCGCCGCGGACGATCGGGCATCGTCGGCGTCGTGCTCGAAGAGCGCGTGCGTGCGGCGTTCCTCGACCCCGTGAAGATCCAGATGCTCGACGGCATCTCCGAGGGCATCGCGCCGCTCGGCGCCGGCCTCCTGCTCCTCACCGACACCGGCGTGGCGGGCGAGAGCGCCGTGAGCATCGAGAGTGCGCCGGTCGACGCGGTCGTGCTCATCGGCTGCAGCCCCCGTCTCGCCGTCTCGATCGAGGCGCTGCGTCGCCGCGGCATCCCCGCCGTGGCCATCGAGGGCGACACGGGCGAGGACATCCCCGAGATCTCGATCGACAACCTCCAGGCCACCAGGCGAGGCGCCGAGTACCTGCGGCAGTTGGGGCACACGGATGTCGCGATCGTGACGCTGCCCTTCGACGCCGCCCGCACCCGTGGCCCACTCACGGACGAACTGCTCCAGTCGGGCACTGCGGCGACGGCGACCCAGCGTCTGGCAGGAGCCCGCGAGATCTTCCCCGCGGCGACCGGGCGAGCCGCCGGCGCGAGCTCGATCGAGGAGGGGCTCGAGGCGGCGCGGGCGCTGCTCGCAGACCCGGCGAACCGCCCGACCGCGATCATCGCCCAGAGCGACCTGCTCGCGGCCGGCGTGATCCAGGCGGCCGAGGAGCTCGGCATGCACGTGCCGGGCGATCTCAGCGTGCTCGGCTTCGACGGCATCCGGGTCGACGGGCTGCAGCACGATCTCACGACGCTCGCGCAGCCCTCGGTCGCGAAGGGGCGCGCGGCCGGCGAGGCCGTCGTGCAGATGCTCTCGGGCGAGCCGCCCGAGTCGCGGTGCTTCACGAGCACGCTGCACGTCGGCGACACGACGGCGGCGCAGCGCACCGCTGGCTGAGGCTGCTCGCCGCAGTCGCCGTTAGGGATCCGTTAGGAAGATTCACAAATTTGTGAACCAAGCGTATCGTCGGCCTCATGAACACCGTCATCGAAACACGCGGCCTCGAGAAGCGCTTCGGCCGCGTGCGTGCACTCGACGGGCTCGACCTCAGTGTCGAGGCCGGCGAGGTGCACGGGTTCCTCGGCCCGAACGGCGCGGGGAAGTCCACCACCATTCGCGTGCTGCTCGGCCTGATCCGGGCCAGCGGCGGCCACGCGACGCTCTTCGGCCGCGACCCCTGGCGCGACGCCGTCGAGCTGCACCGTCGCATCGCCTACGTGCCGGGCGACGTGAACCTCTGGTCGAACCTCTCGGGCGGGGAGTCGATCGACCTGCTCACGCGCCTCCGCGGCGGCACGACCGACAAGCGCGCCTACGCGGCGCGGCGCGAGCACCTCGCCGAGGTCTTCCAGTTCGACCCGTCGAAGAAGGGTCGCACCTACTCGAAGGGCAACCGGCAGAAGGTCGCGCTCATCGCGGCCCTCGCCACGCCCGCCGACCTCTACATCCTCGACGAACCCACCTCGGGCCTCGACCCGCTCATGGAGGCGGTCTTCCGGCAGGAGATCGCGGCGCTCCTCGGCGACGGCGCGACCGTGCTGCTGTCGAGCCACATCCTCTCCGAGGTCGAGCACCTGTGCGACCGGGTGAGCATCATCCGCGCGGGGCGCACCGTCGAGACGGGCACGCTCGCCGAGCTCCGCCACCTCACCCGCACCGAGGTCTCGTTCGCCGGCGAGGGGCTCGACCCGGCCGGCTTCGCGGCGATCCCGGGCGCGCACGACCTCGTGGTCGACGGCGCTCGCGTGCGCTTCACCGCCGACTCCGACGCCATGCCCGACGTGCTCGCCGCCCTCGGCCGCCTGCGCGCCGGCGGCGTCACCGTGAACCCGCCCTCGCTCGAGGAGCTGTTCATGCGGCACTACCACGACGAGCTCGACGAGCCCGCCCGATCGAGCCTCGAGGGCGTGCGATGAACACCCTGCCGACCCTGCTGCTCGCGCGGTTCCGCCGCGACCGGGTGCAGATCATCGTGTGGCTCGCGCTCTTCGTGCTGCTCGAGGTCGCCGGCCGGGGCGCCGTCACCGAGACCTACGGCGATGAGGCCGAGCGGGCGAGCGTCATCAGGCTCGTGATCATGAGCCCGGCCATCCTGATGCTCCGCGGCACTCCGCAGGGCACCGACCCCGACGCGTTCCAGTTCTTCCTGCTGTTCGGTTTCCTCGGCCTCATGATCGGCCTGATGATGACGTTCCTCGCCGTGCGGCACACGCGCGGCGACGAGGAGGCGGGTCGCGCCGAGCTCGTCGGCTCGACGCCCGCCGGGCGCATCGCGCCGCTCCTCGCGACGGCGCTCGAGGGCGTCATCCTGAGCGTCCTGGTCGGCGCGATCATGGGCGGCGTGGCCTTCGCGTACGGCGCGGATGCCTCTGGCGCACTGCTCTACGGAGCGGCCATGTCGACCGTGGGCATCGCCTACCTCGGCGTCGGGCTCGCGTGCGCGCAGCTGATGCGCACCTCGCGCGGCGCCAACGGGCTCGCAGCCGCGATCGTCACCCTCGGCTACGCCTTCCGCGCGATGGGCGATGCCACCGGCACGGTGCAGCCCGACGGACTCAGCATGGAGCCGGGCTGGTGGAGCTGGCTGAGCCCCATCGGCTGGGGCCAGGCCGTGGCGCCGTACACGCATCAGCGCCTCTGGCCGCTCGCGCTCTGCGTGGGCCTCGGTGCAGTGCTCTTCGCCGCCTCGGCGTGGCTGCAGTCGCACCGCGACCTCGACTCGAGCATCGTGCCCGAGCGGGCCGGCCGCCTGCACGCGCCGCTGAGCCTCTCGGGTCCGATCGGCCTCGTCTGGCGCACGCTCCGCAACCCCGTCATCGGCTGGACCGCCGGCGGTGCGCTCTTCGGGCTCGTCCTCGGCGCCGTGGGGCAGACGGTCGTGGACCTCGTGAATACGCCCGACGGCCAGGAGGCCGGGCAGGCGATCAACGACACCCTCGCGTCGCTCGCGGGACCGAACGCCGAGGGCGGGTTGATCGACCTCTTCACGACGGGACTCTTCGCCTTCGTCGGCGTGCTCGCCGCCGTCGGCGGGGTGCAGGCGATCATGCGCGCCCGGCAGGACGAAGCCGGCGGCACCGCCGAGCTCGTGCTCGCGGCGCCCGTGTCGCGCCACCGCTGGTTCTCGGCGTACCTCCTGATCGGCGCCGTCTCGGTCGCCGCGGTGCTCGCCTTCGCGGTGCTCGGCGCCTTCGTCGGTCTCATCGGGTCGCCGGATGCCGGTGCCCGCATGTCGACCGTCGCCGAGGCCGGCCTCGCCCAGCTGCCGGCCTGTCTCGTGATCGTCGCGGTCGCCGCCCTCGTGTTCGCGCTCGTGCCGCGTGCGTCGATCGCCCTCGGGTGGACGGTGCTGCTCGTCGCGATCCTGCTCGGGCAGTTCGGCGGGCTCTTCGGCTTCCCCGAGTGGATGCGCGACATCTCGCCGTTCAGCCACACGCCGATCGTCACGGCCGAGACGATCGACTGGACCGCAGCATGGGTGATGGCCGGCATCGCCGTCGTCGTGGCGGCGGGGGCCACGGCCCTCGTGCGGCGACGGGATCTGGCACTCGGCGGGTGAACGTGGGCGCGGGGCATCCGCTGGACGCCCCGCTCGTTCTGTGAGGATGGGGAGCATGGCGCGAGACGAACAGGCGATGCACGAGTTCGTCGAGCAGTCCGCCGCGGCGATGGCCGAGGCGGGCTTCCCGCGCATGCCGGCGCGAGTGCTGATGGCGCTCATCGCCGCCGAGTCGACCGGGCTCACCGCCCGCGAGCTGAGCGATCAGCTCGTCGCGAGCGCCGCCGCGATCTCGGGCGCCGTGCGGTACCTGCAGACCCTGCGCATGGTGCGCCGGGTGTCGCAGCCGGGCTCGCGCCGAGTGCTCTACGAGCTGCCCGAGCACGCCTGGTACACGGTGACGATGGGCAAGAATCCGCTCTACGACCACCTCGAGGCGCTCGCATCGAAGGCGGTCGCCGCGATCGACGATCCCGATTCGCTCGCCTCGCAGCGCATCGCCGAGATGAGCGACTTCTTCCTCTTCATCCAGCGCCGCATGCCCGAACTGCTCGTCGAGTGGCGCGCCGAGCGCGGGGCGTGAGCCGCTCCGCGGAGGAGCACGGTCTCAGCGTCCGGCGCCGACCACCATCCACGCCGCGCTGCGCGCCCGCAGCCCCAGGGTGACCGCCCGCGCGCCGAGGTAGCCGATCGCGAACGCCGCCATGAGCCATGCCGGGCCCGCGGCTCCCGCCGGGGCGATGGCGACGACCCAGAGGGCCAGCGGCACGAACACGACGAGGTTCACGATGCCCGTCCATGCGAGGTAGCGGGCGTCGCCGGCGCCGATGAGCACGCCGTCGAGCACGAAGACGATGCCGCCGAGCGGGGCCGAGAGCGCGAGCACCATGAGCGTCGGGGGCAGGAGCGCTGCGACATCCGCTGAACTCGTGAAGAGCGTCGGCAGCACCCAGGCCGTCGCGAGCAGCAGGCCGCCGATCACGGCCCCGCTGCCGACGCCCCACTGCAGGCAGCGCCGAAGCACCGCGCGCACCCCGGCCACGTCGCCGGCGCCGAGGTCGCGCCCGACGAGGGCCTGCGCCGCGATGGCGAGGGCGTCGAGGGCGAAGCCCATCGTGAAGTAGAGGGTCATCGCGACCTGGAAGGCCGCGAGCTCGTTCGAGCCCAGCGAGGTCGCCGCCCACGTCGCGAGCAGCAGCGCGAGCCGCAGGCTCAGCGTGCGCAGGAACAGCCAGCCACCGGATGCCGCGCCGCGCAGCACTCCCGCATGATGCGGCCATGGGCTCGCACCGGCCCGGGCGGCGTGCCGCGCGACGACGACGAGGTAGACCGCCACCATGCCCCACTGCGCGACGACGGTGCCGACGGCCGAGCCGGCGATGCCCCACCCGGCGACGTAGATGAAGACGTAGTTCAGGGCGATGTTCACCGCGAAGCCGATGCCCGCGACCCAGAGCGGCGTTCGCGTGTCCTGCAGGCCGCGCAGCAGGCCCGTGGCCGCGAACACGATGAGCATCGCGGGCAGCCCCGCCATGGAGATCGAGAGGTAGACGGATGCCTCGCTCGTCACCGCCTCGGAGGCGCCGAAGAGTCCGACGAGCACGGGTGCCGCGAACCATCCGGCGACGGCGAGCACGACGCCGATGCCGAGTGCGAGCCACAGCCCGTCGATGCCCGAGGCCACGGCGCCCCGCACGTCGCCGAGTCCGACCCGGCGAGCGACCGCCGGCGTCGTCGCGTAGGCGAGGAAGACCATGAGGCCGATGATCGTCTGCAGCACCGCGCTCGCGAGGCCGAGTCCGGCCAGGGGCGTGGCGCCGAGGTGGCCGATCATCGCGGTGTCGGCGAGGAGGAAGAGCGGTTCGGCGATGAGCGCGCCGAGTGCGGGCACGGCGAGGCGCAGGATCTCGCGGTCGACACCGCGATCGGCGTGGCGCTCGCCCGCTCGGGTACCGGATGCCTCGGAGTTCTTCATGTGCCAGACGAGCCTACGTCGCGCCTCCGACGGCGCCTGACCGAGGTCTAGAGTACGGAGGTGACCACACGCGAGACGGCGAGGCTGCGTCGGCGGATGCACCGTCTCCGCGAGTTCCGGCTGCACCCCGCGCAGGTCGTGGTGGTCGGGTTCGCCGTTGCGGTGCTCGTCGGCACGTTCCTGCTCATGCTGCCGATCTCGAAGGCCGGCCCGGGTGGCGCGGGATTCATCGAGGCGGTGTTCACCGCGACCTCCGCCGTCTGCGTGACGGGGCTCACGGTCGTCGACACCCTCGTGTACTGGACGCCGTTCGGGCAGGTCGTCATCATGCTGCTGATCCAGCTGGGCGGCCTCGGCATCATGATCTTCGCCTCGCTCATCGGCCTGGTGCTCGCGCGCAAGCTCTCGGTGCGCTCGCGGCTGAACACCATGGCCGAGGCGAAGGCCGTCGGGCTCGACGATGTGCGCGGCCTTGTGCGGGGCATCGTGCTCATCTCGCTCACGATCGAAGCGGGCACCTTCGTGCTGCTGTTCCTGCGATTCGTGTTCGGCTACGGCTACGACGTCGGCCAGGCAGCCTGGTACGGCGCCTTCCACGCCGTCTCCGCGTTCAACAACGCCGGGTTCGCCCTCTACAGCGACAACCTGATGGGCTTCGTGAGCGACCCCTGGATCTGCCTGCCGATCGCCGCCGCGATCATCCTCGGCGGACTCGGGTTCCCCGTGATCATGCAGCTGCGCAAGGAGTTCACGAAGCCGCTGCATTGGTCGATGAACACGAAGCTCGTGCTGTGGGGCAGCGCCGTGCTGCTCGTCGCCGGCACTGTCTACATCACCGTCATCGAGTGGAACAACCCCGCGACGCTCGGCGCCCTCGACCCTGCCGCGCGCGTGCTCACGGGCTTCTTCCACTCCGTGCAGACCCGAACCGCGGGGTTCAACGCCCTCGACATCGGCGCGATGCGCGACGAGACGTGGCTCGGCATGGACGTGCTGATGCTCATCGGCGGCGGCCCTGCCGGCACCGCGGGCGGCATCAAGGTCACCACCTTCGCGGTGCTGTACTTCATCATGCTCACCGAGCTCCGCGGCGAAGGGGCGGTCAACATCTTCGGCAAGCGCCTGTCGCGCGCGGTGCACCGGCAGGCGATCACGGTCGTGCTGCTCGCGGTCGCCGCGGTCATGGCGGCGACGGTCGCCCTCATGCTCATCTCCGGCGAAGACCTCGACCGCATGCTCTTCGAGGCGATCTCGGCGTTCGGCACGGTCGGGCTCTCGACCGGCGTCACGCCGGGTCTGCCCGACCCGGCCAAGCTCGTGCTCGTGCTGCTGATGTTCATCGGCCGACTCGGCCCCCTCACCCTCGGCAGCGCGATCGCGCTGCGCGAGCGACCGCTGCTCTACGAGTACCCCAAGGAAAGGCCGGCCATTGGCTAGATTCCCGTTCTTCGGCGGCGACCCGTCGCGCCGCATCGCCGAGGCCGATTCGGTCGCCGTCATCGGGCTCGGCCGGTTCGGCAGCGCCCTCGCACTCGAGCTCATGGCCGGGGGCACGGAGGTGCTCGGCATCGACCTCGACGAGACCCTCGTGCAGTCGCTCAATGGTCGGCTCACGCAGGTGGTGCGTTCCGACTCCACGAAGGAGGAGGCGCTGCGACAGCTCGCCGTCGACGAGTTCGACCGGGTCGTTGTCGCGATCGGCGACGACATCTCGGCCTCGATCCTCACCTGTTCCGTGCTGCTCAGCATGAAGATCCCGGTGATCTGGGCCAAGGTCGTCGACGACCGCCACGGCCTCATCCTCGAGCAGCTCGGCGTGCACCACGTGATCTACCCCGAGAAGGACATGGGGCGCCGGGTCGCGCACCTCGTGCGGGGCGCGGCACTCGACTACATCGAGGTCGAGCCCGGCTACGCCCTCGTGAAGGCCGCCGCCCCGGTCATCCTCATCGGCAAGCGGCTCGGCGACAGCGGACTCCGCACCGAGCACGACGTCACGGTCGCGGCGTTCAAGCGCGCCGGCGAGCAGTGGCGCAACGCGGACGCCGACACGGTGCTGCACGCCGGCGACACCATCCTCGTCGTCGGGCCGACGGCGAGTGCCGAGAGCTTCGCCCAGCTGCGCTGAGCGTGGGCACCGCAGCGCCGGGCACCCGCGCGGGCTCAGGCGAACGAGCGCACGGCCTGATCGTCGCCGAGCCGGTCCAGGTCGAACGCCGCGAGTCCGCCGTCGATGAAGGAGCTCACGGCGTCGAGGGTCCGGTCGGCGGCGAGCACGCGACCGTGACCCTGGCCGCTCGTGAGCAGCAGCCGCGAGTTCTCGCCGTGTGCGGCGTGCAGGCGTTCGCTCTCGCTCGCGGCGATCTGCGAGTCGTCGCGGTCGTGCACGAGCAGGAGTTCGATGTCGGGCGACATGGGCGCTCGCACGGCGTCGAAGTAACGCCACGGATCCGCGAAGTCGGAGAAGACCCGTTCGCGGTACCGGTCGCGCTGGATCTCGGCGGCACGGTCGCTGAGGCCGACGTGGCCGGCGAACGTGTCGAAGAGGTAGCGGCCCGAGGAGACGGGCGCGATCGCGGCCACGCGCGGTGCCGAGACGCCCTCGCGAACCGCGTTGATCGCGGTGAGAGCGCCGAGCGAGTGCCCGACGATGGCCTCGAACGGCCCGTGCCGTTCGCTCATCGCGTCGATCGCGTCGATCCAGGTGCGGATCACCGTGCGACGCCCGTACCCGTCGCCGTGCGCGGGCGCGTCGAACGCGACGAGGTGGTAGCCGCCGGCCCGCAGCTCCCGCACGATCGGCGCGAACTGGGAGGCGCGGCCGCGCCATCCGTGCACGAGCAGCACGGTGCGGGTGCCCGCCCCCCATTCGTACGAGACGCCGTCGCCGCCCGGAAGCCGCAGCGGCCGCCGCTTCGCGGTCTCGTGGATGCCGCGCTCGGAGTCGTGGACCCGGCGCACCGGCCGGGAGCTTCCGAACATCGGCGCGGCGACCCTCGCGGCGAGGGCGGGGGAGATCAGGTCGGCGGTGCGGGCGACGCCGATCGCGGCATTCGTCATCGGGATTGCTGCGGACAGGGCCATGGGAGATCCTCTCGGTCGCAACGCATGGGCGCGCAGCCAATACTCTGGCCGCCCGGCAGGGGAGCCACCATGGGCCTAGGTCGCCGGTGTCGGCGCGCTCAGCCCGCGGCGCCGTCGAGGTAGCGGATGACGGCGAGCACACGTCGATGGTCGTCGGCGGCGACGGGCAGCCCGAGCGCGTCGTAGATGTTCGAGGTGTGCTGCACGATCGCCTTCTCGGTGAGCACGAGCCGCTGCCCGATCCAGGCGTTCGATCGGCCCTCGGCCATGAAGGCCAGCACCTCACGCTGGCGCGGAGTGAGTTCGCGCACGACCCCCGCGCTGCGGCCGGCGCGCGACATCAGCACGGCGACGATCTCGGGGTCGAGCGCCGTGCCGCCGTCGACCACGCGGTGCAGGTCGTCGCGGAAGGCGCGGATGTCGGCGATGCGTTGCTTCAGCAGGTATCCGACGCGAGCGGCGCGGCCGTCGAGCAGCTCGATCGCGTACCTCCGCTGCACGTACTGCGAGAGCACGACGATCGCAGTGTCGGGGTGCTGCTCACGGATGCGGAGTGCCGCGCGCAGGCCCTCGTCGTTGTTCGACGGCGGCATCCGGATGTCGGTGATCACGAGGTCGGGGTTGTGCATGCCGACCGCGGTCATGAGCTCGTTGCCGTCGCCGACCGCCGCGACCACGTCGAACCCGCCCTCCTCGAGCAGCAGTCGCAGCCCCTGCCGGAGCAGCACCTCGTCCTCTGCGATCACGACCCGCATGGCAGCTCCGCGGTCAGCAGTGTGCCGCCACCGGGCGGGCTGGCCAGAGACATCCGCCCGCCGATCGCGTCGATGCGATCACCGAGGCCGGCGAGGCCTCGATCGTGTCGATCGGTGGCGCCGCCGATGCCGTCGTCGGCGACCTCGATCGTGAGCACGTCGGCCCGGCGGACGAGCCGCACCGAGGCCGAGGCGGCCCTGGCGTGCTTGGCCGTGTTCGCGAGTCCCTCGGCGACGATGAAGTAGGCGACGTTCATGACCGTCGACCCGAGCGGGGCCTCGAGCCCGCTCGTCTCGAGTCGTGTGGGGATGGGCATGCGGTCGACGAGGTCCTCGGCCGCGAGCACGAGCCCGCGCTCGACGAGGGCGGCGGGCATGACGTCGTGCACGAGACGGCGCAGCGCATCGGCGGCGGCCTCGATGCCCTTCCGCAGTTGGGCCGCCTCGAACCGCGCCGGGGCATCGGGGGCGGTGCCCTCGATGCGGCCGGCCTCGAGGGCGAGCAGCACCAGCTGCACCTGCAGGCCGTCGTGGAGGTCCTTCGCGATGCGCAGGCGCTCACGGTCGGCGGCCTCGACGAGGCGCACCCTCGAGTGCCGCAGAGCGGTCTGGCTGGTGCGCAGTTCGGTGGTGAGGCGCTCGCGGGCGATGGCGATCGCCGCGACGCGGCCCACCGCTCTCACCCGGCTCGGCTCGGGCAGCAGCTGCGCGTCGTAGATGATCGCGCCGACCGGTTGCCCGGCCGACTCGATGACCACGGCGTCGCGGCCGTCGCGGTCCGGCAGGTCGACGGTGACACCGCGGTCGTCGACGAACCCGTCGCGCACCGGCAGCCAGTAGACGACGTCGACGGTCGGGTCGCCGAGCGCGCGTGCGATCGCGGCGCGCAGTGGCGCCCGCCCGGGTTCCTCGGTGCCGAGCCACGCCGCGAGCTCCTCGGCTTCCGCGGTGCGCTCGAAGCTGCCGATCATCACGCCGACCGCGAAGGCGACGGCGATGCCGGCGACGAGCGTCAGCTGGATGGCGACCACGACGGTCAGGGGCAGCAGGCCGACCGCGAGCGCGACGGTCGGGATGAGCAGCACCGAGCCGACGCCGTAGCCGTACAGCGGCGCGAGCACCCGGCGTCGAGCCGGGGACGCCCGGCGAAGTCGGTCGACGAGCACGAACGCCGTGGCCACCGACAGGGCGAAGGCGGCGATGCGCTGCACGGTGTCGCCGATCTCCGCCAGTTCGGCGTCCATCGGAACACCGAACGGCTCCAGGATGCCCGCAGCGAAGACGGCGGTCGGCAGCTGCAGCACCGTCGCGGTGAGGTACGCGCCGACGACGATCACCCGAGACCTGGTGTCGGGCAGGCGCCCGCTCGGGAACGCCAGGAGCAGGTGCACGGTGACCGCGATCGTGACGGTCGCGAAGATCGCCCCCATGACGGCGGCAAGGGGCACGTTGGTATTGATCAGGCCGGCGACCAGGCTCGCGATGCCGCCGATCCAGATGATGAGGCCGATGCGGCTGCCGGGGCGGCGGCGCCACGCCACGGTGCCCGCGACGAACCACACGAGGGCCACGGCCGGGAACAGCAGGATGACCCAGTACTCGGGATCGACCGGCAGCAGCATCACCGCCTCGAGCGCGGCGAAGAGCACGCCGACGGCCAGAAGGAGCGTCAGTGCCGATCCGAGCGACCGGGCGAGCGGCGGCCCGGGCGTTCCGCGTTCCACGTGTCCTCGCCTCCGAGCGCCGACAGGGTGAGCTCTGTGCACATCATGGCCGATTCCGGCGCATCGCGGAATGGACTCAGGTCCTCTCCGGCCGTTCGCGCCGAGATCCGCTCCGAATGCCATATGCCATGACGTGTTTCGTGCCGTAGGCTTCTGGCCAGCCAGTGAGGATACGTTTCGTATGTTGCGCCCGAGTGGCGTGGTGAGGGGATGAGCGATGACGGCGGAGACGAGAGTGGAAGCGACGCGTACGACCGCGAGCGGTGCCGATCCGAGACTCGGCTCCGCGCGCATCCATGTGATCGACGTCGCCGACGGGCGGGTCGTCTTCGATCGCGACGGCGACCTCCCCGGTCCGACCGCGAGCGTCCTGAAGCTCCTCACGTCAGCAGCTGCCCTCGCTGCCCTCGGCCCCGACCACCGCATCGCGACGAGGGTGGTCGCCGGTGCCGAGCCCGGCGAGATCGTGCTCGTGGGCGGCGGCGACGTCACGCTGACGCGTCTCCCGGTCGGGACCGCCTCGTTCTACCGTTCGTCGGCGCACCTCGAGACCCTTGCAGATGACGTGCTCGCGGCGATCGGCGACGGGGTGGTCGACCGACTCGTGCTCGACGACTCCCTGTTCGCGGGGGAGGCCTGGCTGCCCGAATGGGACGTCGAGGGGCGCAGCCCCGAGGGATACATCCCGTTCATCACGGCGCTCCAGGTCGACGGCGATCGCGACGACCCGACCATCGACGACACACCGAGGAGCGAGGACCCGGTGGGGCGAGTCGGCACGGCGTTCGCGGAACTGATCGGCCGGGGCCGCGACATCCGCGTCTCCAGCGGTCGCGCCGCCCCGGACGCGGCCGTGCTCGCAGAGGTCTTCTCCCCGCCTCTGTCCGAGCTCATCCGCTTCGGCCTCGAGACGTCCGACAACGCGCTCATGGAATCGCTCGCGCGGCTGTCGGCGCTCGCGATCGGCGAGTCGGCCGACTTCGCCGGGGTCTCGCGCGCGATGCCCGCGCTGCTCGCGCGATACGGGCTGCCGGTCGAGGGGCTGACCATCCGCGACGGTTCGGGCCTCAGTGAGCGCAACTCGGTGCCCGCGCGCTTCGTGGCCGAACTGCTCGTGCGGGCGCATCGTCGTGAGCAGGGGCTCGGCGTGATCGACGACATGCTGCCGGCCACCGGGCCGGACGGCACGTTCAACCGGAAACGCTTCACGGGCGACGACGCGATCGTCGGCGATGCGGTTCGCGCGAAGACCGGCTACATCAACATCGTGTGCTCCCTCGGCGGGGTCGTGCGGGCCGCCGATGGCACCGAGCTCGCATTCGCGGTCTACGCGGTCGGCGAGATGATGGGCGACCCGGCGCGCGCGGCGATCGACGCGTTCGTCGCGAGCCTGTACCTCGACGGCGCGGACGCGGCCTGAACCCCCGGAGGATCGGGAAACCTGCGAGGTCGCCGGACGCCCGCGCGTCGCCCGCATCCGGGGTGTCCGATCGTCGGCACCCGCGCTTAGGGTGGAGGGCATGACCGATGTCGCGCTGCCCTCCGGAATCAAGCAGGACGAACTCGACGCGGGTGTCCGCCCGCAAGACGATCTGTTCCGACACGTCAACGGCAAGTGGATCGAACGCACCGACATCCCGGCCGACAAGGCCAGGTACGGCTCGTTCCTCGTGCTGCACGAAGAGGCCGAGCAGGCCGTGCGCGAGATCATCGAGGAGTCGCAGGGCGCCGAGCCCGGCACCGAGGCGCGCAAGGTCGGCGACCTCTACGCGAGCTTCATGAACGAGGAGCGTGCGAACCTCCTGGGCGCCACCCCCATCGCGGGCCAGCTCGTCGAGGTCGACCTGATCGACTCGGTCGACGCGTTCCTCGAGACCCTCGGCCGGCTCGAGCGACAGGGCGTGCCCGGCTTCCTGCAGCTCTACGTCGACAACGACCCGGGCGACCCCGAGCGCTACCTCGTCTTCGTGGAGCAGGGCGGCATCGGCCTGCCCGACGAGAGCTACTTCCGCGAAGAGCGGTTCGAGTCGGTGCGCGAGGCGTACCGTGCACACCTCGAGCGGATGCTGCGGCTCGCGCAGCTCGAAGCCCCCGATGAGCGCGCCGCCCGGGTCTTCGAGCTCGAGACCGCGATCGCCGCGGCGCACTGGAGCAACGTCGAGACCCGCGACAGCGAGAAGACGTACAACCTGTTCTCGTGGGATGACGCGGTTGCCGAGGCATCCCTTCGACAGGCTCAGGACGGCGCCGTCGACCTGAACATCTGGCGCGACGCCATGGGCGTGCCCGCCGGGGCGTTCGACGAGATCGTGCTGCGCGAGCCCTCGTTCGTGCAGGGGCTCGGCGCGCTGCTCACCGCAGACCGCCTGCAGGCCTGGAAGGACTGGCTCGCGTGGCAGGTCGTGCGCGGCAGCGCCGCGTACCTCTCGAACGACTTCGTCGAGGCGAACTTCGACTTCTACGGCCGCACGCTCACCGGCACCCCGCAGATGCGCGAGCGCTGGAAGCGCGGCGTCTCGCTCGTCGAGGGCGCAATGGGCGAGGCCGTCGGCCGCATCTACGTCGAGCGGCACTTCCCGCCCGCCGCCAAGGAGGCGATGGACGACCTCGTCGCGAACCTCGTCGAGGCGTACCGCCAGTCGATCGACGCGCTCGAGTGGATGGGTGAGGAGACTCGCGCCAAGGCGCTCGACAAGCTCGCGAAGTTCACGCCCAAGATCGGCTTCCCGGTGAAGTGGCGGGACTACTCGGCGCTCGAGATCACCGACGACCTGGTCGGCAATGTGCGGGCGACGGCCGAGTACGAGTTCAACCGCGAACTCGGCAAGATCGGCAAGCCGCTCGACCGCGACGAGTGGTTCATGACGCCGCAGACCATCAACGCGTACTACAACCCCGGGTTCAACGAGATCGTGTTCCCGGCGGCGATCCTGCAGTACCCGTTCTTCGACGCCGAGCGCGACGCCGCCGCCAACTACGGTGCGATCGGCGCCGTCATCGGGCACGAGATCGGGCACGGCTTCGACGACCAGGGTTCGAAGTACGACGGCGACGGGCGCCTCACCGACTGGTGGACCGAGGCCGACCGTGCCGCCTTCGAGGAGCGCACGACGGCCCTCATCGCCCAGTACGACGCGCTCGTGCCGGCACAGCTCGAGACCGAGCAGGCCGAGACCGCGCAGGCCGAGGTCGACGGTGGCAACGGCGACGAGAGCGCCGGCGAAGCGGATACCGGTGCGGCGCACGTCAACGGTGCTCTCACGATCGGCGAGAACATCGGCGACCTCGGCGGGCTCGCGATCGCGTGGAAGGCGTACGTCATCTCGCTCGGCGGCGACGTCGACTCGGCGCCCGTGATCGACGGGCTCACCGCCGCGCAGCGCTTCTTCCTGTCGTGGGCGCAGGCCTGGCAGATGAAGGGCCGTGACGAAGAGGTCGTGCGCCTGCTGGCGATCGACCCGCACTCGCCGAACGAGTTCCGCTGCAACCAGATCGTCAGGAACATCGACGAGTTCTACGCTAGCTTCGAAGTGACTCCCGACGACGCCCTCTGGCTCGAACCAGCCGAGCGTGTGACGATCTGGTAGTGCTGCACATACAATCGAGAAATTTCGAGCGCGCCGCTGACGCGGTGGGGGAGCGCCGATCGTCAGGGAGTGGAATCACCGTGGTGACGTCGTCGCAGGGTTCCGAGCGGCGCGCACGGCATAGCGACCTCCGGCGCGGCAAGCACCGCACCGAGGAGCCGGGCGAGAACTTCGCCCGCGGGTTCGACGCCCTCGGTGAGCTCGCGCTCGCCGGGGTGCAGGTCTCGGCTCGTGCGACCGACCTCGCGACCGGAAAGGTGCTCTTCTCGGTCGACGACCACGTCGTCATGCCGACGGCGTCCATCGGCAAGGTGCTGCTGCTCGTCGAGGTCGCGTCGCGGCTCGCGGGCGACAGCAGCGAATCGTTCACGGTGCTCGATCGTGCACCGCGCGACGCGGTCGGCGATTCGGGCATCTGGCAGCACATGCAGTCGCCGTCGTTGCCCCTCGCCGATCTCGCGGCGCTGATCGGGGCGACGAGCGACAACCTCGCGACGAACGTGCTCATCCGCTACGTCGGCCTTGAGGCGGTACGCGCCCGCACCGAGGCCCTCGGGCTCACCCGCACGGCCCTCCTCGACCTCGTGCGCGACCACCGCGGCCCCGACGACGCCCCGCAGCTCTCGATCGGTTCGGCGAAGGAGCTGACGTGGCTGTTCGCCTCGCTCGCCCGCGGCGAGATCGTCTCGCCCGAGGTGTCGCAGCGGGTCGTCGGATGGCTCTCGCTGAACGCCGACCTCTCGATGGTCGCGAGCGCGTTCGGCCTCGATCCGCTCGCGCACCGCACCCCCGATCACAACGTGCTGCTCATGAACAAGACGGGCACCGACGGCGGGGTGCGCAGCGAGGTCGGCGTGCTCCGTGGTCCGCGTGCGAGCGTCTCGTACGCGGTGTCGATGTACTACGCCGACACGATGATCTCCTCGCGTCTCGCGGTGCTCGACGGCATGCGCCAGGTCGGTCTCGACCTGCTCGAGTACGTGCACTGATGCCGATCCGACCGTTCAGGTCGACCGATCGCGACGCGGTCGAACGGCTGCTGACGATCGCATTCGCCACGCCGACGACGTCGGCCGACGCGCCGCCGATCGAGGTGGGGCTCAACACGGCGCTGCTCGACTCCGACGCCCTGATCCCGAAGCTCGCGCTCGTCGCCGAGGTCGACGGCGAGGTCGTCGGCTACTGCATCAGCACCCGCGCGAGCATCGGCGATGCGGAAGCCCTCGGCCTCGGTCCCATCGGCGTGCTGCCGGGCCATCAGGGCCGCGGCATCGGCGCCGCGCTCATCGCCGAGACGGTTCGCGTCGCCGAATCGCACGACGAGGGTGCCATCGTGCTGCTCGGGGACCCCGCCTACTACGGGCGGTTCGGATTCGTTCCCGGGGCCGAGCTCGGCATCCTCGCGCCCGACCCTGCGTGGGGCGAGTACTTCCAGGCGATCCACCTCGCGGCGGCGACCGACGCGCATTGCGGCAGGTTCCGCTACGCCCGCCCCTTCGAGGAGCTCTGAGCGGTCGTCGCCTGGGCTTCCGTCGTCTCTGCGTCCGCGTCCGCCGCTGCGGCGAAGGTCGCTCTCGCCGCCTCGACGACCGCCTCCGGTGGGGCTGAGAGCGACTCGACCGCGGCGACGACGGCCGCGGCCGTCTCGGGTGCCGAGAGGATGCGGAAGTGGCCCGCGACCGGCAGCAGCCGGTTCGTGGCGCCGGCGAGCGAGCTGCCCTCGGGCAGGTGCGGGTCGAAGACCCCGAAGATCGACACGATGCGCGAGTTGACGGATGCCGCGCTCGCGAGCTCGACGATGGTCGCACTGTCGGGGTCGAACTCCCGCATGCTCGGGTCGAGCAGGTAGCGCGCCAGCCGCGCTCCGCCGAACGGCGTGGCGATCGCGACGAGCCCTCGCAGGTCGAGGCGATGGTCGAGATCGCCGAGCAGCAGCCGCTTGCCGACGAGCCCGCCCTTGGAGTGGGCGACGACGACCCGGCCCGATGGCGGGGTCGGGATGCGCGCGAGCGCGCGCCACACGCGCTCGGCGGTCTCGGGGATCGCGAGCAGGTTCGCGCCGAGGCCGTGGGCGACCTGCACGCGGTAGCCATGGGCGTTCAGCGCATCACCGAGCGGCTCCATGAACGACCAGTGCTCGTAGACGCCGGGCAGCAACAGGATCGTCGGCTTTCCGGCGTCGCCTCGCGCCCATCGTCTCGGCAGCTTCGGCACGGTGAGCACGCGCAGCTGCTGCTTCGCGGCATCGAGGTAGTCGAGCGCCCACCAGGCGGCGGCAGCGAAGGGTGAGAGCCGTGCGGGTGTCACCATGCTCCGCAGTCTACGAGGGCGCGGTCGAAGCGGCGCGGCTCAGTCGATGAGCCCGGCGGCGGCGAGCCGCTCGAGCACCTCGGCGCCCGCAGGCGGGCAGCGATCGAGGTCGGCAGTCGTCACCCAGTGCAGGCTGCCGACCTCGGCGGAGGCGAAGGGCGCGGCATCCGTCTCGGCGCGGAAGACCCGCATGCGCACGAGGCGCCCGTCGGGCTCGCCGTGCGCCTGCACGACGACCTCGAAGAGCTCCACGAGCTCGGCGGGGTCGAGCACGAGGGCGACCTCCTCGAGGGCTTCGCGGGCCGCGGCCTCGGCAGCCGTCTCGCCCCCGTCGATCTTGCCGCCGGGCATGTAGTACACGTCGCGGTCGCGCGCGGTGACCATGAGCACGCGGCGGTCGCGGACGAGGGCGATGGCGGCGACGAGGAGGTCGGTGAGCTGAGGCATCCGTTCCACCCTACGTCGTCGGGTCTGTCGCCCCGCGAGGCCGCACGGCTACGCTGGCACGCACCGATCATCGCGAAGGAGCGAGCCAGTGTCCAGGTCCAGCGAGCAGACGACCAGCCCACGAGGCTTCGCGCGCGACGTGCAGTCCGAGGTGTACCGGGCCGGGCTCTCGGGCATCCGCCCTGCGGTGCCGGTCGACTTCGAGGCGCTCGAGCGGGCCGCGCGCAAGGCGGTCTCGAGCGAGGCGTTCGCCTACCTCGCCGGTGGCGCGGGCGCCGAGGCGACGATGGCCGCGAACCGTGCGGCCTTCGCGCGGTGGCAGATCTGGCCACGCGTGCTCAGAGACGTCTCCGAGCGCGACCTCTCGATCGAGCTGCTCGGGCGCCGGCGGGCGACGCCGTTCGTGCTGTCGCCGATCGGCGTCGCCGAGATGGCGCACGCCGAAGCGGATGTCGCGATCGGCCGTGCCGCCGCGGCGCTCGACGTGCCCTACCTCCTGTCGAACCAGGCGTCGCGCCCGATGGAGGAGGTCGCCGCGGCGATGGGCGCCCGATCGCGGTGGTTCCAGCTCTACTGGAGCGCCTCCGACGAGCTCAACGCCTCGTTCGTGCGTCGCGCCGAGGCATCCGGCTGCGAGGCGATCGTGGTCACCCTCGACACGCACCTGCTCGGCTGGCGCACGCGCGACCTCGACGCCGCCTACCTGCCGTTCACGCGGGGCCAGGGCATCGCGCAGTACACGAGCGACCCGGTCTTCGCCGAGCTCGTACGGCAGCGGGTCGCAGCGGGCGCCGGCGGGGGAGCGCGCCCCAAGGTCACCCCGACGCTGCTCGCCTCGGCGTTCTCGATCGCGCGCGCCGGCGCCCGCACCCCGCTCGTCGACGGCGGCGTGCGGGCCGCGCTGCGCTCGCCGCTGCCGCGGGCGGCGATCGAGACCTTCCTCGACGTGTTCTCGAACCCGGCGCTCACCTGGGGCGACCTCGCCAAGCTGCGCGAGTGGACGAAGCTGCCGGTGCTGCTGAAGGGCGTGCTGCATCCGGATGACGCGGCGCAGGCCCTCGATCACGGCGTCGACGGCATCGTGGTCTCGAACCACGGCGGCCGTCAGGTCGACGACTCGGTCGCGAGTCTCGACGCGCTGCCCGGAGTCGTCGAACGGGTGGGCGGGCGTGTGCCCGTCATCCTCGACAGCGGCGTGCGCGGCGGTGCCGACGCGTTCATCGCCCTCGCGCTCGGCGCCACCGCCGTCGGCATCGGGCGCCCCTACGTCTACGGGCTCGCGGTCGCCGGGGCCACCGGCGTGCGCGAGGTCGTGCGCAACCACATCGCCGAGTTCGACCTCACGCTCGGGCTCGCGGGGCACCGCTCGGTCGCTGAGATCGGGCCGGGTTCGCTGCGCGCCGCGTGAGCCGCGGCATCCGCTCGACCGTTGCTCGAAGCGCTGCTGCAGCCGCCGTCCTGCGTGCGCCTACTTCGTGAGCGTCTTCACGAGGGCGACCGCCTCCGCGGGCGACACGTCGGGCAGGTACGCCTTGCCGATCGCGAGGCCGATCGCCGGCAGCGCGAGCGGGTCGGGGTAGGCCATCGAGATGGTCTCGTACTCGGGGTTGAACTTCGCCTTGAACCGGAACAACGACGAGAATCCGTAGGCCGGCTCGAGGGTCGTGGCGAGGAAGTCGAGGAGCCGCGTCATGACCGTCGGCTCGGGCGGCGTCTCGCCCGGGTCGAGCGGTTTGGTCGCCAGCGGGGCGCCCGAGAGGCTCAGCACCTCGGCGCCCTCCGCCTTCATGTGCAGCGCAGCAGAGGCGATGAGGAACTCCATGACGCCGTTCATGCTGCCGTCGGCGCGGCGCATGAAGTCGATGGTCCAGCCGATCACGGCGCCGTCTCGGTAGACGGGCAGCCAGCTCGTCACGGCCTGCAGTCGTCCGTCGGGTCCGACCGCCAGCATGAGCCGCACCTCGGGGTCCTTCAGCTCCTCCATGCCGCCGAGCGTGAAGCCCATCTCGGGCAGCTCCTTCTCGGCGATCCACTCCTCGGAGATCGCGTTGATCTGGGCGACCGTCGCGAGGGGCAGCTCGTCCCAGCTGGTCCAGACCGTGGTCATGCCCTCCTTGATGCCGCGGTTCAGCGCCTGCCGCACCTTCTGCCAGGGCTTGCCCGCGAGTTCGAGCCCCTTCGTGCGCACGAGCGTCTCCTCGCCGACCGACAGGTGCTCCCACCCGAGTTCGTCGAACACGGGCAGGTACTGCGGGTGCACGCTGTAGAAGACGGGCACCCAGCTGTTCGCGTCGCAGAACGCGGCGAACTCGCGGATGACTCGGCCGCCGTCGCCCGGCGCGCAGATCGGGTCGGACATCGTGATGGCGACGCCGTTGATCACGCGGTAGGCGACGGCGGAGTCGCCGTCGTCGCTGAACCACGCCACGTTGCCCGGCCACGTCGCCATGAATCCGAGCGTGCCGCCGCCGTTGCGGCGCAGCAGTTCGCGGAGCCGTGCGTCGTCAGCGGTCTTCGCTGCGGTGCCGGTGCGCGACATCAGCCGGATCGCCGCGACGATGAACACCGTCCAGAACACCGGGCCGACGGCTTGGGCGAGGAAGTTCGTGAGGTCGTGGCCCGGCAGCACGATCGGATCGACAGCGGCGAGGAAGTGCGGCGGCACGAATCTCTTGGCGGTGTCGAGCAGCACGTCCCACGCACTCGCGGCCGGCCAGTACTCGCCGATGGTCGCGAGGCCCACTGCGAGGTACAGGCCGGCGAGCACGACGAAGGTGCCGCCCACGACCGCGGCGAACCGTGCGAACGCGCCGCGCGGCGCCCGGATCCGGAAGTGCCGCCTCGTGACGATGAGCATGACGATGATGCCGATCGGCAGGGCGAGCACCGCGAGGATCCAGACGAGCAGCTCGCCGAGGTCGAACACCGTCCACGTGCCGTCGTCGACATCGGCCGTCGTCACGGTGACGTCGAACGCCGTTCGGGCGAAGAGCAGGATGGCGGTGTTCACTCCGATCGCGAGCCAGCGGGCGAAGCGACGGCCGTGCCGGAGCCCCCATGCGGCGACGAGCAGGAGCAGGACCGGCACGAACGAGAGCAGGAGCATGCCGAGTCCCTGCGCGCTGAGCAGGGCGAGCTGCGTGGTGCACGATTCGGAGGCGATCGCTGCTGCGGTGGCGGCCTCTCCGCCGCACTCCGCCATCACGGCCGCGAGTTCGAGGGGTTCGTCGGCGTAGAGGTACGAGCCGAAGGCGAAGGGCGTGAGCTCCGAGCGGTTCACGAGGGCGACGACCGGGCCGACTGCCGTCACTGCGACGACGGCGGCGACGAGGGTGCGGGTCTCACCGTGCGAGCTGCGCTTGGCCGAGAGGGTCGAGGCGTCACGGGTGAACAGGGCGCCGAGCAGGTAGCCGGCGATCGCCGCGACCAGGCGGTACGCATTCGACGAGTCGCCGTCGTAGAGCACGAACACGAGGATGAAGGTTGACGCGCCGACACGGATGCGTCGCCGCCAGAGCCTGCCCATGAACGCCGTCGCCGTGATGAGCGCGCCCACGATGCCGGCGAGCGGGTCGAGCGTCAGGTCGGCGGCGGTGCCGGTCGCCCACCACTCGCCGGCGAGCGAGCCGATCCACTGCAGCCAGGTGCCGATCGCGACACCGAGTGCGCCGGTCACGAGGAACGCGACGATCGTGCGCCAGGTGCCCATGCGCCGCTCGGCGACGCCGAGCAGCACCACGGCGGCGAGCACGCCGAAGACGAGCTGGAAGGGGTCGTACGGAATGACGAGCGCGGTCGCGACGGTCCACCACTGCGCGCCGTCGACCGTCGTGATCACCCCGGCCGCCCACGTCGTCGCCGTCTCATCGGAAGCGACCCCGAAGAAGGTGCCCGTCGCGATCGCGGTCACGACGAACAGCACCGCGAGGGCGATGCTGAACGGCACGCGGCGGACGAATCCGCCGAGCGCCTCAGCCGTGGAGTGGAGCCGACCGGTCGGCTCGGCGTCGCTCGCGCCCTCGGAGGCTTCGGTCGCCTCGCTCACGGCGCCGAGAGCCCGAGCCTGGGGGAGAGCACCTCGAAGCCCTTCTCGAGTCCTCCGGTCAGCGCCGCGACGTCGTGGTCTGCGCCGGGCACGAGGAAGAGCGTCGTCTGCATGGCGGCGGCGGTCGCGGCATCCGCCAGTCGTTCGGTGCCGCGCAGGAAGGCGAGGTCGTTCTCGCCGACCGTGAAGATCGCGACCGAGTCGGGGTAGGGCGCCTTCGCGGCCATGATGTTCGCGGGCTTGACCATGCCGTAGGCGACGGTGTCGCCGTTGAAGATCTCGGCGAGCACCTCATCGGGGTGCTCGGCGCCCGCGTACTCGACCGGCGAGACGGCGAGCAGGTTGCCGAAGACCTCGGGGTACTTCGCGCCGAAGTACGCCGCGCACCCGCCGCCGTTCGAGTACCCGGCGACGGTCGTGAACTGCGGACCCTGCAGTACGCCGAGTCGCTGCCTCGCCCACGGCACGACGTCCTGCATGACGTAGCTCTCGACCTTGCCGAGCTCGCTGTCGAGGCAGAGCGGATCGGCGGACGGGTCGCCCAATTGGTCGATCACGAGGGCGATCGGGGCGAGCCCGTCGTGTTCGGCGGCGAATTCGTCGAGCACGCTGCCGATGAAGCTCGCCTCGGGGTCGCCGGGCTGGCCCATCATCATGACGACGAGGGGGAGGCGCGGGGCATCCGCCACGAGCGCTGCCGGCGGCAGGTAGATCTGCGCGGGGCGTGCCTCGAAACCCGAGACCGTGTTCGGCACGCCGCCCTGCACGATGCCGACCTCGCCGGTCTCGGGCATGTCGGGCGGCGGGGTCCAGGTCGCGTACAGCGGTTCCACGGGGTCGGCGATCGTCGCCGGGTCGGGAACGGGCGGGTCGATCGTGTCGGCCGTCGAGATGTGGAACATCGAGCCGAGCGTGGGATTCAGTCCGTAGGCGGCGTTCACGCCGAACGCGGCGGTCGCCGAGAACAGCGGGATCGCGAGCAGGGCGATGAGCTTGCGCCACCATCGCGAGTGCCAGAGGTTCCAGATCGCCAGCGTGATTCCGGCGAATGCCGCAGACACCCAGAGCCACGCCGAATCATCGACCGGGCCGCCGAACGCGTCGAGCACGTTGACGCCGATCCAGAGCACGGCGATGCCGACGAGCGAGCCCACGATGAGCAGCACGATGACCGTCAGCACCCATGACCAGCCGGGGCCGCGGAAGAGCAGGTAGAGGAAGACCAGTGCCGCAAGCGCGTACAGCGCGACCATGAACGGACCGTCGATCACGTTCAGTTCCCAGATGAGATCCCACACCGTCGCCCCCTCGGCCATGGTCGTGATGGGCACAGCGTACCGACCGCGCGCTCGTTCGTGGTCGCGCCCGCCCGTAGGATGGTGACACCGTGTCGTTTTCCGGCCTCACGCCCGATTCCGACAGTTTCGCCCGATCCCCAGGACCATTGGAGCCACCGTGGCCGCACCCACCCGTCTCGAATCCGTCATCGCCCTCGCCCAGCACCGGGGGTTCGTCTTCCAGGCCGGCGAGATCTACGGCGGATCCCGTTCCGCGTGGGACTACGGGCCCCTCGGCGTCGAGCTCAAAGAGAACATCAAGCGGCAGTGGTGGCGGTACATGGTCACCGGTCGCGACGACGTCGTCGGTCTCGACTCGAGCGTCATCCTGCCGAAGCAGGTCTGGATCGCCTCCGGGCACGTCGGCGTCTTCACCGACCCGCTCGTCGAGTGCCTGCACTGCCACAAGCGTTTCCGCGAAGACCACCTGCTCGAGGCTTTCGAGGAGAAGAAGGGCCGCGCCCCCGAGAACGGCATGGGCGACATCGCCTGCCCGAACTGCGGCACCCGCGGTCAGTGGACCCCGCCGCGCGACTTCAACATGATGCTGCAGACCTACCTGGGTCCGGTCCAGGATGAATCGGGGCTGCACTACCTCCGCCCCGAGACGGCGCAGGGCATCTTCACGAACTTCGCGAACGTGCTGCAGGCCGCTCGCATGAAGCCGCCGTTCGGCATCGGCCAGATCGGCAAGTCGTTCCGCAACGAGATCACGCCCGGAAACTTCATCTTCCGCACGCGCGAGTTCGAGCAGATGGAACTCGAGTTCTTCGTCGAGCCCGGCACCGACGACCAGTGGTTCGAGTACTGGCTCGACTACCGCTGGGACTGGTACGTCGACCTCGGTGTCGACCCCGAGAACCTGCGTCGCTTCGAGCACCCCTCCGAGAAGCTGTCGCACTACTCGAAGCGCACCGTCGACATCGAGTACCGCTTCGGCTTCACCGGTGGCGAGTGGGGCGAGCTCGAGGGTGTCGCGAACCGCACCGACTTCGACCTCACGACCCACTCGGAGCACTCGGGCAAGGAGCTCTCGTACTTCGACCAGTCGAAGAACGAGCGCTGGATCCCGTATGTGATCGAGCCCGCGGCCGGTCTCACCCGCTCGCTCATGGCGTTCCTCGTCGACGCGTACCACGTCGAAGAGGTGCCGAACGCGAAGGGCGGCGTCGACACTCGCACCGTGCTGCGCCTCGACCCGCGTCTCGCGCCCGTGAAGGCGGCCGTGCTTCCGCTCAGCCGCAACGAGAAGCTGTCGCCGCTCGCTCGCGAGGTCGCCGCGTCGCTGCGCAGGCACTGGAACGTCGACTTCGACGACGCGGGTGCCATCGGTCGTCGCTACCGTCGTCAGGACGAGATCGGCACGCCGTTCTGCATCACCGTCGACTTCGACTCGCTCGACGACAACGCCGTGACCGTGCGCGAGCGCGACAGCATGGAGCAGGTGCGCGTGCCGCTCGCCGAGCTCGAGGGGTTCCTGGCCTCGCGCCTCGTCGGCGCGTAGGGCGAGAACACCCCTCGCGGGACGAGAGCTCTGCCCTCACTCGAGGGCAGAGCTCTACCCCGCGACTGAGAGCACTCGTTCAGATTCGGCAGACCTCGCACTCCTCCGTGCAGAGGCGGGCGTGAGCCGCGCCGGATCGACCGGATTGATGAGGTCGCCCGGCGTCTTCGGCCGCATCAGCCTCGGCGTCTGATCGGGATCGACGGCGGCCGGCGGGATGAGCCAGTAGTTCGTACCCGTGCGCCGCACCTCCCAACCCTGGTTGTGGTACCTGAGATGGTCTCTGCGGCAGAGCAGGATGCCGTCGGCGAGATCGGTGCGCCCGCCGTCGCGCTGCCAATGGTCGATGTGGTGCGCCTCGGTCCAGGATGGCGGCCGCGTGCACTCGGGGTCGAGACAGCCGCCGTCGCGAACCGCGAGCGCCGCCTTCTGCTTGTCGGTGAAGAGCCGCTCGTCGCGACCGAGGTCGAGGCAGGCGCCGTCGTCATCGAAGTGGATCGGCAGGTAGCCCTCGCAGAGCCCGGTGCGGACGTCGACGAGGGGGATACGGTCGGGGTGCCCCTCGATGGAGCCCGAGCCCTCGCCCGAGCTGAGCGAGCCGGCGTTCACGACGAGCCGAACCGATGGCTTCTTCTCGTCGAGCACGCGCGTGGGATCGACGCTCGCGCCGGCACGCAGGAGCTGCACGAGCCCCTCGGCCGCGTCGCGTTCCCGCGTGGCACGCGCGTCGGCGAAGGCCGCATCGCCGTGCACCGGATCGCCGAAGCCGCGGCGCACCGGGGCGGCCGTGTGCCGAGGATGGGTGAGTTGATCGAACACCGCCTTGACGAGCATGCCGCTCTCGGCGTCGAGTTCGAACTCGCCCCGCACCATGCCGTCGGGCTTCACCCACACGCGCCAGAACTGCTGCTCGCGCTGCAGCTCGGCGCGTGCGGCCACGCCGGCGGCATCGATGCGATCGCGGGTCTGACGGGCACAGCGACGTGCGGCATCGGCGTGCAGGTCGCGGCACGCGACGATGACCGCGGCGAGCACGGCGGAGAGCGCCGCCGCATCGGCATCGCCACCGGGTTCGCCGAGCCCAGAACGGATCGCATCAGCGACGCCCACGGTCAGCCGACCGCTCGCCACCGCACGACCCAACTCGGCGAACCACGGTGGGGCCGGTTCGGGTATGAGCCCGGCGAGCTCTGGATCGTCGCGCCGCGCGAGCTCGAGCTCGGCAGCCGCTTCGGTCTCGGCGACCATGTGTCCGACATTGACGAGAGCGGTGGCCTCGCGCTTCGACGAGTGCGTGATGGACTGCAACAGCTCGCCGGCGTTCGCATGGCCGGTGCGCTGAGCGAGCCCCTGAAGTCCGAAGGCCACCTTGGATCGGCGCGCGACTTCGGCGGCAGCGAGCGCCTGCGCCCGCTCGACCTCGTGCCTGAGTGCCGTGATCGCCTCGACGGCATCGACGAGGGCACGGTCGTCGAGTGCGCTGAAGGTGCTCGAAGACGGTGCGCACGACGACATCAGGGCGGTCAGACCGCTGAAGTCGGGGAGCGCTTCGGCCATGCTCCAGTGTCTCGCGGCCGGGCCGACATTCGAACATACGTTCCACAGATTGTGGATAACTCTGTGGAGAACTACTCCCGAGCCGCCGCCCACTCTCGACGCAACAGGCCGTAGAGTGCCGTGTCCTGCCATTCGCCGTCGTTGTACTGCTCTTCGAGGATCGTCGCCTCGCGTCGCATGCCGAGCCGTTCGCACAGCGCCGCGGACGCCGCGTTGCGCGCGTCGAGGAACGCCTGGATGCGGTGCGGATGGAGCGTCTCGAACGCGAAGTCCCTGATCGCGACGGCTGCCTCGCGGGCATAGCCCTTGCCCTGGAAGTCGGGGTGCACGACCCATCCCAGCTCGAGCTGCGCGTGCTTGGCGCTCGAGACGCGCACCATCATGTCGCCGATCACCCGGTCGCGAGCGGTAGCGGCAGCGGAGGCCGACGCGTCGGACCCGGCATCGTCGACCGACGGGGTGCCCGGCAGCGTCATCGCGAGCACGAAGAAGTCACCGTCGCTCTCCAAGACGCGCGCTGCGGCCCGCTTCGCCGTGTGCTCGTACGCCTCGGCCCGGTCGCGCAACGGCCAGGGCAGGTATTTGAGCACGTCGGGGATGCGCTGGTACTCGAAGACGTCGGCGGCGTCGGATGCCTCGAGCGGGCGCAGCACGAGACGCTCCGTGGTGAGCGGGGTCTCGGTCAGCGCAGCAGCATCGAACGGGAACCGAAGTGCGGGCGGGCCGTCGGCGGCTGCCGCGGCAGCGCGGTCGGCTGTGATCGGGGTCGTGGTCGCGAGGTCAGGCGTGGCGTTCTCGTGCATCGTCACGAAGCGTATCGCGCGCCCCCGACGTGCGCGCCGAGGCATCCGCTTCGGGGGTGACGCCGAAGATCGCGGCGATGCCGTCGATCCAGGCCTGCTGCTCGCCGGCTCGGGCGAGCTCGCGCGAGCGCACCATGGGGGTGTGCAGCAGCACGCCCGCCATGTGGCGCAGGGCCTCTTCGGTGCGTCCGTCGGCGTCGCCGCGTGCACGGGCGCGCGCGATCTCGCCGTCGAGCAGGTCGAAGACGTGACGCCGCAGGGCGACGACGGCGGGCGCGACATCCTGCTCTTCACGGGCCTCGCCGAATGCACGGGCCGCGCCGCCGACGATCGCGCGCGCGGCATCCGTCGCACCGAACTCCTCGAGCGGGGCGTGGATGCGGATCGTCTCGAGGTCGAGCAGTTCGACGCCGTGCACCTCGACGACGTCGGGCGCCACGTTGCGGGGGAGCCCGAGGTCGATCACGAGCTGGCGTTCGACGGCGCCCGTGGCGGGTTCGGCGACGAGGCCGAGCGGTCGAGCGGCAGCTGAGGCAGCATCAGCGCCGGCCGTGCCGGCGGAAGTCGAGGCACCGGCAGCGGATGCCGCGAAGCCCGCCCTGCCCGCTTCGAGCAGGGCGCGGTCGACGACGTGGTGCTCGGCCGTGGTGCACGTGACGATGACGTCGGAGGAGGCGGCTGCAGCAGCCACATCTCCACGCCCCACCGCCTCGATGTCGTGGTTCGCCGCGAACTTCGCCGCGCGGCCCGACGGGGAGTAGACGCGCACGTCGGTGACTCCGCGATCACGGAGTGCGGCGAGCGAAGCGCCGGCGAAGCGTCCGGTGCCGACGAGCAGCACCTTCGTTTCAGCCCAGTCGGTGACGCGGCTCTCGGCGAGCTCGAGCGCGAGGCGCACGACCGAGCGGCCCTCGTTGCCGATGCCGGTCTCGTTCTTCACGCGGCGCGAGATCTGCGAGGCGCGCTGGAAGAGCCGTTCGAGGTCGGGTGTCGTGGTGCCCTCGGTGCGGGCGCGCTCGAGCGAGCGGCGCACCTGGCCCGCGATCTCGCCCTCGCCGACGACGACCGACTCGAGGCCCGACGCGACGGCGAACAGGTGGCCGGCGACGGCGTTGCCGTGCACGAAGCCGAACGTCGAGCGCAGTTCTTCGGGTTCGAGGCCGGCGACGGCGCCCACCGAACGGATCGCCTCGTGCACTGCCGGCACGGGTGAGTCGCCCTCTGCCGCGTCGAGGTCGAGGTAGGCCTCGAAGCGGTTGCAGGTGGCGACGACGACGGCACCCTGCACGGAGGGATGGCCCTCGCGGATACGGGGACCGGCGGCGTCCGCGGTCACTGAGAGGCGCTCGAGCATGTCGAACCCGGCGTTCTTGTGACTCGCGGTGAGGCAGATGAGCACGAAGGGATTCTACTCGCCGCCGAATCGGAGTTCGCCCGGAGCGACTCTGAGGGAAACTCAGCGACCGGAGAGCACTGCGTTCTGCGGGATGATCTGGATCGGCGCGGTGAGCGGCGGCAGCTCGAGTCCCTCGGCCGCGAGCGCCTCGCGGTGCTTGGCCTTCCAGCTGCGCACGACGGCGAAGAAGGGGGCGTCGGAGAGCGCGTAGCGGCCCGGTCGCTCCGCCGCGAGCACGATCGGCAGCTCGACGCTCACGCCGCCGCGACGCACGCGCAGCACGAGTACCGAGAGCACCGTCTCGCCGGCGATGATCGAGTCGCTGCGGATGCCGCGGACCTCGCGCCACGCGAAGTGCGCGGCGCGTTTGGGGCGGCGGCCGCCGTTCCAGAACGCGACGCCGAGTTCGTCGGCCACGATCGAGTAGCGGGCCGCGAGCTTGATGTGCTGCGCGTCATCCGCGGTCAGTTCACCCAGTCGCGCGACGAGCTCACGGCGACGGATGCCGCAGCTCACCTCGCCGCGAACGCTGGCCTCGAGTGCTCGGCGACGCGACCGGGCACGGCCCAGTTCGCCGAGGCGCACGAGGAGCCAGATCAGCGCGGCGAGTGCGGCGAGCACCGCGACGCCGAGGGTGATGCGCTCGTCGCCGGGGATCTCGGGCAGTCGGAACATGAAGCGGTCGAGGAATCCGGAGCCTGCGATGAGCGCGCCGATGACGATCGCGGCGGCGGCGGCGACCATGAAGGTGACGCCGGTGCGATGCCTCGCCACCGGGTTCATCGGGCGGCTCGGAGGGACGGGGTGCAGCGCGACGGGTGTGACGAACGCGACGGGTGTGACGAACACGACGGGTGTGACGAACACAGTGGGGGCATGGGCTTCTCCGTGGGTGCGGAGGCGCACGGGCTGGGGGACTCGCGCGTCGTCGTGCTCGGGGGCGCACAACGTCTCGACCTTAGCGCCGATGGGAGCGCGAATGTAAGGCTTCCGAACGAATCGGCCGAGTGGTTCGCCCGGCGCGGGCGAACGCCACCGCGCCGGGCGAACCGCGTGGACCGCGCCTATCCCTCCGCCGCCGCCTTGATCGTGCGCAGCCGGCGCTCCCAGCCCTGGGCGAGGGTGTCGAGGTCACGGGCGAGAGCGCTCAGGCGCGATCCGATCGCGCGGTAGCGCACCTCTCTGCCGTGGATCTCGGTCTCGACGAGCCCGGCCTCGCGGAGCACCTCGAGATGCCGGGCGACGGCCTGCCTGCTGATCGGCTGGTCGGCCGCGAGTGCCGTGGCCGAGGCGGGCGCGGTGCCGAGTCGCTGCAGGAGCTTCCACCGCGTGTCGTCGCCCAGGGCGGCGAACGCGGCGGGGAGGCTCTCGGTGCCCAGGCGCTCGGTGCTCGGCGTCATCGGCCCGCCGCGAGCTCGTTCGCGATGTGGTCGCGCGCGAACCCGAGCTCGATGGCCCAGCCCTCGGTGTTCTCGTCGAACATCCGGCGACGCTCCTCGGAGCTCCGGTCGAGCCCCTCGAAGCCGCTCTCGGCGACGCGCAGCACGACGCCGCCGTCGGCGCGCTCCTCGATCCAGAACTCGACGATCGTCGAGACGCGCGGGTCGCGCTCGGCGTCGGGTTCGGCGGCTGTCGGCGTCGCGTTGAACCAGCGGAAGGCGGCGTACCGCGGGGCGTCCAGCGACTCGATCGCGAGCGTGAACGCGCCGTGCTTCTCGTCGTGCACGACGACGCGCGAGCCCTGCTCCTCGATGCGGTGCTCGACGATGCGGTCGTCGTTGATCCACCAACCGGCGGTCGACACGAGTTCCCACACGCGCTCCGCCGAGGCGTCGATGTCGATCTGCTGTTCGATCCGGTCGAGTGATCCGGTGGTCGTGCCGTTCATGCGTCCTCCTCGAGTGCCGTGCGCGGTGATGTGCAACGCATGTGCAACATGAGTGTTGCACCGATCAGCGAGAAGTGCAATAGATCTGTTGCACGTCGCGTGGGTTCCCCCGCCTGATACGCGACGATGTCAGTTGTCGTTGGTGCTGCATCCGATCGCCGATCTTCACTCAGCCCGATGCGAGACAATGTCAGGCGTGATCCTCTCCCCGCAGCATCCGCTCTCCGCCGGCCTGACCTCCGACTCGCGACTCGTGCGCGCATACCGGGGAGAGCGCGCCGACGCCACTCCCGTCTGGTTCATGCGCCAGGCCGGTCGCTCGCTGCCCGAGTACCGCGACCTCCGCGTCGGCACCCGCATGCTCGACGCCTGCCTCGACCCCGCGATGGCGAGCGAGATCACCCTGCAGCCCGTGCGCCGCCACAAGGTCGACGCGGGCATCTTCTTCAGCGACATCGTCGTGCCGCTGAAGCTCGTGGGAGTCGACGTCGAGATCCAGCCGGGTCGCGGGCCGGTCTTCGGCCGGGCCTACGCGGATGCCGCGGGCGTCGCCGAACTCACGGCGATCGACCCTGCACGGCTCGAGGAGACATCCGCCCCCATCACCGAGGCCGTCGCGCGCACGGTCGCCGAGCTGAACACGACGGTGCCCGCCGGGTCGGTCTCGACCGGCTCGGCCAGCAGGGGGAGCACCCCGCTCATCGGCTTCGCCGGCGCGCCGTTCACACTCGCGGCGTACCTCACCGAGGGCGGCCCCTCGAAGGATCACCTCGCCGCCCGCACCCTCATGCACGCCGACCCCGGAGCCTGGCGTGCGCTCATGGACTGGACCGCCGAGCTCACCGGCCGCTTCCTGCGCACGCAGGTGCTGGCCGGGGCATCCGCCGCGCAGCTCTTCGACTCCTGGGCGGGCGCGATCTCGCTCGCCGACTACGAGACGCACGTCGCCCCCGCATCGGCGGCGGCCCTCGCCCACGTGCACGACCTCGCCTACGAGACGACGGATGCCTCGGGCGCCCCGTCCACCCGCAGCGTGCCCGTCGTGCACTTCGGCGTCGGCACCGGCGAACTGCTCGGCGCGATGCACGGCATCGGCGTCGACACGGTCGGCGTCGACTACCGCATCCCGCTCGACGTCGCCGCGGCGCGCGTGGGCGAGGGCGTGCCGCTGCAGGGCAACCTCGACCCGGCGCTGCTCGCCGCCCCGTGGCCCGTGCTCGAGGCCGCCGTCCGCGACGTGCTGCGACGCGGCGAGGCGGCCCCCGCCCACGTCTTCAACCTCGGCCACGGCGTGCCGCCCGAGACCGACCCGACCGTGCTGACGCGCGTCGCCGAGCTCGTGCACGAGGCCTCGGCATGAGCGACGCGATGACGCCGGGGACGGCACCCGGCGCCGTGCCCGCAGCCGACCCGGCCGCAGCGCCCGTCGTCGAACGCGCGACCGCCGACGTCGTCGTGATCGGCGGCGGCGTCGCGGGCCTCGTCGCCGCACTCGAGTGCGCGAAGGTCGGCCTGCAGGTCACCGTGCTCGAGCGCCGCGACGAACTGGGCGGATGCGTCGGCCGCATCGAACTCGACGGCCTGAGCCTCGACAGCGGAGCCGAGTCGTTCGCGACCCGCGGCGGCACCGTCGCCGAACTGCTCGGGTCCCTCGGCCTCGAGGCCGAGGTCGAGAACCCGAACCCTGCGGGCGCCTGGCTCGTGATGCCCGGCAAGGAGGGCCTCGACGCGGCGCCCCTGCCGAAGACGGGCATGCTCGGCATCCCGTCGAACCCGCTCGGCGACGACGTGCGCCGCATCATCGGCTGGAACGGAGCGATCCGCGCCTACGTCGATCGGGTGAAGCCGATCCTCACCATCGGCCGGGCCCGCAGCCTCGGCGAGCTCGTTCGCTCGCGCATGGGCCAGGCCGTGCTCGACCGGCTCGTCACCCCGATCTCCGCCGGCGTCTACTCCGCGAATCCCGACGACCTCGACCTCGACATCGTCGCCCCCGGACTCAACGAGGCGATGACCCGTACCGGCTCGCTCTCCGGCGGCGTCGGGCAACTCCTCGAGGAGCGCAAGGCCGGCACCGCCGTGCGGGGCATCCGGGGCGGCATGCATCGCCTCGTCGACGCCCTCGAGCGGGAGCTCGCCCGTTTCGACGTCACGATCGTGCGCGGCGCCGAGGTCACCGGGCTCGAGCGTGATGCCGCGACCCGCGAACGCGACACCGCGTCGTCGGACGCGGCATCCGGATGGCGCGTCACCGCGACGACCGAGGCGGGCGGACTGCTCGTGACCGCTCCCGACGTCGTGCTCGCGGCCTCCGGCCACGCGGCCCTCGCCCTCGTCGACGACGCGCTCGACGGCTGGACGCACACGAGCGACTCCGACGACGGAGCGTGGCCCCCCGCGGCATCCGTCGAACTCGTCACCCTCGTGCTCGACGCCCCCGAGCTCGATGCCGCCCCGCGCGGCACCGGCGTGCTCGTCGCCGCCGACGCGCCCGGGGTGACGGCGAAGGCCCTCACGCATTCGACCGCGAAGTGGTCGTGGCTCGCCGAGCAGGCCGGCGGTCGCCACGTCGTGCGCCTCTCATACGGGCGTGCAGGTGCGGCGAACCCGCTCGACGGGCGCTCCGACGCCGAGGTCGCCGAGCTCGCGCTCGCCGATGCCGCACTGCTCCTCGGGGTGCCCCTCGATGAGCGGATGCTCCGCGCCTCGGGTCGCACCGTGTGGCGCGACGCCATCTCGCAGGCGACCATCGGCCAGCGCGAGCGGGTGCACGCCCTCGAGGACGCGCTCGCCGCGGAGCCCGGCATCGAGGCGACCGGATCATGGGTCGCCGGCACCGGTCTCGCCTCGGTCGTGCCGCACGCGCTCGAGGCGGCGCGCCGGATCAGGCACCGTCGCGTGCAGCCCGACGGCAACGCATAGCCGAAACGGAATATTTCGACGCAACCCCCTTGCGCGGCCTCGTGCGGGGTCTACGCTTGAAAGGTCGCTGTGGTGAACCACAGGGGGAGATGGGGTGCACATGAAAGGCAAGATCCTCTTCGTCGTGGGGCTCGGGGTCGGTTACGTGCTCGGTACGCGTGCCGGTCGAGAGCGCTACGAGCAGATCCGCAAGGCGGCTGAGGGCGTGTGGAACACGCCGGCGGTGCAGCAGGGCGTCGACACCGTGAAGGGGTTCGCGGCCGACAAGGTCGGCGACCTCTCCGACACCGTGCTCGACGGCGTGAAGTCGTTCATCGGCAACGCGACCCGCGGCGCGGGCGCCACCAGGAACGACGTCAGCGGCGCGGCGAAGACCGCGAAGCAGAACGTCTCGAAGACCGCTGCCGCAGCGAAGTCCGCCGTCGACAGCGCGGCCTCCGCGCTCGACGACGCGATCGACGACGCCGCAGAGGTCGCTTCCTCCGCAGCATCCGGTGCGAAGAGCACCGCGAAGAGCACGGCGAAGCGCGCCCCGGCGAAGCGCAGCACGACGGGCAAGGCCAAGCCCGCCGCATCCGACTCTTGACCACCGGTGGTGATTTGCGATGACCGCGCCCTCGAACGACGACCGCTCACTCTTCACGCTGATCGGCGACCTGCCCGACACGATCTCGTCGCTCGTGCGCGCCGAGATCGACCAGATCAAGGCCGAGGTCTCCTACAAGGTCAAGCACTTCGGCATCGGCTCGGGGCTCGTGGCGGGCGCCGCCGTCGTCGGCGTCTTCCTGCTGTTCACGCTCATCACCACCGCGATCTTCGCGCTCGCACTCGTGATGCCCGCGTGGGCGGCCGCGCTCACCGTCTCCGGCGTGCTGCTCCTGATCATCGCGATCCTGCTGTGGATCGCCTACGTCAACTTCAAGCGGGGTTCGGAGCCCCTCGAATCGGTCGAGAGCCTGAAGGCCGACCTCGACGCCCTGAAGGGAACGGGTGACTATGACCGCCGCTACTGACGCCCCCGGCCCCCGCCCTTCGAAGCGCGACACCGCCGCCCGTGAGCGCAACCTCACGCGCGTGCAGGCGAAGGTCGCCTCGCAGCAGGCGCGCGCCGAGTTCGCCGAGACGCTGAACGCCCTCGAAGACAAGCTCAACGTGCCGAAGCAGGTCGGCATCCGCACCGAGCGCGCCAGGCGGAAGCTCCGCCGGTTCGCCGACGAGCAGCCGGTGGCGGCGGTCGTCGTCGCCGTCGGCGTCGTGGCCGCCGTCGGCATCGGCGTGTGGCTCGTCGTGCGGTCGAAGCTCGACTGATCGAGCCGACGAGCCGGTACAGAGCCAGAGCGAGCGGATGCCGCGATGCCGATGCCAGCACAAGACCCGGGTGACCCGGGGATGAGCGGGGGCGCCGGGGCGCCCGTGGCAGCCGGCACCGGCACCACCGTGGACCGCGTCGCGGGGCTCATCCGGGCCGAGATCCTGAGCGGGGTGCTCGCCCCCGACACGCCCCTCCGCGAAGAGGCGGCCGCCGAGCAGTTCGGGGTCTCCCGACACACCGTGCGTGCCGCGTTCCAGCGCCTCGTCGCCGAGCGGCTCGCCGTCGCGGAGGCGTATCGCGGTGTGCGGGTCGCGAGCTTCGATCGCGCCCACGTGATCGCACTGCAGCAGCTCCGCGCCGCGCTCGAGGTCGAGGCCGTGCGCATCGCGGGCGAGCGCCACGGCGAAGCTTGGCCCGACGGTGTGCTGGCGCCGGCGCGAGCGACGCTCGACGCGCTCGACCGACTCGCCGCCGCCGACGGCCCCGACGACGCAGGCGGGGGCATCGACTGGCTCGAGGTCGAGCGCCTGCACGCCGAGTTCCATCACGCGATCGTCGCGGCCTCGGCGAGCCCTCGCATCATCGAGGCGCACGCCGCGCTCGGCAGCGAGCTGCTGCTCTTCCTGCTGCACGTGCGCCCGCACTACACGCTCGAGAGCCTCGTCGCCGAACACCGAGCGCTGCTCGACGCGCTCCCGGTGCGGGGACCCGAGGCGGTGCGCGAGCATCTCGAGCACTCCACGAAACTCCTCATCGGCGCCTGACGCGACCGCGCCGGGCCGGAAGGAAGGAGCCGTCGATATGACGGAACAGCCCGACACGACGCCCGCGCCCGGAGACGGCGATGCGACGACGGCCTTCGCGGAACGTGTCTTCGGCGACATGCTCGGAGCGTTCGAACTGCTCAGCATCCACCTCGGCGATCGGCTCGGCTGGTACCGTGCGCTCGCCGACGGAGGGCCGCTCGACCCGCCGACGCTCGCCGAGCGAACGGGAACCCACGAGCGCTACGCACGCGAGTGGCTCGAGCAGCAGGCGGTGTACGGCATCCTCACCGCCGACGACGCCGAGCCCGGGGCATCCGCCCGCCGATTCGCCCTGCCGCCGGCGCATGCCGATGCCCTCGTGAATCCCGACTCGCTCGACTACGTCACTCCCCTCGGACGCTTCATCGCCGCGGTCGGCGCGCAACTCGGGCCGCTGCTCGAGGCGTACCGGTCGGGCGGGGGCGTCTCGTGGGCGCAGCTCGGCGATGAGGCGCGATCGGCGCAGGGCGACATCAACCGGCCGTGGTTCCTGCACCGGCTCGGCGACGCGCTCGCGAGCGTTCCGTCGCTGCATGACGTGCTCTCGCGGCCCGGCGCGCGCATCGCCGACATCGGAATGGGGCACGGCTGGTCGTCGATCGCCCTGGCACGGGCGTACCCGTCTGCGCGGGTCGAGGGCTTCGACGTCGACGCCGAATCGGTCGTCGCCGCTCGCAGGCACGCCGATGAGGCGCACGTCGGAGACCGGGTTCGGTTCCACCACGTCGCGGGCGAGGGGATGCCGCAGGAGGCCGTCTTCGACGCGGCGTTCGTGTTCGAGGCGCTGCACGACATGCCGTTCCCGGTCGAGGTGCTGACTTCGATCAGGCGGGCCGTGAAGCGCGACGGCGAGGTCGTGATCATGGACGAGGCGGTGGCCGAGGCGTTCGCACCCGACGGCGACGACGTCGAGCGCATCATGTACGGGTACAGCGTCTTCATGTGCCTGCCCGATGGGCTGTCCGTGCCCGGGTCCGTCGGCACGGGAACCGTGATGCGCCAGTCGACCCTCGAGCGATACGCCCGCGAGGCCGGGTTCTCCGGCATCGAGCTGCTGTCGATCGAGGAGTTCGCGTTCTTCCGCTTCACGCGGCTGCTCCACTGAGCGGATGCTGCGGCATCGCGGGGTCATGCCGTGATGGCGGCGTACCAGATGAGCAGCATGGTCACCAGGAATCCGACGACGTAGTTGATGGCGAGGAACCATCGCCACCCGGCGTTCGCCCGACCCGACGAGGCATCGGTGACGCCGGCGAACGGCGCGGCCGCGGCGATGTACGGCACCACGAGCACTGCGGCGAGCGGGCCGGGCCATGTCGTGGCGAGCATGAGCACGCCGGCCATGACCCACATGGCGATCGCGAACCGAACGGTGCGGGGCGCCCCGAGCACGGTCGCGATCGAGGCGATGCCCGCGGCCCGGTCGGGTGCCACGTCCTGCACGGCGCCGAAGGCGTGGCTCGCGATGCCCCAGGCCAGGAACGCGAGGAGCAGGGCGAGCAGGGGCGGGGTGAACGCGGCGCCCGCGAGCACGAGCCCGTAGACCGCCGGGCTCACGAAGTGCACGCTCGAGGTGAGCGAGTCGAGGAACGGCACCTCCTTGAAGCGCAGCCCGGGCACCGAGTAGGCCGCGACCGCGAAGAGGCTCACCGCGAGCACGGCCCACGACGCCGGGTCGCCGAGGGCGAGCAGCACGACGACGAACGGCGCGCAGGTCGCGATGGCGGCGACGATCGTCATGCGATGCCGATCCGGCACGAGGAGTGCTCCCTCGACACCGCCCTTGCGCGGGTTCGCGGCGTCGGAGGCGTAGTCGAAGACATCGTTCACGCCGTACATCGCGAGGTTGTACGGCACGAGGAAGAAGAGCGTGCCGACGATGAACGCGACGTCGATCTCGCGGGTCGTGAGCAGGTACGCGGCTGCGAAGGGGAACGCGGTGTTCACCCAGCTCAGCGGACGGGACGCGGTGAGGAGGTCGCCGATCGCGCTGCGGCGGCTGGTCTCAGTCGACATCGGTTCGTGCCCCCACCAGGTTCCAGAGTCCGCTGAGGAGCAGGACCCCGGCGATCGGGTAGGCGAGGTCCTCGACCGGGGCGAGCCAGAGGCGAACGCCCCAGATGTGCGCATCGGCGTAGTCGAACAGCCCCGTCGCGATCATGATCGAGTCGAACGCGATCGTGAGGACGACGAGCACGAGCGCCGAGACGAGCATGGCGCGCCCGTGACCGTGCGGAGCCCGACGCCACCCGAGGGCGGCGACGACGGCCGCCGCCGCGAGGAAGGCGGCCGAGAGCACTGCGTAGGTCACGGGCGCACCTCCCTCGCCGCGATCAGGCGCAGTGCGCCCGTGTAGAGCACCAGTGTCAGGTAGCAGAGGAACCCGAGGAACACGAGCTCCTCGAGCGGCAGCTCGGGGGCGAGCAGGATGCCGGTGCTCACCGCGTTCTCGGCACGGTGGAAGATGCCGAGGCCGATGCCGGCGACATCCCACGCGAGGAAGAACGCGAGTCCGGCGGCGAGCACGACGATGGCCCGCACGCGCCGACCCGACGCCCCGAACACCAGGTGGAATCGGGCGTCGAGCAGTGCCATGCACGCGATTCCGGCGAGCAGCACGCCGAGGTAGACGAGGTTCATGCCGGCACCCGCCGCACCTCGGGCTCGGCCATCGGGCCGGCACCGCGCTCGCCGCGCAGCGCCTTCGCCACGAGCTCGGCGCTGATGAGGCACATCGGCAGGCCGATGCCGGGCACCGTGGTCGCTCCGGCGAAGTACAGGTCCCGCACCGTGCTCGATGCGGTGCGCCCCCGCAGGAAGGCGCTCTGGCGCAGCACGTGCGCCGGTCCGAGCGCCGAGCCGCGCCACGAGTTGAAGTCGGACTCGAAGTCGCCCGGGCCGATGGTGCGGCGCACCACGACTCGGTCCGCGAGGTCGGGCACGCCCGCCCACGCTGCGATCTGGGCGATCGCGGCGTCGGCGATGCGCTCGACCGAAGCATCACCGCCGCCGTCGATGCCCCCGCGGCCGATGGCCGGGTCGGCGGGCACCGGCACGAGCACGAAGAGGTTCTCGTGGCCCCGCGGCGCAACCGACGGGTCGGTCGCGCTCGGCCGGCACACGTAGAGGGAGGCCGGGTCGGGCACCGAGGGCGAGCTGCCGAAGATGCGATCGAAGTTCGCCGCCCAGTCCTCGGTGAACAGCAGCGAGTGGTGCAGCAGCTGCGGGAGCTCGCCGCGCACGCCGAGCATCACGAGCACCGCGCCCGGCCCCGGGTCGCCCCGGCGCCACGAGGCATCCGATCGGCTTCGCGACTCGGGAGGCAGCAGGGCCGTCTCGGTGTGATGCACATCAACCGCCGAGACGACGAGGTCGACCTCGACCTCGTGCGCCGCGCCATCCCGATCGACGTGGACGATGCCGCGCGCCCCGCCCGACTCCACGGTGATGCTCGTGACGCGGGCGTCCGTCACGATGCGGGCCCCGGCCCGCCGCGCCAGTCGGGCGACGCTGTCGATGACCTCGCGGAAGCCGCCCTGCGGGTAGAAGACGCCGTCGTCGAGGTCGAAGTGGCTCATCAGGTGGTAGAGGCTCGGAGCGGCCGACGGGGAGGTGCCGAGGAACACGGCGGGGTAGCCGAGCACCTTGCGCAGGCGATCGTCGGCGAAGCTGCCGGCGATGAAGCGGTCGAGCGGCTGCAGCAGGAGGCGGCCCAGGCGGCCGAGACGCCGCAGCACCGGCGGCACGAGCAGGGTGCCCGGCGAGGAGAAGTCGTTGTAGAGGAAGTGGTCGAGCGCGAGCCGCGTCGTCTCCTCGGCGGAGTCGAGGTACTCCTCGAGGCGTCGCCCGGCGCCCGGCTCGATCGCCTCGAACGACGCAGCGGATGCCTCCCGGTCGGCCACGAGATCGAGCGGCTCCGCCCGGCCCTCGAAGAACACCCGGTAGCCCGGCTCGAGCCGTACGAGGTCGAGCTCGGCAGCGGCGCTCGTGCCCATCAGCCGGTAGAAGTGCTCGAACACCTCGGGCATGAGGTACCACGACGGCCCGGTGTCGAAGCGGAAGCCTCGGGCGTCCCACCGTCCGGCGCGACCGCCGACGCCGTCGTGCGCCTCGTAGACCGTGACCTCGTGCCCGTCGCGGGCCAGCAGCGCCGCGGTGGCGAGGCCGGCGATGCCACCCCCGACGACCGCCACCCTGCTCATGCCGGTGCCCCGGGCAGCGGTGCCCGATCGGCCGCGGGCGTGGGCGTGGTGGCCGGGCGTCGCGGCCGCGTGCCGGCGGCTCTGGCGAGCAGCACGAGCTTCTGCGGCGTCGGCACCCTGATCCTGGTCGTGAGCAGCTCGCGCGCCGGTGTGCGGCGGAGCCGCGCCGACAGGGCGGAGAACAGGGCGTGCGCGGCGGCGACGGCCCTGCGGCATCCGCTCGGCAGTTCGGCGATCACCTCGCCGGCGATCGCGAGGTCGCGATCGAGGTCGTCGAGCAGCCGCAGCTTGTCGGCCTCGCTCAGGTGTGCCGGGTCGATGCCGGGGAAGTAGCGGCGGCCGAGGGAACCGTAGTCGTCGGCCAGATCGCGCAGGAAGTTGACCTTCTGGAACGCGGCGCCGAGGTGGCGGGCGCCGCGCTGCCAGCGCGCGTCGCGCTCGGCGTCGTCGGGAAGTCCCTCGCTGAAGGCACGCAGGCACATCAGCCCGACGACCTCGGCCGAGCCGTGGATGTACTCGCGGAGTTCGGCCTCGTCGAAGTCCACCGGGTCGAGGTCGCGCCGCATCGACGCGAAGAACGGTCGGGTCAGCTCGCGCCCGAACCCCGTGGTGCGTGCGGTGCGGGCGAAGGCGTGCACGACGAGGTTCGAGCTGTACCCGCGCGCGATCGCCTGCTCGGTCTCGACCTCGAGGGCGTCGAGCATCGCGCGCCGCTCGACGGGCGCGAGTCCCGCCTCCTCGGCGGGGCCGTCGACGATCTCGTCGGCGATGCGCACGAGCGCGTAGATGTCGGCCAGGTGGTCGCGCACCGGGCGCGAGCACAGCCGGCTCGCGAGCCCGAACGATGTCGAGTAGTGCGAGATCACCTGTGCGGAGCCGAGGTGCGCGGTGCGGTCGTAGAGGGCCAGCCCGGTCGCCGCGGTCATCGCGCACGCTCCGTGCAGGTGCGGGCCGTCACGGTCAGCGTCTCCCGCAGGCCGTGCGGCAGGCCCGCCGCCGCGATTGCGTCGGCGGCGGCGGCGCAGCGCGCATCGATGAGGCGCTCGACGCGGTCGCGGGCGCCGCTCGACTCGATCGCACGTCGGAGCCGGGCCGCCCCGGCGTCGTCGAGCTCGGGGCTCCCGAATCCGGCGGCGGCGCGATCCCAGTCGGGGTGCACGCGGGCGTAGGCGACGAGCAGCGTCTCCTTGCCCTCGCGCAGGTCGGAGAGCGAGGACTTGCCGGTGACCGTCGCCGAGCCGAAGACGCCGAGCACGTCATCGCGCAGCTGGAACGCGACGCCGAGGTGGCGGCCGACCTCACCGAGTCGTGCGACCGAGGCCGCGGATGCCCCGCCGAGCACCGCCCCGGCCTGGAGGGGCGCGCTGAACGAATACGACGCGGTCTTGTTCTCGATCATGGCGAGGATGTCGCGCTCGCCGGGGGCAGCACCGGCGTGCCGCACGTCGGCATGCTCGCCGGCCGCCGCGAGGAAGACGCACTCGTCGACGATCTCGAGCAGCGTGGCACGCACCGAGCGCGGTGCCTCGAGCTCGGCGACCACCCGCAGCGCGCCGGCGATGAGCAGGTCGCCGGCGAGAATGGCGGATGCCTCGCCGTAGTCGTTCGCCCGATCGACCGGCAGCCCCCGGCCGACCCCGTCGAGCGCGAAGCGGCCGGCGACGTTGGGTGCGCCCCGACGCACGAGATCGTGGTCGATCACGTCGTCGTGCATGAGGAACGCGGTGTGCAGCAGCTCGAACGCCGACGCCAGCCGCACGGACTCCGCCGTGCCCGTGCCGGCGAACGCGGCGTGGGCGGCGAGCACGAGCTCGGGACGGATGCGCTTGCCGCCGGCGGCGCCGTCGCGGGCGGCCACCCAGAGCTGCACGTAGTCGTCGCCGTGCCGCGCCGCGCGTTCGAGCTGTCGGGCGAAGTAGTCGTCGAGGAACTCCGAGACGGCGATGGCGTCGCCGCCGATCCGTCGATCGAGGGTCGTGCCGATCATGATGCGATGGCCTCGCGCCGCTCGAGGGAGCCCCCGAGGAACGGCAGCAGTTGCGCCTGCAGCACGAACCACGGGCTGAACGCCCATGGCGCGTGCTCGATCGCCGAGGCGAGGCGTCGCGGCGGCACCCAGGCGAAGTCCATGACCTCGCCGGGGTGCGGCTCGAGTTCGGATGTCGCGTACGCCGTGTAGACGGGGCAGAGTTCGTTCTCGACGAGCCCCGAGGCATCCGTCGCCCGGTAGTGGAAGAACGGGAGCACCGGCTCGATGCCGTCGAGCGAGAGCCCGAGTTCGAACTCGCCGCGTCGACGGATCGCGTGGACCAGTGTCTCCGCCGGGGCCGGGTGGCCGCAGAACGAGTTGGTCCAGACGCCCGGCCAGGTCTGCTTCGAGAGGGCGCGTCGGGTAACGAGGAGTTCGTCGCGCTCGTTGAAGACGTGGCACGAGAAAGCGAGGTGGCGCGCGGTGTCCGCGCCATGCACGCTCGACTTCGGTGCCCGGCCGATGGCTCGGCCTTCGTCGTCGAGGAGCACGACCTCTTCGATGTCGATGAGGGTCATGGGGACTCCCTCCTTCGCTGCTTTGGCTAGTAGTTAGCTTAGCGAGAAATATACATGACTGGCTAGAATCAACCCATGGCAACCGAGCGGGAGGGGCGGCACGACATCGCGGCCGCGATGCACGACCCCCGCATCTCCGACCACGACGAAGAGCTCGTGAACCGTTCCGGACTCGACGACGAGCAGGTCGACCAGATCGTGCGCGTCATGCAGAGCCTGCGCGGCTGGCACGAGGCGGAGCGCCGCATGAGCGAGGCGTCCAGCCGCTACATGAAGCTCAACCCCACCGACATGCGCGCCCTGCGCTTCCTCATCGCCGCCCGCAACCAGGGCGAGATCGCCACCCCCGGCGCGATCAGCGAGTACCTCGGCATCTCGAGCGCGTCGACGACCAAGCTCCTCGACCGCCTCGAGCGCGGCGGCCACATCGTGCGAGCACCGCACCCGAGCGATCGCCGCGCGCTCGCCATCTCGGTGACCGACGCCACCCGCATCGTCGCGCGCGAGTCGGTGGGCCGCCTCCACGCCCGGCGCTTCGACGCCGCGGCGGCGCTGGCCCCCGACGAGCGCGAGGTCGTGATCCGTTTCCTCGACGCGCTCACCGCGACGGAGCGCGATCACGACTGAGCGAGTCCAGCGATCAGCGATCACGACCGCGTCGATCAGCGCCGGGGCGGTACGCCGTCCGCGGTCGGCGGGGCCGCGCGCTCCCATGATGCGACGGGCCCATCGACGACCGTGAAGAGCGGATGCGGGTCGGGCAGCTCGATGCCCGACCACTGCGCAGCCAGTTCAGGGGTCCTGACCGACAGCTTCCTGAACAGGTGCTCCCACTCGAGCGCGAGCTGCCCGGTCGTGACCTCGAGCTCCACCCGGGGCTCGCTCCGCCGGTGCACCTTGCTCCCGTCGAAGCGGTAGCCGCGAGCGGTCGCCTCCTCGGCGATGCCGGCGAGGTGGTCGCCGATCGCACCGAGCGGGTCGGGCGCAGCGCGGAACCGCTCGAGCTGCGGGTGCCGGGTGTAGCCCCGGGTCGCGCCCTCGAGCACCGCCTGCGCGAGCAGGGTCTCCCGCCAGCAGGCCGTGAGCCCCTGCCGATCGAGGTAGCGCGGATGCAGCGACCAGATCCTCATCCGACGAGCGTACGTCGCCCCAATCCTCCGTGGCGGCTCCTCGGGCCGCGGCGCGTGGAGTCTCTGCGCGTGGACTCTCTTTTGGCCGATCACGCGGAAAGGGGGAGACTGGAGGCATGTCTTCCCCCGCTGCCGAAGCGGCAGCCGACGCGCTCCGTCCCGAATCCGAAACCGCCGATTCTCCCGAGGGCTTCACGGTTTTCGCCGTGCTCCGCCGGGATCCGGCAAAGCCCGACGACTACGACGGCCACGACGTGCGCCGTGTCGTCGAAGAGCTCGACGGCGTCATCTCGCTCGTCGAGAACGAAGGGGTCACCCTTCGCGGCATCTACGACGTCTCGGGCCTCCGCGCCGACGCCGACGTCATGCTGTGGCTGCACGGCCCGACCGCCGAGGGCCTGCAGTGGGCGCTCCGCGAGCTCCGCCGCGCGCGCATCCTGAAGCACCTGCTGCCGACCTGGAACGCCATGGGCGTGCACCGCGACGCGGAGTTCAACAAGTCGCACGTGCCCGGCTTCCTCCGCGGCATCGAGCCCAAGTCGTGGCTCACGGTGTACCCCTTCGTGCGCAGCTACGAGTGGTACCTCCTGCCCGCCGAGGAGCGCAGTCGCATGCTCGCCGACCACGGCCGCAAGGGCGCGGCGTTCCGCGGGGCGATCGCCAACACGGTCAGCGCCTTCGCGCTCGGCGACTACGAGTGGCTGCTGCCCATCGAGTCCGACGAGCTGACCGAGCTCGTCGACCTCATGCGCGAGCTCCGCGACACCGACGCCCGACGCCACGTGCGTGAAGAGGTGCCCTTCTACACGGGCCGCCGCATCACGACCGCCGAGCTCGTGGAGGTGCTGCAGTAATGGCCGCGGTCAACCTCGGCTCGGACGCCGCGCCGGCACCGTCCCGCGGACGCAAGCCGGCCCCCGCAGCATCCGCACCGTGCGCCCTCGGGGCGATCGTGCCCGGTGCGACCCCGGCAGCGCAGGCCGGGCCGGAGCACGTCACCGAGCCCGTCGCCTACGACGGCATCCTGCTCGCCGGCTTCGGCGGACCCGAGGGACAGGACGACGTCATCCCGTTCCTGCGGAACGTCACGAGCGGCCGCGGCATCCCCGACGAGCGCCTCGAGGAGGTCGCCCACCACTACCGCCACTTCGGCGGCACGAGCCCGATCAACCAGCAGAACCGCGAGCTGAAGGCCGCGCTCGAGGCCGAGCTCGCGAACCGTGGCATCGACCTGCCCGTCTACTGGGGAAACCGCAACTGGGACCCCTACCTCAACGACGCGCTCGCCGAGGCGAAGGCCGCGGGCCACGCCCGGCTGATCGCCATCGCGACGAGCGCCTACAGCTCGTACTCGAGTTGCCGGCAGTACCGCGAGGACTTCGCGGATGCGCTCGCCGACACCGGACTCGGCGACGAGGTGCAGATCGACAAGGTGCGGCAGTTCTTCGACCACCCAGGTTTCGTCGCCCCGTTCGTCGAGGGTGTGCGCGACGGTCTCGCGGGCCTCGAGGCATCCGGCGACCTGAATCGCACCACCGAGATCGAGGTGCTCTTCGCGACGCACTCGATCCCGTCGACCGATGCCGCCAAGTCCGGGCCCGCTGAGCGCGGCTTCGGCGAGGGCGGCGCGTACGCCGCGCAGCACCGTGCGGTCGCCGAGGTCGTCATGACCAAGGCGGGGGCGGCGGATGTCCCGTGGCAGCTCGTCTACCAATCGCGCAGCGGCCCCCCATCGATGCCGTGGCTCGAGCCCGACATCAACGACGCCATCGAGGAACTGCCCGCGGCGGGCCGCAAGGCCGTCGTGATCGTGCCGCTCGGCTTCGTGAGCGACCACATGGAGGTGCTCTGGGACCTCGACAACGAGGCGCTCGAGACCGCCGAGCAGCAGGGCCTCGCGGCCGTGCGGGTGCCGACGCCCGGCACGCACCCGGCTTACGTCGCCGGACTCGTCGACCTCGTGCTCGAGCGTGTCAATGGCACGCCGGTCGCCGAGCGCCCCGCCGAGACCGAGCTCGGTCCCTGGTACGACGTCTGTCGCCCCGGGTGCTGCGAGAACGTCCGCCTCGGGTTCCGACCCGCGCTCGCCGGGATCGCGCCATGAGCCAGGTCATCCGCGTCGGAACCCGTGGCAGCGCGCTCGCGATGGCCCAGACCCGCCAGATCTCCGAGCGGCTCGCCAAGGCCGCGAACGCCGAGATCGAGCTCGTGCCGATCACGACGCAGGGCGACACCTCCCGCGCCTCGCTCGCGTCGATCGGCGGCACGGGCGTGTTCGCCGCCGCGCTCCGCGAGGCACTCCTCGCCGGGGAGTGCGACGTCGTCGTGCACTCCCTGAAAGACCTGCCGACCGCCGAGCACGAGGGGCTCCGCCTCGGCGCGGTGCCGAAGCGGGCCGACGCCCGCGATGCGCTCTGCGCCCGCGACGGGTTCACGATCGCGACGCTGCCCGAGGGCGCGCGCGTCGGCACGGGGTCGCCGCGCCGCATCGCCCAGCTCGGCGCCGTGCGCCCCGACGTGATCGCCGTCGACCTGCGCGGCAACATCGACACCCGCCTCGGCAAGGTCGAGTCGGGCGAGCTCGACGCCGTGCTGCTCGCCGCAGCGGGCCTCGGCCGACTCGGTCGCTCCGACGCGGTGACCGACCTGCTGCCGCTCGGCGACTGGCCGACCGCACCCGGCCAGGGCGCACTCGCGATCGAGGTGCGCCGCGAGGTGGGCGATCGCGCGCTCGAACGCGCACTCGACGCCGTCGACCACACGATGACGCGTGCGACGGTGCTCGCCGAGCGGCTCGTGCTCGCCGGTGTCGAGGCCGGTTGCTCGGCCCCCATCGGCGCGACGGCGTTCATGGAGGACGAACTTCTGTTCCTGTCGGCGAGCGTGTACAGTGCCGACGGGGCCCGGCGACTCGTGAGTTCGCACGCGGCCACCCCCGACAGCCGCTCGGCCGCCGACCTGGCGGATGCGGCACGCGACCTCGCCGAACGCGTCGTCGCGGAACTCCTCGGCAACGGCGCCGCTGATCTTGCACCACCAGAGGAGTCGCTGTGAGCGAATTCGAATCGATGACGGGTGCCATCAACCTGCCTGCCTCCGCCGGCAAGCCGCTCGCCGGTTGGCGGGTGCTCGTGCCGCGCGGCGGGCCCTGGGGTGACGGCGTCGCCGCCGCCCTGCGCGCCCGCGGCGCCTCGCCCGTGGTCGCCCCGCTGATCAACTTCGCACCGAGCGACGACCAGCCGGCCCTCGAGGCGGCGCTCGCGAAGCTCGCCGCGGGCGGCTTCGACTGGCTCACCGTCACGAGCGCGACGACGGTCGACGTGCTCTCGACGTACAGCGCCGTCATCCCCGAGACGACGAAGGTCGCTGCGGTCGGCGAGACCACCGCAGCCGCGCTCATCGCAGCGGGGTACCAGGCCGACATCGTGCCCTCCGAGGACAACTCCGCCCGCGGCATGCTCGAGGAGTGGGAGGCCGCGACCGACGGCGCACCCGGACTGAAGGTGCTCGCCCTGCGTTCGGCCATCGCCAAGCAGGTGCTCTCGATCGGCCTCGAGCGCATGGGCCATCACGTCGAGGCCGTCGTGGCCTACCGCACGATCGGCGTCCCGGTCTCCGCGAAGGTCGCCGAAGACGTGCGCTCCGGCCGGGTCAACGCGGTGCTCGTGACCTCGGGCAGCGTCGCCGAGCAGGTGCAGCAGCAGCTCGGCCCGATTCCCGAGTCGATCCTCGTGGCCGCGATCGGCCCGCAGACCAAGAAGGACGCGGCACAGGTCGGCCTCCGGGTCGACGTCGTCGCGCGCGAGCGCACTGCAGAGTCGCTCATCGACGCAGTGGTCGACGCCGCCACCGCCAAGGCCTGACCCGCAGCCGGGTCATCGGCGCCTGACCGGCAGCCAGGTCGCAGCGTCAGCCGTGTCACCGCGCATGCGCCGCGGAGGCCCCGGATGCCGGTTCCGTGTCGCCAGCCTTCGCGACGACGCCACGCATCACCGACCAGTACCAGACGGGGGCGAGCCGCGTCGCGATGTCGGCGAGTCGTGCGTCGCGTCCGATGAACACCCGCGGTCGGCGTCGTTCGATGCCGTCGACGATGCGCGCGGCGGCCTCCTGCGCCGTGGTGCGATACAGCGATGCCTGTGCGTCGGCGGCTCGCGCTGCGGTGTCGGCAGGTACTCCCTCCGCGACCCGTGCGTTGTGGATGATGGCCGTCCGCACTCCTCCCGGGTAGACGGCGGACATCGTGATGCCAGTGCGCTCGAGCTCGTGGCGCAGCGCGTCGGTGAAGCCGCGCACGGCGAACTTCGAGGTGACGTACGGCACCCGACCGGCCGGAGCGCCGAGCGCGTAGAGGCTCGCGACGTTGGCGATGTGCGCTGCGGGCCGCCGCGCGAGCGCTGGCAGGAACGCCTTGTTCATCGCGACCGTGCCCCAGAGGTTGATGTCGACGACCCAGCGGAACTCGTCGAGGCTCAACTGCTCGAAGCGCCCGAGCATCGAGACTCCAGCGCAGTTCAGGAGGACATCGACGCGACCGTGGGTGGCGAGCACCGCGGCCGGCAGCGCCTCGATCGCGTCGGTTTCGCGCAGGTCGATGACGTGCATGCTGACCGTGGTGCCGCCCGCCCGCAGTTCGACGGCGAGGTCGTGCAGCGCCGCGCCATCGCGGTCGACGATCACGAGTTCGGCGCCGCGCTGGGCGAGGAGGCGGGCGGACTCGAGCCCCATGCCGCTCGCCGCGCCAGTGACGACGCAGACGGCGTCACGGAGCTCGAGGCGCGCGCGGCGGGAACGGTAGGCGGGGTTGATGCGTGGCATGGTCGGGTTCCTTCGTGGCGACGACCTCGGCGCCGGTTCGATCCGGGAATCTATCACGTCAGCGACCGTCCAGCGGGGCGGACGTAGGCTGGTCTGGTGAGCTCCACGCCCGTTCCCCGTGTCCGCCCGCGCCGACTGCGTGAGACCCCGGCGCTGCGCCGCCTCGTCTCCGAGACCCGGTTGCACCCCGCCGAGCTCGTGCTCCCGATCTTCGTGCGCGAGGGGGTCTCCGCCCCGGTGCCGATCGGCTCGATGCCGGGTGTCGTGCAGCACTCCCTCTCGAGCCTGCCCGAGGCGATCGAGCAGGCCGCGGCCGCGGGCGTCGGCGGCGTGATGCTGTTCGGCGTGCCCGAGGTGCGCGATGCGCGCGGCTCGGGTGCCACCGACCCCGACGGCATCCTCAACGTCGCGACGACGGTCGCCGCCGAGGCATCCGCGGGCCGGCTCGTCGTGCAGACCGACCTGTGCCTCGACGAGTTCACCGACCACGGGCACTGCGGCGTGCTCGACGAGCGGGGCCGCGTCGACAACGACGCCACCCTCGAGCGGTACACCTCGATGGCGCTCGCGCAGGCCCGGGCGGGCTCCGAGCTGCTCGGCCTCTCGGGCATGATGGACGGCCAGGTCGCCGCGGTGCGCGACGCCCTCGACGACGCGGGGCATCACGACACGGCGATCCTCGCCTACTCCGCGAAGTACGCGAGCGCCTTCTACGGTCCGTTCCGTGACGCCGTCGAGTCGACCCTCGAGGGCGACCGCCGCTCGTACCAGCTCGACCCCGGCAACCGCCGCGAGGGGCTCCGTGAGGCGATGATCGACATCGACGAGGGCGCCGACGTCGTCATGGTGAAGCCCGCGGGCAGCTACCTCGACGTGCTCGCCGACGTCGCCGCGGCATCCGAGGTGCCGGTCTGGGCCTATCAGGTGTCGGGGGAGTACTCGATGATCGAGGCCGCCGCCGCGCACGGCTGGATCGACCGCAAGCGCGCCGTCGTCGAGTCGGTGCGCGGCATCCGCCGGGCGGGCGCCGACGCCGTGCTCACGTACTGGGCCGTCGAACTGGCCGAGTGGATCCGGAACGGAGACGCGGCATGACCCTTCGACAGGCTCAGGGCGGCGCCGCCCCCACGAACGACGAGCTCTTCGCCCGCGCGCAGGCCGCGATCCCGGGCGGAGTGAACTCGCCCGTGCGCGCGTTCCGCTCGGTCGGCGGCACGCCGCGCTTCCTCGTGAGCGCCCGCGGCCCGTACGTCACCGATGCCGAGGGCCGCGAGTACGTCGACCTCGTTGCCGGCTGGGGCCCCGCGATCCTGGGTCACGCCGATCCGCGGGTCATCGAGGCGGTGACGGATGCCGCGGCGCGCGGCCTCTCGTTCGGTGCGTCGACCCCGGCCGAGACCGAGCTCGCCGAGCTCGTCGAGGCGCGCGTCGGCCCGGTCGAGAAGCTGCGCCTCGTCTCCACGGGCACCGAGGCGACGATGAGCGCGATCCGGCTCGCCCGCGGGTTCACGGGGCGCGACCTGCTCGTGAAGTTCGCCGGGCACTACCACGGCCACTCCGACGGCCTCCTCGCCGAGGCCGGTTCGGGCCTCGCGACCTTCGCGCTGCCGGGTTCGGCGGGCGTGCCGGCCGACATCGCAGCGCTCACCCTCGTGGTGCCCTACAACGACCTCGACGCGCTCGCCGCGGTGTTCGCCGAGCACGGCGACCGCATCGCTGCGGTCATCACCGAGGCGGCTGCGGCCAACATGGGCGTGGTGCCCCCGGTGGCCGGATTCAACCGCGCCGTCGTCGAGCTCGCCCACGCGCACGGCGCCCTCGTCATCTCCGACGAGGTGCTCACGGGCTTCCGCGTCTCCGCCGCCGGCTGGTGGGGCCTCGAGGACGGCACCGACACGGCGTACACGCCCGACCTCATGACCTTCGGCAAGGTCATCGGCGGCGGCATGCCGGTCGCCGCGCTCGGCGGTCGCGCCGAGATCATGGAGCAGCTCGCGCCGCTCGGCCCCGTCTACCAGGCCGGCACGCTCTCGGGCAACCCCGTCGCGGTCGCCGCCGGCGTCGCCACCCTCAGGGCGGCGGATGCCTCGGTGTACCGCACGCTCGACGCCACCGCCGAGGCCATCGGCGACGCGGTCTCCGCCGCCCTCGACGCCGAGGGGGTCGCGCACCGCGTGCAGCACGCGGGCAACCTCTTCAGCTTCGTGTTCGGCGAGGAGGCCGCGGCCGCACCCGTGCGCGACTACGCGACCGTGCAGCGCCAGGAGTCGTGGCGCTACGCCCCGTTCTTCCACGCGATGCTCGACGCCGGCGTCTCGCTGCCGCCGAGCGTGTTCGAGGCGTGGTTCGTCACCGCGGCCCACGACGACGCCGCGATCGCCCGGGTGTTCGAGGCCCTTCCGGCAGCGGCGCGCGCCGCGGCATCCGCTCGGCCGCGGTAACCCCTCTTGCGGGTTGAGCCTGTCGAAACCGCCCGGGAGAGGTTTCGACAGGCTCGCCCCACCGAGTGTCCGAGCAAACCGTTATGGCTTTGTGGGGCGTCGACTGGGCACCCGGCGCGCGACTCGGGCAGGATGGAGGCATGGCGAAACTGCGCGTGCACACCGACCGGATCGAGGTTCACCTCACCCCGGCCGAGAAGTCGCTCGCGCTCCGCAGCGCCGACCTCGTGGTGCAGCGCGACGACATCCGTTCGGCCACCATCACCGACGACCCGTGGATCTGGATCCGCGGCATCCGTCGTCGCGGCACCGAGGTGCCGCTCGTCGTCGCCGTCGGCGTGTGGAAGTACCACGGCGGCAGCGACTTCGTCATCGTCAAGGGCAAGCGTCAGGCGGTCGTGCTCGAGCTCGCCGCGGGCGAGTTCACCCGCATCATCCTGAGCACGAATCACGCCGCAGAGCTCATCGACCGGTTGAAGCTCACGGCGACGCCTGACATCGTCGAGGGCGACTGACCGCTCACGCCCGGCGAGCACCGCGGCAACGGCTCGCTCGGTCCTCTGCTCAGGCGAAGGCGAAGAGCACGAAGCCGATGAGCGGCAGCGTGCCCTGCACGAGCGCGGGCTTCAGGTACCCGCGCCCGGTCGTCGTGAGCACCGCGGCCGCGAGGAACATGCACGCCGTCGCGAACAGCACGAGCGTCTTGCCGACCGGCATCGCGCCGGCCCAGTAGAGCACGAGGCCGATCGCGGCGCCGAGGCCCAGGAAGAGGTTGTAGAAGCCCTGGTTGTAGGCCATGGGCTTCGTGATGTCGGCCGCGGCCTGGTCGGCGACGCCGAAGCGCTTCCAGGTCGAGGGCCGGGTCCACCAGACGCTCTCCATGAGGAAGATGTAGCCGTGCAGCAGCGCGGCGAGGGCGACGAACACGGTTCCGATGACGGCCATGCCGCGATCGTAGCGGGGCAAGCCCTCGGGCGCCGTCAGCTCACGCCGCGAACCGCTCCGCCGTCGTGAAGCGGCGCGCCGCCGCGAGTGTCGCGTCGAGCGCCGCCCGGTGAGCGCCGTCGACATCGACGCCCACGACCGTCGGTGCGAAGTGCACCTCCTCGACGTCGGTGATGCCGACGAAGCCCAACCAGTCGCGGAAGAACGTGGTCGTGAAGTCGGCGCCGAACGACGGCGGCAGCCCCTCGGCGTACACGCCGCTCGTGTAGACGACGAAGGCCCGCTTGCCCTCGAGCAGCCCGCGGTACCCGGACTCCGGCGAGAACGCGAAGGCCCAGCCCGGCTGGGTGATGACGTCGACGAGCTGCTTCAGGGGATACGGCACTCCGGCGTTCCAGAAGGGCACGTTGAACACATAGGCGTCGGCGGCGGCGAAGCGGTCGAACACGGCGCGCGCCTCGGCCCAGGCCCGCTCCTCTTCGGCGGTGCGGCCCTGGCCGGCGAACGTGGCCATCTTCGCGCCGGCCGCGACCGTGCCGAATTCGGGCAGCGAGCCGTCGAAGACGTCGAGGCGTTCGACGGTCAGCCCGTCGTCGATCGTCTCGAGCTCGCCGATGAAGCGGGTCGCCAGCTCGAGCGAGCGGCTGGCGTCGCCCCTGGCGGAGGCGTTGACGTGCAGGAGGTGGGTCATCAGGGTTCCTTCACTGGTGTTCGGCGCGGGATCCGGGAATGGATGGCGCCCCGTGGCGGTTTCGATCGTCACATCGCCCGGAATCCGGCACCAGCAGGCACTTCTAAGTGCCGTGGGATACCGGAGGTGCCCATCCGCCCGTCGCCGACCGAGAGCTTGGAGCCCCAGTGACCCTGACCGCCGACCAGCAACGTGCCGCCGCGAAGGACGCCTACGCGTCGTACCTCGCCGAATGCCCCTCGCGCCAGGTGCTCGACATCCTCGGCTCGAAATGGACGACGCTCGTGCTCCTGCCGCTCGAGGAGGGACCTCAGCGGCACTCGCAGCTGCGCGCCCGGGTCGCGGGCGCCAGCCAGAAGATGCTCACCGAGACGCTGCGCCTGCTCGAACGCGACGGGCTCGTCACCCGAGAGGTGAAGCAGGTCTACCCGGCCCACGTCGAGTACTCGCTCACCGCCCTCGGCGCGAGCCTGATGGCGATCGTGCACCACATGAAGGACTGGGCCGACGCGAACATGGCGGAGGTCGAATGGCACCGTCGCGCCGCCGGGTCGTGACCCCGATCGCGACCCCGGGCGGCGCGCCCCGGGTCAGTCGGCCGCCGGTTCGCGCTCGACGGTCACGGGCGCGCCGAGGAACCGCTCGACCTCGGCGACGGATGCCTCGAGCCCGCGTTCCTCGCGGGCAGAGAGCGCGCGCCACGGCACGAGCCTGACGACCGCCCTGCGCCCCGAGGTGACGGGCGCCCAGCGGCCGCCCATCACGCCGTCGGCCATGAGCGCGTGCATCGGGAACTCGGGGTGCACGGGGTCGCTGCGCCCGGGCGGCTGCAGGAACGAGCGGGGCGCGGCGTAGCCCATGATGTATTCGTCGAAGGCCTGCAGCAGGTCGACGACGCCGGCCGGAGGGGTGGGAGCATCCATCGCGCTCGCCGTCACCTCGGTGTCGTGCCAGTACGTCGCGCCGTCGATCTCGAGGGTCTCGACCGGGCCGCCGCCACCGGCGCCGTCACCGTCGACGACCGCCGCGAACGCCTGCCGCGTGTCGCCGAGCGTGAACCCCGACCATGCCGCGAAGTCACGGTCGGTCACCGGCCCACGCGAGCGGATGAATCGCGCGGCCAGTTCGACGAGCGCCGCCTCGCGCGATTTCGGGGCCGACGCGGGCACGCGCTCGTCGAATGCCGCGTAGGTGCGCTGCTTGCCGACGTTCGCCCCGCTGATCGCGACCCGTTCGAGCTCGGCGAGCATGAGCACGTAGGTGAAGCCCAGCCCGGTCGACGGCTGCCCCGCGGCGTCGAGCGCCGCGGCGAGCTCGGCCCGCGTGCGGTGGCCGCCCGCGAGCGACGCGGCGACGACGTCGAGTGCGCGCGCTCCGGCCTCGCCGTCGACGCCCGTGCGGCGGTAGTAGGTCGCGTTCGCCCGGTGCACCCGCTCTGCCGAGAGTTCCATCAGCCACCGGGCATCCGCAGGGTCGACGAAGTGCCACGTCGGGCGCAGCACGTGCGTGCGCAGGATCTCGCCGCGGTCGAGCGCCGCGGTGACCCCCGCGAGATCGGGGCGGCGTTCGGCCGGCACCCGCATCGCGAGACCCCATTGCGCGGGAATGAATTCCTGCGACTGCACCGCGACGAAGTCGCGCACGACGCCGGCAGCCGAGGTGGCGCGCACCTCGCGCAGCCCCTGCACCTGCAGGCGGATGCGTCGCAGCTCGGCGAGCTCCACTCCTACGACACGTCCCGTCGCCAGGTCGTCGCCCCGCCGATCACCGTCGCCACGACCGCGATGCCGAGCAGCACGAGCCCGCCCTGCCACCATTCGAGGGTGTCGGTCGACCCGAGTGAGGCGATGTTGTAGAAGGATGCCCCGACGAGCGCGTCGCTCGCGGCGCCCGGCAGGAACCGGCCGATCGAGGCGGTGACGTCGCTGAGCGAGGCCACGACCCGCAGGATCGGTTCGACGAACTGGGTGAAGGCGATCACGATGACGATCGCGGCGACCTGGTTGACGACGAGCACGCCGAGGCCGACGCCGATCGCGCCCCAGAGTGCCATGGCGAGCACGCCGCGGCCGATGAGCGCCCACGTGTCGCTCGAGTCGAGCCCGGTGTCGAGGCCGAAGCCGGCGAGGGCCGCCGCGCCGGCGCCGACCGAGACGGCGAACGCGATGACGCCGAGGCCCGCGCCGACCACGAGCTGCGAGATGAACTTGGCGCTCAGCACGACCGTGCGGTGCGGTTCGGCGAGGAAGGTCGGCGTGAGGGTCTTGTGCCGGAACTCGCCGGTCACGGCGAGAGCGCCGAGCAGCACCGGGAACACGTAGCCCACCGACGACGCGAAGCTGTAGATGAGCGGTGCGAGCTCGGTGCCGGGCGGCACGGTGGTGTTGCCGCCGGCGGATGCCGCGGCATCCGGATTCTCGGTCGCCCAGCCGAGGAAGGCGCCCAAGCCGCCCGCCATGAACGCCACGTAGGCGGCGAGGAGGATCGCGAGGAGCCACCACATGCGCGTCGTGAAGACCTTCTGGAACTCGGAGCCGATGGCGCGCACGAGGTTCACGACTCGTCACCTCCGCCGACCAGCGAGAGGAACGACTCCTCGAGCCCCGATCTCAGGCGATGGAGGGCGGCGAGCTCGACGCCGCCGACGAAGGCGGCGTGGCCGACCCTGGCGGGGTCGGGTTCGTCGACGATGAACCCGTTGCGCCCCTCGGTGTACTGGAGGCCGGCGGCGTCGAGCGCGGCCGCGAGGGCTTCGCGATCAGGGGAGTCGGCGATCGTGCGCGGCGCCGAGTCGAGTTCGAGGCTCGCGAGGGTGCCGGTCTTCATGAGCCGGCCCTTCGCGATGATGACCACCTCGTCGACGCTCTGCTGCACCTCGCTGAGCAGGTGCGAGGAGACGAGCACGGTGCGACCCTCGCGGGCGAGGTTCTGCAGGAACCCGCGGATCCACTTGATGCCCTCGGGGTCGAGTCCGTTGATCGGCTCGTCGAGCACGAAGACGCCGGGGTCGCCGAGCAGCGTGTAGGCCAGGGCGAGCCGCTGGCGCATGCCGAGCGAGTAGCCGCCGACGCGGCGGTCGGCGTACTCCGACATGCCCACCTGCTCGAGCACGGCGGGCACCCGGGCCGACGACAGGCCCGCGGCGGTCGCGTAGACCTTGAGATGGTTGCGGGCCGTGCGCCCCGGGTGGAAGTTCGCGTCGAGTGCCGCGCCCACGGTCTCCAGCGGTCGCGGCAGCGCCGAATAGGGCGTGCCGCCGAAGGTCGCGGTGCCGGCGCTCGCGTGCTCGAGCCCGAGCAGCACCCGCAGCGTCGTGGTCTTGCCGGCCCCGTTCGGGCCGAGGAATCCGGTGACCTTGCCCGGTTGCACCGTGAAACTCAGGTCGTCGACCGCGGTCACGGGGCCGAAGTGCTTTCTGAGCCCCGAGATCTCGATGGGGATGCCGCTCGCCATGCGCTCTCCTCACAGTGGGGGCGAGCTCGGTCGCGCAGGCCGCACCCCCGCACGACCCGGGCAGCCAGGCCGCCTCACGCTCACCCTAGCGAGCAAGCGGGGCCGGATGCATCCGTCACGCGGGGGATTCGCGGAATCGCGTGTCGGGCAGACCAAGGTCGGCCCGACACGCGAGCACTCAGTTCAGCGGGCGGATGCCGTGCGGGGGCACGCCGCCCGCGTACAGCACGACGGCGGCGTCCTGCAGGGCGCCGAGCGCGATGCGCTGCGTGTACGGACCGTAGGAGACACGTGCGACGCCGAGCTCTTCGAGCCGTGCAGGAGGCGGCACGGAGGGCAGGCCGATGACGCTCACCCGGCGGTGGCCGATGCCGGCGACGAGCTGCTCGACGACGTCGTCGCCGAAGTCGCCGGGCACGAACACGCTCGTCGCGCCGGCGTCGAGGTAGGCGCGGCCGCGCTCGATCGCATCGGCGATGTTGACGTCGAGCGGACGCTCGCGCCCGCGGAGGAATGCGTCGGTGCGCGCGTTCAGGGCGAACGGCACGCCCTCGGCGTCGCCGGCGGCCACCGCTGCGGCGACCGCGGCGACCGAGTCGGCGAGCGGCTTCAGCTGGTCCTCGAGGTTCGCACCGGCGATGCCCTCGCCGATGGCGCGGCGGATCGTCTCGCCGGCATCGCCGTATCCGGCCTCGAGGTCGGCGCTCACCGGCACGTCGACGGCGCGTGCGATGCGCCCGCACATGTCGAGCATGAGCTCGACGGGGATCTGCTCGCCGTCGGGGTAGCCGAACGTGGCGGCGATCGAATGGCTCGCGGTGGCGATCGCGCGGGTCTGCGGCAGGGCGGCGACCGCGGTGGCGCTCACGACATCCCAGACGTTCACCACCTGGAGCAGTTCGGGGTCGGTGTGCAGGCGGCGGAGTTCGGCGGCGGTGTCGGCGAGGGTCATGATGCCAGCGTATGGCGACGGATCGGCGGCGGGCGCCGATCGGCCGGGTGACGTCCGGATCCCGCCGATTCAGACGAGCGCCGCGGCGAGGCCGTCGAGCAGTCGTTCGACGTCGTTCGCGTCGTTGTACGGCGCGAGCCCGACCCGAAGCCCGCCGGCATCGCCGAGTCCGAGGCGCCTCGAGGCCTCGAGCGCGTAGAAGTTGCTGCTCGGTGCGAGCACCCGGCCCTCGGCCAGCCGCTTCGTGACCTCGGATGCCTCGTGGCCGTCGAACGTCATGAGCAGCGTGGGCGTGCGGCGCGGTGCGCGCGACCACACGGTGACCCCGGGCAGCTCGGCGAGCCCGGCCTCGATGCGGGTGCGCAGCTCCTCCTCGTGCTCGTGCAGCGCCGCGTACGACGCGACGAGCCGCGCACGGCGCGAGCCCGCGGCATCCGCTTCGGGCAGGTCGGCGAGACCGGCCAGCGCGTCGACCGCCGCCGTGCCGCCCGCGAGCAGCTCGTAGGGCAGCGTGCCGAACTCGAACCGCTCGGGCACGACGTTCGTCGACGGCGCCAGCTTGTCGGGCGCGATGGACTCGAGCAGCTCGGGGGCCGCCGCGAGCACCCCGAAGTGCGGACCGAGGAACTTGTACGGCGAGCAGGTGAAGAAGTCGGCGCCGAGGGCCGCGACGTCGGGCAGTTCGTGCGCCGCGTAGTGCACGCCGTCGACGGAGACGAGCGCGCCGACCGCGTGCGCGGCCGCGGTGATCGCGGCGATGTCGGGCATCGTGCCGATGAGGTTCGACGCCGCGGTGACGGCGACGAGCCGGGTGCGTTCGGAGAGCATCGCGGTGACGGCCTCGACCGGCAACTCGCCGGTGGCCGGGTCGAAGTCGGCCCAGCGCACGACGGCGCCGACGCGCTCGGCGGCCTGCACCCACGGGCGCACGTTCGAGTCGTGGTCGAGCCGGGTGACGACGACCTCGTCGCCGGCTGCCCACTGCTTCGAGAGATGCCGCGAGAAGTCGTAGGTGAGCTGTGTGGCACTGCGCCCCTGCACGATGCCGCGCGGGTGCCCGTTGACGAGATCGGCCATCGCGAGCCGGAATCCGTGCACCGCAGCCTCGGCGCGCTCTTCGGAGACCCCGGTCGTGCCGCGGTTCGAGAGCGGGCCGGTGAGCACGGATGCCACGGCCTCGCCGACCGACCGCGGCGTCTGCGTGCCGCCGGGGCCGTCGAACTGCGCCCACCCGCTCTCGAGCGAGGGGAACTCGGACCGGATTCGCACGACGTCGTAGGCCATGGAGCGAGGATAGCCAGTCGGGGCGCCCGGCGCGGATAGCATGCAGGCATGGGCGAGGTGGGGGCCGAGGCATCCGGTGACCCGATCGACGGAGGGCAGGTCGACGGAGGGCCGCCCCCGGTCGTGCGCCGACGCAGGGTCTCGTTCAACGCGCTGCTCGACGGCTTCTTCTTCGTGTACGCGGGCATCGCGGCGGTCTGGCTCGCGTGGCTCGTGCTCACCGAGTCGTTCGAGTTCGGATGGTTCGGCATCCTCTTCTTCGTGGCCTTCTGGCTGGTGCTCGCCTATCTCGTGCTGCCGCGGCTGCACCGGATCCTCACGACGATCTACGTGCCCGACTACTTCATCGGACGGGCGCGCACGAGCGACGGCCTGCTCGGCGACCCCGTGAACCTCGCCTTCGACGGCGACGAGGCGGCGCTCCACGCCGCGATGCGCCGGGCCGGCTGGACCCGCGCCGACGACGTCACCGGGGCGTCGAGCTGGCGCATCGTCTCCTCGACGATCACCCGTCGCAGCTACGACGAAGCACCGGTCAGCCCGCTGTTCCTCTTCGGCAGGCAGCAGGACTTCGCCTACCAGCAGGAGGTGGCCGGCAACCCGGCGCGCCGGCACCATGTGCGGTTCTGGCGCACTCCCGACGACTGGCTGCTGCCCGGAGGCCGCCGCGTCGACTGGCTCGCGGCGGGCACCTTCGATCGGGCCGTCGGCTTCTCGCTCTTCACCCTGCAGATCACGCACAAGATCGACGCCGACATCGACATCGAGCGCGACCACATCGTCGACACCGTGCTCGGCGCGAACCCCGAGGCGCGGGTCGAGATGCTCGCCGACTTCTCGACGGGCTACCACTCGAGGAACGGCGGCGGCGACACCATCAGCACCGACGGCGATCTCCCGGTGGTCGAGGTCGGCGCGGTGCCGAGCGGCACGGTGCCGAGCGGGACGGAGGTCACCCGATGAGCGTCGAGAAGCGGCCGGCGTTCGAGTCGCCCGCGGCGCTCGTGAGCCGCCAACCCGACCCGCCTGCGATGCGACGCCCGGTCGCGACGACGTTCGGCGCCGTGCTCGTGGTGCTCAGGGTGATCGCCGGCGTCGTCTGGCTCATCTCGCTCGGGCTCCTCTGGCGCAAGACGCTCGTCGAGGACCTCGGGATCCCGCTCGACTCCGACGATGCGGCAGAGGCCGGGTCGAACCTCGCGCTCGTCGTCGTGCTCTGCCTCGGGGGGCTCGTGCTCGCGATCGAGCTCGTGTTCGCACTGCTGATCTTCCGCGGCAGCAACTGGGCTCGCATCACCGTGATGATCTTCGCGACGATCAGCATCACGGGGTCGGCGTTCGACTACTTCGGGGCCGATGCCGAGATCACGCTGCGCACGACGCTCATCACGCTCGCGCTCGACATCCTCGTGCTGCTCGCGCTCTCGAGCCGCAACGCTCGAACCTACGCACGCCGCCACCGTCGGTGAGTGATGCTCATCTCGGTCTGGGCGCACGCGTGATCGGGGAGTAGCGTGAGCGCCGGCGGAGGGCGAGCCGGCAAGGGGGTGCGACCGGATGTCGCGTGCGGTGGCGGTCTCGATGTGGTCGGTCGTCTTCCTGCTCATCGCGATCGTGCTCGTCTTCGCGGGCATCCGGTTCGGAACCGACGGGCCGCTGATCCTGACCGGCACCGACGCCGAAGGCGACACCTTCGAACTGCGCTATGTCGCCAACCCGTGGCTCGCCTACCTGCATATCGTGCCCGGCGTGCTCTACCTCGTGGGCGCGCCCCTGCAGCTCTGGCGGCGATTCCGGGAGCGGCACTTCAGGTTCCACCGCCGCTTCGGACGGGTGCTGCTCTCGCTCGGACTCGTGAGCGGCGTGTTCGCCCTCGCGTTCGGAGTGCCCTTCTCCTACGGCGGCGCCTGGCAGTCGCTCGCCGCGGCCGTCTTCGGCAGCTGGTTCCTCGTCGCACTCGTGCTCGCGTTCCGGGCGATCCGCGGGGGCGACGTGCGGATGCACCGGCGCTGGATGATCCGCGCGTTCGCCGTCGGACTCGGCGTCGGCATGATCCGCGTGTGGGTCGGCATCTTCGCGGGCTTCCAGATCCTCTCGCTGGAGGAGAGCTTCGCCCCGGCGTTCTGGCTCGGGCTCACGATGCATGTCGTCGCCGGCGAGCTCTGGCTCTGGTGGCGGCCGAACGAGGACGGGCTGCCGCGCGGCGCGCGTGCCTCCGTCGCGACGTGACCCGGCGGAGGCGGCCCAACGAGTTCCAGTGGCGGCGCCTCAGGCCCGAAGCCACCGATCGGCGACGAGTTCGCCCACGAGCACCTCGGTGAGTGCGGCGACCTCGTCGCGCTCGTCGCCGGGGAAGCGGATCGTGAGTTCGGCTCCCGGCAGGTCGCGACCGATGGAGGCGAAGCGGGAGCCGCGCTGCTCCATCCAATCGAGCGCCTGGGCGTCCCACACCGAGCCGGCGAACACGAGCGACCGGTAGTCCTGCGTCTTGGTGAGGTACACGTCGACGTGCGACCAGTCGCCCGTCTCCGAGGCGTAGGCGGCGCGGCGGGGCACCTCGCGCAGCATGAGCGCGGACTGCTGCGCGCTCGAGGCGCGCTCGGCCGGGGCGAGCGCCCAGGTGCCCATCGGCGCGGCGAGCAGCTCGGCGAGGGGAGGCAGCCAGCCGGTCGCGGTTGCGAACAGCTCGCGGGTCGCGGCGGCGGCGTCGCGCACGGATGCCGCGTCGAATCGAGCGGCCGGCGCGGTGCCGAGCAGGGCCTCGAGCACCGCGTCGAGCACCGGGAACGTCGCGCGGAACGTGCGGCAGGCGACGCCGGACGCCTCGACGCCCGCGAGGAGCGGCACGACCACGTCGGCGAGCCGGCCGAGCTCGGACTCCGGCCGGTTCGTGACCGCCACGAGGCGGCCGGTGCCGCGATAGCGCGCAACGGCTCGCAGCACCTCGGCGCTGCCCCCGGTCGCCGAGACCGCGACGACCGCGAGATCGGGCGCCGCCGGCGGCAGCAGCTCGGCGCTCGCGAGTTCGACGACGACGGTCGCGCCGATCGCACGGTAGCGGCGCGCCACGACGTCGGCGGCGTAGCGGCTCGAGCCCATGCCGAGCACGAGCACGCGCGAGGCACCGAGCACGGGGAGCCGTTCGAGGCCGGGCAAGCCCGCGTCGAGGGCGTCGGCCAGTGCGTCGAGCGTCTCGGGGATCAGCTCGAGATCTGCTCGGAAAGCGGCGGTGTCCACGGTTCCTCCGGATGTTCGTTCGTCGACGGGTGGCGGTGCGTGATCGCGGCATCGGGCGCGTAGATCCAGGCGGGCAGGAAGCGGTCGGCGTAGCGCAGCTCGGCGACGAGCTGCTCGGCCTCGAAGCCGGGCAGCAGCGCCTCGTCGAGCAGCTCGCCGTTCGGCACGTGCGTGCGGTAGGCGTCGAGGAAGTCGCGGCGCGCGCGGTCGGCCCACGCGAAGGTGCGAGCGTCGGCGCGCTGCAGTCGCTTCTGGGCGACGGCCGCGACGAGGTCGAACGAGACGAGCATGTGCGCGATGTCGCGCGCCGCGGCATCCGGCGCCTCGCGCTCTTCGGCGGCCAGCTGCGGGTCGCCGTCGAAGTCGATGACCGTGTAGCGGGGGGCGTCGGCGTCGGCGCCGGGGGAGCGCAGCACCTGCCCGACGTGCAGGTCGCCGTGGATCGGGAACTCGACGCCGGGGCCGGTCGTGCCGAGCGAGCGGATGTCGCGGGCGAGCGACTCGTGGCGGTTGCGCAGGCGCGCCCCGGCGTCGCCGCCGGCGAGGCGCAGCGCCGATCGCAGCGCGGTGGACGCACGATCGGCCCTGGCTGCCGGGGCCTCGGCCTCGGAGCGCACGGCGTCAGCGCCGAGCACGCCGTGGATGCGGGCGATGCGCTCGCCGAGGAGTGCCGGCCACTCGGGCTCGGGCCCGGCGCTCAGTGCGGCGACGACGTCGTCGACGGCCCAGGTCCAGCCGTCGACCGCGCCGGGCAGGTACTCGGTCACGACCGCGAGCGTCGAGGTGCCGAGCGTGGGATGGCGCCACTCGACGCGCCCGACGAAGCGGTCGACGTCGTCGGACCCGGCGGCGGCGAGCTGCTCGAGCAACGCGGCGGCGCGGTCCGCGGCGCTCCAGCGGCCGACGAGCTTGACGATGAGCCGTTCATCGACGATCACCGAGGTGTTGGTCTGGTCGACGGTGATGGCGCGCTCGGGGGCATCCGTCGCGACGCCGTCGTCGACGAGTCGCGAGATCGCCCGCGCGATGCCGTCACCGGCCGTCGGCCGCTGGTCGCCGGCGAGCACCCGGCCGTCGGCGTCGACGAGGAGCGCATGGTCGCCGACGACGATGCGTTCGCCCTGCAGTATCGAGTTCATTGAATTCGGATTGTAACTATTCGGCAACCGTCATACCAGCCTGTTCACTGAACCATTGCGGTTTCTTGATTCGTGGTGCAACAATCGCTCAACCTTTCCCGACTGCCCCTGGAGGTACCACATGACCACGACGCGACGTATCGTGGCGGCCGCGGCCGGCACGATCGCCCTCGCCTTCGCCGTCTCATCCTGCTCCTCCGGCGGCGGTGACGCCGTCGAGACACTCGATCCCAACGCCGACCTCAGCGAGCAGACGCTCACGGTCTCGATCTGGGCCGACTACTCGCCCGAGGACCTCGCCGAGAAGTTCGAGGCCGAGACGGGTGTGAAGACCACGATCGTCAACCACACCACGAACGAGGACATCGTGGCCAAGCTCACCGCGAGCGCCGACTCCGGCATCGACGTCGCCTTCGTCTCGGGGCAGTACGCGCAGGCGCTCGGCGAGCAGGGCCTGCTGGCCGAGCTCGACAAGGGGCTCATCCCGAACGAGGAGAACCTCTACCCCGAGGCCCTCGAGCTGGCCTACGACCCGGGCAACGTCTACTCGGAGCCCTACGCGTGGGGCACGACGGGCCTCTGCTACCGCCCCGACCTCACGGGCTACGACCCCACGTCGTGGAACGACCTGCTGAACCCGAAGCCCGAGCTCGTCGGCAAGACCACGATGCTCTCGACCGACCGCTGGCTCGCCGAGCCCGCGCTCAAGGCCGCCGGCAACTCCATCAACACGACCGACGACGACGAGCTCGCCGCGGCCAAGGAGCAGCTGCTGAAGACCAAGTCCACCCTCCTCGCCTACGACGACACGACCTTCTACTCGAAGCTCGTCTCTGGCGAGGCCGCGATGGTGCAGGCATGGGACGGCTGGTGCAACTATGGCATCGCCGAAGACCCGTCGATCAAGTTCGTCGTGCCCGAAGAGGGCTCGGACCTCTGGGTCGACACCATGACGGTGCTCGAGTCGTCGAAGAACAAGGAGGCCGCGATGGCCTTCCTGAACTACATCCTCGACCCCGAGGTGCAGACCTGGGTGGCCGAGAACATCCTCTACAAGGTGCCCAACAAGGCGGCCATGGAGGCCCTCGACCCCGCGCTCATCGAGTCGTACCCGACGCTCGGCATCACCGTCGACGAGCTCATGGAGCAGGAGGCGATCGTCGACCTCGGTGAGGACACGCTGAAGTACGTCGACCTGAACGCCGAAGTGCTCGCCACGAACTAGCGCCGTGACCTCGACGAACCACCCGGCAGCCCCCGCCGCACGCACGGTGCGGCGGGGGCTCGCCCCCGTTCCGTTCCTCGCGCCGGGCATGATCTACCTGATCCTGTTCATGGCGCTGCCCGTCGGCCTCCTCGCGTTCTACACCTTCTTCAAGCGCGGGCGCTTCGGCGGCATCGTGTTCGAGTTCACCTTCGACAACTGGGCGAAGCTCCTCGAACCGCTCTACGTCGGCGTCATCCTGCAGTCGATCGTGCTCGCCGGCATCGTGACGCTGCTCGCGCTCCTCATCGGCTACCCCATGGCGTACGCGATCGCGGGACTCTCGCCGAAGTGGCGCACGGTCGCGCTCATCGCGGTGGTGCTCCCGTTCTGGACGAACTTCCTGATCCGCACCTACGCCTGGATCCTGCTGCTGAACAACGCCGGCTGGGTCAACCAGTGGCTGCAGGGGCTCGGCATCACGGATGCCCCGATCAGCATGCTGTACACCCCGCAGGCGATCGTCGTCGGGCTCCTGTACATGTACCTGCCGCTCATGGTGCTGCCGCTCTACGCCTCGCTGCAGCAGCTCGACCCCTCGCTCCGCGAGGCGGCCACGAACCTCGGCGCCACGCCCTGGCGCGCGTTCCGCACGGTCACCCTGCCGCTCTCGATCCCGGGCGCGCTCACCGGCTGCATCTTCGTCTTCGTGCCCGCGATGTCGAACTTCGTGATCCCCGAGCTCATCGGCGGCGGCAAGACGATCATGGTCGGCAACCTCGTGCGCGACCAGTTCTTCGAGGCCCGCGACTGGCCGTTCGGCGCGACGCTGGCGCTCCTCCTCACGATTCTGCTCGTCATCGTCATCGTCGTGCAGACCGCGGTGTCCCGCCGCCTCACGGAAGGACCGCGCCGTGGTTGACACGACTGCGCCGACGACCACGGCGATGCGAGAGCTCGAGCCGACGGCCCGCCCTCGCGCGGTGCGAAAGCCCCGCGGCATCCTCGTGCCGCTCTGGCTCGGGTACGTGTTCCTGTACCTGCCGATCCTCATCGTCGTGATCATGAGCTTCAACGCCTCCGAGAACCTCTTCGTCTGGAAGGGCTTCTCGCTGCGCTGGTACCCCGAGCTCTTCGCCGACGAGAAGATCATGCAGGGCCTCGGCAACACGCTCATCGTCGCGACGGGCGCCACCGCGATCGCGACCGTGCTCGGCACGCTGCTCGCCTACGGCATCCAGCACTACACGCGGGGCGGGCTCATCCGCGCGTTCGCGATCGCCCCGGCGATCCTGCCCGACCTGCTGCTCGGCATCGGACTGCTCACGTTGTTCTCGCTCGCGAGCATCACCCTCGGGCTGCACTCGGTGATCCTCGCGCACGGCGTCTTCGCGACGGCGTTCGTGACGGCCATCGTGCTCGCCCGCATGGCGAACCTGGACCCGAGCCTCGAAGAGGCATCGCGCGACCTCGGCGCCGGGGCCCTGCGCACCTTCATGCGGGTGACCCTGCCGCAGCTCGCGCCCGGCATCGTCGCTGGCGCGCTGCTCGCCTTCACCCTCTCGATCGACGAGTTCGTGATCGCGTTCTTCACGACCGCGCCCACGCAGCCCACCCTGCCGATCGTCATCTACTCGATGGTGCGGTTCGGCGTGACCCCCGAGGTCAACGCCCTCGCCACCATCCTCCTCCTCGTGAGCGTCGTGACGGTGATCGCGGCGCAACGACTGACCCGACTGACAGGAAGCACACGATGAGCTCCGCCCCCCTGCTCCGCGTCGACGGCGTTCGCGCCGTGTACGGCGACACCGTCGCACTGCACGGCGTCTCGCTCGACATCGCCCACAACGAGTTCTTCGCGCTGCTCGGCCCGTCGGGCTGCGGCAAGACCACCCTGCTGCGCTCGATCGCCGGATTCGAGACGCCGGCCGAGGGTCGCATCGAGGTCGACGGCGAAGACCTGCTGCGCCTGCCCGCCCACAAGCGGCCCGTCAACATGATGTTCCAGAGCTACGCGCTCTTCCCGCACATGAGCGTGGAGAAGAACGTCGCCTACGGCCTCGAGGCCGATGGCGTCGGCGCGGCCGAAGTGCGCTCGCGCGTCGCCGACGTGATGGACGTCGTCGGGCTCGGCCCGCTCGCCAAGCGCCGGCCCACGCAGCTCTCGGGCGGCCAGCGCCAGCGCGTCGCGCTCGCCCGGGCGATCGTGAAGCGGCCGAAGCTGCTGCTGCTCGACGAACCGCTCTCGGCGCTCGACCGCCAGGTGCGCGCCTCGATGCAGCTCGAGCTGAAGCGCCTGCAGCACGAGGTCGGCCTCACGTTCGTCGTCGTCACGCACGACCAGGAGGAGGCCATGTCGATGGCCGACCGCATCGCCGTGCTTCGCGACGGGCGCCTCGAGCAGCTCGCCTCGCCGCAGGAGCTCTACGCGCACCCCGCCTCGCGCTTCGTCGCGTCGTTCATCGGCACGGCGAACCTGCTCGACGGCACGGCCACCGCCGACGGCGTCGCGGTCGACGGCTTCGGCGCCGTCGTCGCCTCGCACGCGCTGGTGGCCGGTGCGCCGGCGACGGCGGTCGTGCGCCCCGAAGACGTCGAGCTGACGACGGATGCCGCGACCGGCCTGTCCGGAACGGTCGTCGACACCTACTTCCTCGGCGGGGCCACGACCATCTCGGTCGAGGTGCCCGGGCACGCCGAACCGCTCCTCGCGACGGTGCACGGGGCGACCCGGCTCGAGCGCGGCGCACGCGTCGGTGTGCGGTTCGGGCGCGCGACGGCGGTCGCCCGCGAGGCCGGCTCGGACGCCGAGGCATCCGACGCCGCGCAGGTGCCGCCCGCCGCGCCCGAGGCGCCGGCGCCTCAGGACGTGAGCGCGTGACCCGTCGCGAGTCGTGCGTACGCGAGCAGCAGCTCGCGCGCCGCGGCGTGGTCGAGCGTCGGGTGCTTGGCGATGATGCGGTAGCCGTAGGCGTCTTCGAGCGCGACCAGGTTGCGGGCGATCACGAGCGAGGGCTGCGCGAGGGCGAAATGGCCTCGGGCCGCGCCCTGCTCGAGTACGACCTGGTACATGCCGACCTGCCGGTCGTAGAGCGTGGTGAGCAGCGACGCCATGAGCGGGTTGCGGCCGGCCGAGCCGCCGAGCTCGCAGAGCAGTCGCACCTCGGTGTCGTCGGAGCCGCGCGGCAGTCCCGAGTCGACGAGCGCCGTGAGGCGCAGCACGGGGTCGTCGTCGAGGGCCTCGAGCATGCGCACGCGCTCCTCGTAGAACCGCTCCATGCCGGCGCGGTTCGCCTCGAACATGAGCTCGTCGATGTCGGGGTAGTAGTAGAGCACGGCGCCAGAGGTGAGGCCCGCCTCCTCGGCGACGCGGTTGAGCCGCGCCCCGTCGGGCCCGTGCGCTGCGATGGCGCGCTGCGCCGCAGCCACCAATTGGCTGCGCCGTTCCTCCTGGCGCTTCGGCCTGGCCATCGTGCTCCTTCCAGATCAGACAGATTGTCTGCATCGATGGTCAATATTAGGCCGAACTGACTTGAAAACATATGGGTTCAGCCCGGAAGAATTCTCTCTATCCACCTGCAAGGAATTGTCGAATGGAGTCACCGATGACTGAAGAGCGCCGCACGTTCCTGTTCATGCCCGAGAGCGCCTACGGGCCCACGAACAACTGCATCGGCATCGGCGACGAACTGCTCCGCCGCGGTCACCGGGTCGTGTTCGCCGCCGAGCGGTCATGGGAGGGCAAGCTCACCGCCCTCGGCTTCGAGGAGGACCTCGTCGACCTCGCCCCCGCACCGGAAGAGGTCGTGGAGCAGGACGCCGGGCAGTTCTGGAAGGACTACATCAAGGAGATCTCGCCCGAGTTCCAGAAGACCACCTCCGAGCAACTCGAGACCGTGGTGCTGCCGATCTGGGAGGCGCTCGTCGACGGGGCCAAGTACTGCGAGCCCCAGTTGAAGGCGATCATCGAGCGGGTGCAGCCCGACGTCATCATCGAAGACAACGTGCTGAGCTTCCCGGCCCTCGAGACGGCCGGCCGGCCGTTCGTGCGCATCGTCTCGTGCAACCCGCTCGAGGTGCCGGGCGACGGAATCGCGCCCGCCTTCTCGGGTCTCGCCGCCGACGACCGCGAGGGCTGGGCCGAGTTCCGCGCCGAGTACGACCGCACGCACCGCGCCCTCTGGCAGGCCTACGACGCCTGGGTGCAGGAGCAGGGCGCCGCGCCGCTGCCCGACCTCGAGTTCATCGGCCACGGCGACGCCAACGTGTACGTCTACCCCGAGGCCCTCGACTACGACGCCGAGCGTCCGCTGCCCGCGGGTTGGCACCGTGTCGACTCCTCGGTGCGCGAGACCGAGAGCGAGGTGCCCGAGCTCCCGGCCTCGTTCACCGACGGCTCCCGGCCGCTCGTGTACTTCAGCCTCGGCTCGCTCGGCTCGGCCGATGTCGACCTCATGCGCCGCGTCATCGCCGCGCTCGCCGACCAGCCGGTCAACGTCATCGTCTCGAAGGGTCCGCTGCACGACGAGTTCGACCTCGCCGACAACATGTGGGGGGCCGAGTTCCTGCCGCAGACGAAGCTCCTGCCGCTCGCCGACCTCGTGATCACGCACGGTGGCAACAACACGACCACCGAGGCGCTGCACTTCGGCAAGCCGATGATCGTGCTGCCCCTCTTCTGGGACCAGTACGACAACGCCCAGCGCGTGCACGAGAAGGGCTTCGGCCTGCGCGTCGACCCGTACCGCTTCACGCCCGAAGAGCTCGCGAGCGCCGTGCAGACCCTGCTCGGCGACGCGGAGCTCCGCGAGCGCACGGCCGCCGTCGGCGCCGACATCCGCTTGCGCAGCGGTCTCGCGAGCGCCGCCGACGTGATCGAGCGCGTCGCAGTCTCCGAGCGCGTGTGAACGCGTCGCAGCAGGTGGCGGATGCCGCGGCAGCCGCCCTCGTCGGCGCCGCCCCGAAGCCGTACTGGATGGACCGGGCCGATGCGCCTGCGCTCGGCGCGCCGCTCAGTGAGCGGGTCGAGGCCGACCTCGTCGTCATCGGCGGAGGCTTCACCGGGCTGTGGACGGCGTGGCGCGCGCTCGAGCGCGACCCCGGGGCATCCGTCGTCGTGCTCGAGGCCGACCGCGTCGCCCACGGCGCCACCGGGCGCAACGGCGGCTTCGTCGCGAGCTCGCTGACTCACGGCCTCACACACGGCACCGCGATCTGGCCCGACCAGGTCGCCGCGCTCGCCGAGGAGGGCGATCGCAACCTCGCCGAGCTCATCGCGACGATCGAGGCTGCGGGAATCGACTGCGACCTGCGCCGCTCGGGCAAGACCACCCTCGCCGTCGAGGAGTGGCAGCTCGCCGGCCTCCGCGAGGCGCAGGAGCTCGGCGCCCGGCACGGGGTGCACCTCGAGCTGCAGTCGCGCGATGAGGTGCAGGCCGACGTGCATTCGCCGAGCTACCTCGGTGGCCTCCGCGACCGCACGGGAACCGTGCTCGTCGACCCGGCGCGACTCGCGTGGGGGATGGCCGCCGACCTCCGGCGTCGCGGCGTGCGCATCTTCGAGGCATCCGCCGCGACCGGAATCGAGACGAACGGCGCCGGCGTGCGCGTGCGCACCGCGCTCGGCCACGTCGACGCCCGCCACGCGGTCATCGCGACCGCCGCCTACCCGGCGCCGCTCAAGCGCCTCGGCTCGTACATCATGCCGCTCTACGACCACGTGCTCATGACCGAGCCGCTCACCGAGGCGCAGCAGGCGTCGATCGGCTGGGGCGAGGGGCAGGGGCTCACCGATGCGGGCAACCAGTTCCACTACTACCGGCCCACCGCCGACGGCCGCATCCTCTTCGGCGGATGGGACGCCGTCTACTACTACGGCGGCAAGGTCGACGCGAGCCTCGAGCAGCGCGACAGCTCGCACGAGCTGCTCGCCCGGCACTTCTTCGAGACCTTCCCGCAGCTCGGCGGACTGCGGTTCACGCACCGCTGGGCGGGCCCGATCGACTCGACCACCCGGTTCACGGCCGCCTACGGCACCGCCCGCGGCGGCCGGGTCGCCTACGCGGTCGGGCACACCGGCCTCGGCGTCGGCGCGTCGCGGTTCTCGGCGGATGTCGCGCTCGACCTGCTCTCGGGCGAGCCGACGTCGCGGCTGCGCTACGACATCGTGCGGCGCCGGCCGTTCCCGATCCCGCCCGAGCCGTTCCGCAATCCGATCATCCAGTTCACCCGGCACTCGATCCTCTCCGCCGACGCGCACGAGGGTCGGCGCAACCTCTGGCTCCGCACCCTCGACCGCTTCGGACTCGGCTTCAACTCCTGAGCAGCACCGGCACGCGGCATCCGTCGCGGCCCGAAAGGAACACCATGACCACCGGCACCTTCATCGGCGAGTACCGCAGCGGATCGGGCGGCGACACCGTCATCACGAACCCCGCGACCGAGCAGGAGGTCGCGGCGTTCACCGCCTCGGGCGTCGCCGACGTCGACGAGGCCGCGGCCGCCGCACGCGCCGCGCAGCCCGAGTGGGCCGCGAAGACCCCGGGGGAGCGCTCGCTCGCGCTGCTCCGCCTCGCCGACGCGCTCGAGGCCGACGCCGAGCACCTCGCGAAGCTCGAGGTCGAGGACTCCGGCAAGCCGTGGACGACCGCCTTCGACGGCGAGCTGCCGTTCGGCATCGACAACCTGCGCTTCTTCGCGGGTGCCGCCCGCTCGCTCGACGGCACGGGCGCCGGCACGCTCTCGAACGGGTACACCTCGATCATGACGCGCCGCCCGGTGGGCGTCGTCGCCGGCATCACGCCCTGGAACTTCCCGCTCATCATGGCGATCTGGAAGGCCGGCCCCGCGCTCGCCGCGGGCAACGCCGTCATCGTCAAGCCCGCGCCGGCCACGCCGCGCACGACCCTGCGCTTCGCCGAGCTCGCGGTGCAGGCCGGCCTGCCCGCCGGCATCTTCAGCGTCGTCACCGGCGACGCCGAAGTCGGCCAGGCGCTCGTCACCCACCGCGAGGTCGACATGGTGAGCGTCACCGGCTCGACCCAGACCGGCAAGGCCGTCATGCGCGGCGCCGTCGAGGGCGTCAAGCGCGTGCACCTCGAGCTCGGAGGCAAGGCGCCCGTGATCGTCTTCAAGGACGCCGACCTCGGCGCCATGGCGCACGCCGTCGCCCTCGGCGCGACGTACAACACCGGCCAGGACTGCACCGCGGCGACCCGCGTCTACCTCGAGCGCTCGGTGTACGACGACGGCGTCGCGGCACTCCGCGCGGCCATCTCGGGCATCGTCGCCGGCGACCCGATGGACGCCGACACCCACATCGGCCCGCTCATCTCGAAGACCCACCTCGAACGCGTCTCGGGCTTCGTCTCCCGTGCCGTCGCCGAGGGCGCCGAGGCGCTCGCCGGCGGCCACGCGATCGACCGCGTCGGCTCGTACTTCGCACCGACGCTGCTGGTCGGCGCCGCGCAGTCCTCCGAGATCGTGCAGGGAGAGGTGTTCGGGCCCGTGCTCGTCGTGCTCCCGTTCGACGGCGAGGCCGAGGGCATCGCGCTCGCGAACGACAGCGCCTACGGGCTCGCCTCGTCGGTGTGGACCTCGGATGTCTCACGCGCCCTGCGCGTCAGCCAGTCGCTCGACGTCGGCGTCACGTGGGTCAACGACCACCTGCCGATCGCGTCGGAGGCGCCGCACGGCGGCGTGAAGGGCTCGGGCTTCGGCAAGGACATGTCGATCGAGCCGATGCTCGACTACTCGGTCACGCGCCACCTCATGATCCGGCACGCGCCGCCGCCCGAGACCACGGGCTTCCGCCCGGCCTGACGCATCAGTTGGTCGTCGGTCGAGTAACGGAGCGTATCGAGACCATTCGTCGGGGTCTCGATACGCTCCTTCGTCGCTACTCGACCGGCGTAGCGTGCACCGGGGCGGGCGCGGTCACGGGGAGGGGCAGCTCGGCCTGGTTCGCGGCGAACATCCGCTTCACGATGGGGCGGACGGGCTTCGAGAGCATGAGGCCCGTCATCGCGCGCGACATCAGCGCCTCGAAGCGGTTCGCGGGCACCATGCGCTCGATGCCGCCGCCCATGAGGTGCTTGCCGGCTTCGGCGAATGGCGCGAGGTCGCTCGCGTACTGCCGTGCAGCGGCGACCGGGTCGCCGGGTGTCTCGGCGATACGGGCGGCGAGCAGGTAGGCGCCGATGAGCGCGGTCGCGGTGCCCATGCCCGACATCGGCGAGCCGCACGCCGCGGCGTCGCCGACGAGCACGACCCGGCCGTTCGCGGGCTCGGCGACGTCGATGCGCGCCAGCTCGTCGAAGTAGAAGTCGGATGCCGCGGGCATGGCGTCGAGCACCGTGGAGGCGTGCCATCCGGCGCCCTCGAGCGACCGGCGGACCAGCGCCTTCTGCGCGGCCCGGTCGCCGCGCAGTGCGGGGTCGCGGTCGACGCGAAGCGTGATGATCGCCTTGGAGGTCGACGGGTCGAAGTCGGGGCGGATGCCGAAGGTCGCACCCGGCACGAACCGCATCGAGAACCAGCCCGGCTCCACATCGGCCGGCGTCGGCATCGTGAAGAACGCCATGTAGCCGCCGAGGTACGTCGAGACCTCCTCCTCGGGCCCGAACGCGAGGCGGCGGGTCGCCGAGTGCACGCCGTCGGCGCCTACGACGAGGTCGAACCGCTCGTCGGGGGCGTGCTCGAAGGCGACGTCGACGCCGTCGGCATCCTGCGTGATCGCGGTGATGCGGTCGCCGTAGCGGAGGTCGAGCAGGCCGGGCGCGGCCGCGCTCACCGCCGCGAGTCGGTCGCGCAGCACCTCGTCGAGGTCGCCGCGGGCGATCTCGATCTCGGCGACCGCCCCCTTGCCGTCGAAGTCCTCCATCGACATGCGGCCGAACACGCGGCCCGCGCCGTCGACGTAGGAGAGCCCCAGTTCATGCAGCAGCCGCGCCCGGATGCCGGGCATGAGGCCCATGCGCTCGGCGACCTCGCGGCTGGCTCCGCGGAGGTCGACGGCCTGGCCGCCCGGGCGGGGAGTGTCGGCGCGCTCGACGACGGTGGTGCGGATGCCGCTGCGTACGAGCTGCAGGGCGAGCGCGTGCCCGGCGATGCCGCCGCCGGAGATCAGGATGTGCGGGTTGGTGTTCGTGGTCATCGCCGTGCCTCTCCTCGATTCAGACGTTTGTCTCATACGTATGTCTAACAATGATTGAGACGAATGTCTAGTACGAATGTCTGAATCGTTCGCGTACGATCGACGCATGGGCAATCGTGAAGACCTGCTGGCGGGGGCGCGCCGGGTGATCGTGGAGCGCGGGGTCGCGAAGGCGACCGCACGTGACATCGCGACCGAAGCGGGCGTGAGCCTTGCCGCGATCGGCTATCACTTCGGCTCGAAGGAGCAGCTCATCACCGAGGCGCTCATGGCCTCGCTCGGCGACGGCATCGGCGACAGCATGGAGGCCGTCGTCGGCGAGACTGCGGCGATGCCGATGCTCGACGGCTTCGCCGAACTCTGGAACCGCATGCCCGAGGTGTTCGCAGCGAACCGCGAGCCGCTGCTCGCGAGCCTCGACAACACCGTGCGGGTGCTGCGCGACCCCGAGGCCGCTCGCCACCTCGCCGAGGCGGCGGGGGAGGGCTACCTGGGCATCGCCGAGCAACTCCGCGCCGCGCGCCCCGAGCTCTCCGACGAGCAGGTCGACGCGGTCGCGAAGCTCGACTTCGCGCTCGTGCAGAGCCTCGGCATCCTGTGGCTGCTCGCCCCCGATCGTCTGCCGAGCGGCGACGACCTCGCCCGCGCGGTCGCCGTCATCGCCGGCGCCGAACCGCCGGCAGGGCCCGCGCGGGTCGAGTAGCTCAGCGTATCGAGACCACCGCCCCGTGCCGGTCGACGTGTCGAACGCATCGGGGCCACTCGACGCGTCCCGATACGCTCCTTCGTCGCTACTCGACCGGCGGGTCCGCCGCTAGTCGAGCGACGAGGTCGCGTGCAGCTCGCACGTCGCGGCGTCGCACGACTCGCACAGCACGAACTCGGCGTCGCACGAGGCATCCGTGCAGTTGGCGGTGCGGTTCGTCGCGGTGCCGCAGCGCGCGCACGTGCCGATGACGGCGGCATGGTCGCTGAAGTCGATCGAGCCGCGCTGGTCGAACACGTAGAGCGAGCCCTGCCAGAGGCCGTCGTCGCCGAACCGCTCACCGTAGCGCACGATGCCGCCCTCGAGCTGGTAGACCTCGCCGAATCCGCGGCTCGTCATGAGGCTGGAGAGCACCTCGCAGCGGATGCCGCCGGTGCAGTAGGTGACGACGGGGCGGCCTTTCAGTTCGTCGTACTTTCCGGAGTCGAGCTCCTCCACGAAGTCGCGGGTCGTCTCGACGTCGGGCACGACGGCGCCGACGAAGCGGCCGATCGCCGCCTCGAGCGAGTTGCGGCCGTCGAAGAAGACGACCTCGTCGCCGCGCTCGGCCATGAGCTCGTGCAGTGCGTCGGGGCTCAGCTTCGTGCCACCGCCGACGACGCCCTGCTCGTCGACGCTCAACTCGCCGGGTGCGCCGAACGAGACGATCTCGTCCCGCACCTTCACGCTGAGCTTCGGGAAGTCGACGCTCGCACCCTGCTCGTCGAGGCCGGCGCCCTCGCTCCACTTGAAGTCGATGTGCTTGAACGCGGGGTACTCGCGGGTCTTCCGCACGTAGCGCTTCAGCGCCTTCATCTCGCCGCCGAGCGTGCCGTTCAGGCCGTGCTCCGAGATCAGGATGCGCCCGCGCAGTCCGAGCGACTCGGCGAGGTCGCGCTGCCACAGCCGCACGGCGTCGGGGTCGGCGAGCGGAGTGAACACGTAGTAGAGGAGGATCTTGGCGAGGGCCACCCAGAGATCATACGGGCGCTTGCTCGGGGTCGCGTGTGAGGGTGCTTGCTTAACTCGTACTTTCATATACTGTTTATGTCAGTACTAGTAAAGCAATCCACACGAAGGAGCACTCGATGACCGAAATCGCTGCCCGCCGCTTCGGCGGTCGCACCGCCATCATCACGGGCGCCGGCTCGGGCATCGGCCGAGCCGCCACCCGCATCCTCGCCGCAGAGGGGGCCACGGTGATCGCCTCGGACATCGCGGCAGACCGGCTGCAGGAGCTCGCGGAGGAGCTGGGCGAGTTCGACGTGCGCACCGTGGTCGGTGACGTGACCCGGGAGGAGACGGTGCGCGAGCTCATCGACGCCGCGGCCGGCAGGGTCGACGTGCTCGCCAACATCGCCGGCATCATGGACGGCGTCCTCCCCGCCGACGAGGTCGACGACGCCACCTGGCAGCGGGTGTTCGACATCAACGTCACCGCCGTGCTCCGCACGACACGCGCCGTGGTTCCGCTCATGCGCGAGCGGGGGGCAGGTGCGATCGTCAACATCGCCTCGGAGGCCTCCTTCCGCGGGTCGGTGGGCGGCGCCGCCTACACGGCGTCGAAGCACGCCGTCGCCGGCCTGACGAAGAGCACTGCGTTCATGTACGGACCACAGGGCATCCGCACGAACGCGGTGGCGCCGGGAGCGGTCGTGACCGGGCTCGACGTGTCGTGGAGATCCGAGTACGGCGCGGCCCGCACGGGCCCGGTGCTGCAGGCGACGATGTCGGCTCCCGCCTCGGCCGAGCAGATCGCCGGCACGGTGGCCTGGCTCGCGAGCGACGAGGCCGCCAACATCAACGGCGTGATCCTCGCCTCGGACGGCGGCTGGTCCGCCGTCTGATCGTGGTCGCGGGCCGGGTCGGCGCGTGGTGCGCGCCGACCTCCCGCATAGGCTGGCTGGATCGAACGGAAGGGGCGGCAGTGGCCGACGACACGGTGGTCCCGGAACTGCCGAGGGGGATCGCGCTGGCCTGGGGTGCGGTGCCGCCGCCGCAGCGAGGGCCGAAGCGGGAGTTCAGTCTCGCCCAGGTGCTCGATGCCGCCGTCGTGCTCGCCGATGCCGACGGCATCGATGCCGTGACGATGCCCGCCGTGGCCAAGGCGCTCGGTCTCACCGCGATGTCGCTCTACCGGTACGTGGCCTCGAAGGAGACGCTCCTGCTCCTCCTCCAGGAGCAGGGCATGGGTCTCCCGCCCGGGTCGATCGCCGAGGCCGAGGGGTGGCGGGCCGGGCTCGAGTCGTACGCCGAGGCATCCGGCGCGGTCTACCGACGCCACCCGTGGATGCTGGACATCGCGATCACGGGCGTCGCGAGTACGCCCAACAACCTCGCGTGGCTCGAAGCCGGGCTCACCGCGCTCGCAGGCACCGCGTTGTCGCGGCAGGAGCGGGTCGCCGTCGTGCTGCAGGTCAGCGGCCACGCCAGGTTCCGTGCGCTCGTCGAGCGCGGCTACGCCGACCGCGCCGACGAGGCGGGGGAGCAGCTCTCGGGCGTCGTGCTCTCCGAGGCGCGACTGCTCGGCCGTCTGGTCGCCGAGGATCGGTTCCCCGAGCTCCACGCGACGCTCGACGCCGGCGCGCTCGTCGACCCGTCGTTCGACAACTTCGACTTCGGCCTCGCGCGCCTGCTCGACGGCGTCGCCCACTACCTCGACCGGTCTGCCTGAGTCCGACCCGTCGGGGTGACCTGAACCCCATCGGGTAGCGTGTGAGCATCATGCGCCCGATGCCGCTCGAGCCCAACAGTCGCCGTGTCGCGATCGGCTCCCGCCTGCGCGCGGCCAGGCAGGCGCAGCAGCTCACCATCGACGAGGTCGCCCGCGTCACGGGCCTCACGAAGGGGTTCCTCTCGCGCGTCGAGCGCGACATGACCTCGCCGAGCGTCTCGTCGCTCATCACCCTCTGCGATGTGCTGTCGATCTCGGTCGGCTCGCTGTTCGAGGCGCCCGACGTGCAGTTCGTGCCGGCGGGCACCGGCCCCCGCGTCAACCTCGGCGGCGTCGACACCGAAGAGCGGCTGCTCTCGGCGCGCGGCGAGTCCAAGGTGCAGGTGATCCGGTCGGTGATCCAGCCCGGCGGGCACGGCGGCGACGAGCTCTACGCGGTCGCGGCCGAGGTCGACGTGCTGCACGTGCTGTCGGGCACGATGCAGGTGCGGTTCTCCGACCAGGACTGGGAGCTCGGCCCCGGTGACAGCCTGACCTTCAACGGCCACGAACCGCACAGCTGGCGGGCCGTCGGCGACGCCGGCGCCGAGGTCATCTGGGTGCTCGCGCCCGCGCTCTGGAGCGCCTGACCCGCACTGTTGATCGAGTAGCGAGCGCCAGCGAGCGTATCGAGATCTCGCGATGGGTCTCGATACGCTCCTTCGTCGCTACTCGACCGACCCGTTCATGATCCGCTTGACGCGCCCACGCGACGGCGCTATCTTGTCATCCAGTCCTAGATGCCTAGGAAGAAACAAAAGATTCCCGAGAAGCAACAAGGAGGTTGCGAGATGACGCAGCCGATCGGTCCCGTCGACAGCTCCAAGACGCCGCGCTACGCCGGCCCCGCGGGGTTCGCGCGCCTGCCCCGGCTCGACCAGGTCGAGCACGCGGACATCGTCGTGGCGGGCGTTCCGTTCGACAGCGGCGTCTCCTACCGCTCGGGGGCGCGGTTCGGGCCGACGCACATCCGCGAGGCCTCGCGCCTGCTGCGTCCGTACAACCCGGCGCTCGACGTCTCGCCCTTCGAGGTCGCCCAGGTCGCCGACGCCGGCGACATCGCGGTGAACCCCTTCAACATCGGCGAGGCGATCGACTCGATCCAGGCCGCCGCGCTCGAGCTCACCGAGGGCGGCACCCGCCTCGTGACCCTCGGCGGCGACCACACGATCGCGCTCCCGCTGCTCCGCGCCGCGGCCGAGCGTCACGGCCCGGTCGCACTCCTCCACTTCGACGCCCACCTCGACACGTGGGACACCTACTTCGGCGCCGAGTACACGCACGGCACGCCGTTCCGCCGGGCCTTCGAAGAGGGCATCATCGACACCGAGGCGCTCAGCCACGTCGGCACCCGCGGCCCGCTCTACGGCAAGAAGGACCTCGAAGACGACCGGCGCTTCGGCTTCGGCATCGTCACGAGCGCCGACGTCTACCGCCAGGGCGTCGACGAGGTCGTCGCGAAGCTCCGCGACCGCATCGGCGACCGCCCCCTCTACATCTCCATCGACGTCGACGTGATGGACCCGGCCCACGCACCCGGCACGGGCACCCCCGAGGCCGGCGGCATCACGAGTCGCGAGCTGCTCGAGATCCTGCGGGGCTTCGTCGGGCTGAACCTCATCGGCGCCGACGTCGTCGAGGTCTCCCCGCCCTACGACCACGCCGAGATCACGGGCGTCGCGGCATCGCACCTCGGCTACGACCTCGTCTCGCTCCTCGCCCTCCGCCACGAGGCATCCGCTCATGCCTGAGCACGTGCGCAATGGCGGCGACGTCGTCGTCGAGACCCTCGAAGCACTCGGCGTCTCGCACGTCTTCGGCATCCCGGGCCAGCACGCGCTCGGCCTGTTCGACGCGATCCGGCGCAGCGACCTCGAGTTCGTGAGCTCGCGCGTCGAGAACAACTCGGCGTTCGGCGCCGACGGGTACGCGCGCGCCACCGGCGAGGTCGGCGTGCTGTTCCTCTCCACGGGCCCGGGTGCGCTCACCGCGCTCGGCGCGCTGCAGGAGGCGTACGCCACGGGCGTGCCGCTGCTCGTGATCACGAGCCAGGTGCCGCGCCGCGGACTCGGCGGCACCCGCAAGGGCCTGCTGCACCAGCTCGACGACCAGCAGCGCAGCGCGCAGAACGTGACGAAGAGCACGGCCGTCATCCGCGAGGCCGCGCACATCCCATCGGCGCTCGCCGATGCGTGGGCGCTCGCCCAGGCGGCTCCGGCCGGTCCCACCTGGGTCGAGATCCCCGAGGACGTGCTGCTCGAGGCGACGCATGTGCCGCCCGTCCGCTCGGCGGTCACCTCGATCGCCGAGCGGATGCCGCGGGCCGAACTCATCGACGAGGCGGCCGCGCTCCTCGCCGGGGCGCGCCTGCCCGTGATCCTCGCGGGCGGCGGCGTGCGCCGCTCGGAGGGCGGTCGCGCGGCGCTGCGCCGTCTCGCCGAGGCGCTCGACGCCCCGGTCGTCTCGACCGTCGGCGGCAAGGGCGCCATCGCCTTCGACCACCCGCTCTCCGCGGCATCCTGGATCGAGGACCGGCACACGACCGAACTCCTCGAGGAGGCCGACGTGCTGCTCGCCGTCGGCACCTCGATCGGCGAGGTCACGAGCAACTACTTCACGTTCGCGCCGCGCGGCCGGCTCATCCAGGTCGACGCCGAGCCGCGCGTGCTCGAGTCCAACTACCCCGGCCTCGGCATCCACGCCGATGCCGCGCTCGCCCTGTCGGCCATCGCCGATCGGTTGCCGGCCAGGCCCGCGGATGCCCCGGCGCGCGGCGCCGACATCGCCGCCAGGCTCCGTGCCGACGTCGAGGCGCGACTCGCCGCACAGGACCTCGGCCCCGAGCTCTCGCTCATGGCCGACGTGCGGGCAGCGGTGCCCGCCGACGCCCACACCTTCTGGGACATGACGATCGCCGGCTACTGGGCGTGGTCGGCATGGGACCCGAAGCAGGGCGAGTTCCACTCCGCGCAGGGGTCGGGCGGCCTCGGCTTCGCGTTCCCCGCGGCGCTCGCGGCGTCGATCGGCTCGGGTCGTCGCACGCTCGCGGTCTCGGGCGACGGCGGGGCGATGTACTCCATCGCCGAGCTCGCCACCGCCCGCCAGCACGACGCCGACGTGACCTGGCTCATCATCGACGACGGAGGTTACGGCATCCTCCGCGAGTACATGACGGAGGAGTTCGGACAGGCCACCGCCACCGAACTCGCCCGCCCCGACTTCGCAGCCCTCGCACGCTCGTTCGGCGTGACGGCCCACGAGTCGACCCTCGAAGACGTGGGCGCGACCATCGCCCGCACCTTCGACGAGCCCGGCCCGGCCGTCGTGGTCGTGCCCGCACTGCTGCGCATGTTCGCGGCGACGCACCTGTACTGATGCACACCCGGATGGCGCGGCGCCCGCCCGCGGCATCCGACTGATCCACCCGACCCAATACCCGACCGAACCCTGACGCAAAGGATCCAACGATGGATATCGCGATCATCATCATCTACCTGGGAGCGATGCTGCTCTTCGGCTGGTGGGGCAAGAGCCGCACCAAGAACTCGGCCGACTTCCTCGTCGCCGGCCGCCGCCTCGGCCCCGGCCTCTACACCGGCACCATGGCCGCGGTCGTGCTCGGCGGTGCGTCCACCGTCGGCGGCGTGGGCCTCGGCTACAAGTACGGCATCTCGGGCATGTGGCTCGTCGTCTCGATCGCCGTGGGCCTCTTCCTCCTCAGCATCCTGTTCGCCTCGCGCATCCAGAAGCTGAAGGTGTACACCGTCGCCCAGATGCTGAAGCTCCGCTACGGCATGAACGCCACGAGCTCCTCGGGCATCGTGATGATGGCGTACACGCTCATGCTCTCGGTGACGTCGACCATCGCCTACGCGACGATCTTCAACGTGCTCTTCGGCACCGACCGCACGATCTCGGTCATCATCGGCGGCGGCATCGTCATGCTGTACTCCTCGATCGGCGGCATGTGGTCGATCACGCTCACCGACATGGTGCAGTTCGTGCTGAAGACGATCGGCGTCTTCTTCCTGCTGCTGCCGTTCGCGTGGGCGAACGCGGGCGGGTACGAGGGCATCGTCGACCGCCTCGGCGCAGCCGCGTTCGACCTGGGCGCGATCGGCGTCGACACGATCATCACCTTCTTCGTGATCTACACCTTCGGCATGCTCATCGGCCAGGACATCTGGCAGCGCGTGTTCACCGCGCGCTCGCCGAAGGTCGCCAAGTGGGGCGGCACGGCTGCGGCCGTCTACTGCCTGCTCTACGGCGTCGCCGGTGCCGTCATCGGCATGTCGGCCGCGGCGTTCCTGCCGGGCATCGAGGCGAGCGACGACGTGTACGCCGCGATCACGCAGCAGATCCTGCCCGTGGGTCTCAGCGGCATCGTGCTCGCGGCGGCCGTCGCCGCGATGATGTCGACCGCTTCGGGCGCACTGATCGCGACCGCGACGGTGGCCCGCGCCGACGTCATGCCGCTCGTCAAGCGACTCTTCGGTCGCAGTGCAGCGGATGCCGCGGCCAACGCGAACCCCGAGCACGACGTGCGCTCGAACCGCCTGTACGTGATGGTGCTCGGCATCGCCGTGATCATCGTGGCAGCCCTGCTGAACGACGTGGTCGCGGCGCTCACCGTCGCCTACGACATCCTCGTCGGCGGGTTGCTCGTGGCGATCCTCGGCGGATTCGTCTGGAAGCGCGCCACCGGCGCCGGCGCCCTCTGGTCGATGGGCGTGGGAACGGTCGTCACCCTCGGCACGATGGCGATCATGGGCAACGTGCTCGCGAACGAGCCGATCTACTTCGGCCTCGGCGCCAGCCTGCTGGTCTACATCGTGGTCAGCCTGCTGACGCCGAAGACCCCGGCCTCGGTGCTGAAGATCTGGAACGACCGCCTCGCCGGCCGCTACGACGACGAAGCGGCCGGTGCCGATGCGGACGTCGACGCGGCGACGCCAGGTGCCGCGGCCCCGGTCGCGGCGCCCGGCGCGACCCGACCGGCGGCCGAGTAGGCACGCACGGCGGGGCTTCGGCCCCGCCGCTCGGAGTGGGCCGCGAGGCGGCCGTATCGAGATCTCGTGGGGGCGAGCTCGGTACGGCGCCCTCGCGGCCCACTCTGCTTCCCCGCATCTGCGAGAGGATCGTCGAATGATCCACGTTGTGCTCTTCGACCTCGACGGCGTCATCCGGCATTTCGACCCGAGCCACCTGGCCGACATCGAACGCCGTCATGGGCTGGCTGCCGGCACGATCGAAGGCATCGCCTTCGCGAAACCGCTGATCGAGGAGGTCACGACCGGCCGGATCACCCGAGCCGAGTGGGTGCGACAGGTCAGCGAATCGGCCGGGAGCGCGTCGGCGGCCGAGGAGTGGGGCGTGCAACCCGCCGCCGTCGACGAGGCGCTGCTCGACCTGTCCGACGAGGTCCGCGCCCTGGGGCTCAGAACAGCCGTGCTCACGAACGGCACCGACACCATCCCGGCGGAGATCGCGGCGATGGGCATCGCCGGCCGGTTCGATGCGATCTTCAACTCGGCCGAGATCGGCTTCGTGAAGCCCGATGTCCGCGCGTTCGAGCATGTGCTCGATGCTCTCGGGGTGACGGCCGCCGAGGTGTTCTTCACCGACGACTCCGCCTCGAAACTCGTCGGCGCTGACCGGCTCTCGATGCGCACCCACCTGTTCGACGGCGTCGACGGCCTTCGCGATGACCTCAGGGCTGCGGGTGTCGAGGTGCGACCGCCTGCGTCCTAGGGCGGCCGCGTCGTCGACGTGCTCAGTGCTTGTTGCCGCTGAGCGCGAGCACCCCGCCGAGGCCGATCATCATGACGCCGCCCGTCGCCGAGAGGTGCTCGAGCCGCTTGGGGGAACGGGCGAACCATCCGCGTGCGGCGCTCGCAGCGAGTGCCCACACCGAGTCGCAGAGCAGCGCGAGCACGATGAACACGAGGCCGAGCTCGAACAGCTGCAGCGGGATCGACCCCGCCGAGAACGACACGAACTGCGGCAGCACGGCCACGAAGAACGCGATGGTCTTGGGATTCGTGACGCCGACGATGAACCCCTCGCCGAGCTGTCGCCAGTGCGAGCGCGGCGCGGCCTTGCCGTCGACGGATGCCGCGGCATCCGCTCGGTGCCTGATGGCCTGCACCCCGAGGTAGACGAGGTAGGCCGCGCCCGCGAACTTGATGATCGTGAAGAGCACGACCGACTGGGCGACGATCGCGCCGACGCCGAGCGCGACGGCGGCGACGAGCGGCACCATGCCGAGTGCGTTGCCGACCACGCTGAGCAGGCCGCCGAGCCGCCCGAGCGCGAGCGAGCGCCCGATCACGAACAGCACGCTCGGGCCGGGGATCACGATGAGCACGACCGATGCGACGACGAACGCCCAGAGGTTCTCCATGGGGACCATCCCCGCATGCTACCCGCACGCGCAGCGGGATGGACCTCCATGGGGACCATCCCCGCATGCTCCCCGCACGCGCAGCGGGATGGACCTCCATGGGGACCATCCCCGCATGCTCCCCGCACGCTCCCCGCACGCACAGCGGGATGCGGCTACGGTGGCACTCGTGAGCGACCACATCTCTGCGAGCGTCGCCGACGGTGTCGGCCACGTCACGCTCGACCGTCCGCAGGCGCTGAACGCCCTGAGCTACGAGATGATCGTCGAGCTCAGCGCGATCTTCGAGCTCTGGCGGAACGACTCCGAAGTCGGGGTCGTCGTGCTCGACGGCGCGGGGGAGCGCGGCTTCTGCGCGGGCGGCGACATCCGCGAGCTCTACACGTACGCCACGAACGACGACCACGCGGAGGCCCGGCAGTTCTTCCGTGAGGAGTACCGGCTCGACGCGATGATCGCGCGCTACCCGAAGCCCGTCGTCGCGATCATGGACGGCATCACCATGGGCGGCGGCATCGGCCTCGCCGGCCACGCCTCGATCCGCATCGTCACCGAGCGCTCGCGCATCGCGATGCCCGAGACCCGCATCGGATTCACCCCGGATGTCGGCGGAAGCTGGCTGCTCGCGAAGGCGCCGGGTGAACTCGGCGTGCACCTCGCCCTCAACTCCCGCACGATGGACGCTGCGGACGCGATGCACGCGGGCTTCGCCGACTCGTTCGTGCCCTCCGAGCGGCTGCCGCACGTCATCCAGGCGCTCGCCGAGCGCGCCGACCCCGGCAGCCCCGCCGAGATCGTCATGCTCTTCGACGAGACACCCGGCCCGTCGGCGCTCGCACTCGCCCGCGACTGGGTCGACGCCTGCTACTCGGCGCCGACCGTCGCCGAGGTCATCGAGCGTCTGCGCGCCTTCTCCGAGGGGCGGTCGGACGGCTCGTCGAGCGGGTTCCCGCACCATCCGCTCGACCCCGGCGCGACCGCCTACGCGGCCGCCGCCGCCGACGAGCTCGAGACCCTCTCTCCGACGGCGCTCACCGTGACGCTCGAAGCGGTGCGCCGTGCGCGCACGTTGCGGAGCCTCGAAGAGGCTCTCGAGCAGGAGTTCCGTCTCGTCTCGTGGTTCATCGAGCAGCACGACCTGCGCGAGGGCATCCGCGCCCAGGTCATCGACAAGGACCGCAACCCGCGCTGGAACCCGTCGACGCTCGCCGAGGTCGATCCCGGCCTCGCAGCGCGGGTGCTCGACGAGGCGCGCTTCGAACCGGTCTGGCCGCCCGCGTAGCCTTTGTATACATCAAGCGTGAGCTGAGTGACAGTTTGCGCGATCCTCCACCGCAGCGTATACATAAGTGGGGAGGGTTGCACATGAGGGCCAGCGAACGCGCGTATCGGGAGCTCCGCGAGGAGATCCTCGACGGCGTGCTCGCACCCGGCACCGCGCTCGCCGAGGTCGAACAGGCGAACCGGCTCGGCGTCTCCCGCACCCCGGTGCGCGAAGCCCTCGCCCGACTCGAGGCCGATGGTCTCGCGACCGCGGCCTCTGCACGGGTGCTGCAGGTCAGCGAGCTCTCGCCCGCGAGCATCATCGCGCTCTACGAACTGCGCGAGGCACTCGAGGAGCAGGCGGCCCGGCTCGCGGCGACCCGGCGCGACCCGGCCCGGTTCACCGAGCTCCATGACCGACTCGCGGCAGCGCCCGAGCTGGTCGACAGCGGCGACGAGGGCCTGCGCACCTACTACGACACCGTCGACGCGCTCGACGAGGAGATCGACGCGGCGACCGCGAACCCGATGCTCGTCGCGGCGCTCCGCAGCGCGCGCCTGCACTCCGCCCGGGTGCGGCGACTTGCTCGTCACAATCCCGAGCGGCTCCGCGCCGCGGCATCCGAGCACCTCCTGATCGTCGAGGCGATCATCGCCGGCGACGCGTCGCTCGCCGCTCACGCCAGCCACGTGCACCTGCACATGAGTCTTCGTCACGCACTCGCATCCATCGAGTCTCGTCAGCCTGACGGGCACCGCGTAGCCTGACCGTTGGAACAGTTCTGAAAGGGCCGTCAACATGCACCTCCACCACCTTCGCACGCACCGCAGCGACGAGAACCTCGCCCGCGAGGGCCAGCTCGCCTGGAAGCTCGCGAGCGTCGCGACCGACCCGGTCGAGCTCGACGACGACGTCGTCGACATGGTGGTGAACCGCGTGATCGACAACGCGGCCGTCGCGGCCGCCTCGATCGCCCGCGGTCCCGTCGTCTCGGCGCGCAGCCAGGCGCTCGCCCACCCCGTCTCGATCGGCGGCGACGGCGCAACGGTCTTCGGTGCGGATGCCGCTCGCCGCACCTCGCCCGAGTGGGCGGCGTGGGCCAACGGGGTGGCTGTGCGCGAACTCGACTTCCACGACACCTTCCTCGCGGCGGAGTACTCGCACCCAGGCGACAACATCCCGCCGATCGTCGCGGTCGCCCAGCACCTCGCCGCGAATCGCGGCCTCACGGGTCGCGACGTCGTGCGCGGCATCGCCACGGGCTACGAGATCCAGATCGACCTCGTGAAGGCGATCTCGCTCCACAAGCACAAGATCGACCACGTCGCCCACCTCGGCCCGTCGGCCGCAGCCGGCATCGGCACCCTGCTCGGCCTCGACCAGGAGACGATCTTCCAGGCCATCGGCCAGGCGCTGCACACGACGACCGCGACGCGGCAGTCTCGCAAGGGCGAGATCTCGACGTGGAAGGCGCACGCCCCGGCCTTCGCCGGCAAGATGGCCGTCGAGGCGGTCGACCGCGCCATGCGCGGCCAGACGAGCCCCGTGCCGATCTACGAGGGTGAAGACGGCGTCATCGCGTGGCTCCTCGACGGGCCGGATGCCTCCTACGAGGTGCCGCTGCCCGAGGTGGGGGAGGCCAAGCGCGCCATCCTCGACTCGTACACGAAGGAGCACTCGGCCGAGTACCAGGCGCAGGCCTGGATCGACCTCGCCCGCAAGCTCCACGACGAGTACCCGCTGATCCTCGACGACCCGTCGCGCATCGAGTCGATCACCCTGCACACCTCGCACCACACGCACTACGTGATCGGTTCGGGTGCGAACGACCCGCAGAAGTACGACCCGGATGCTTCGCGCGAGACGCTCGACCACTCGATCCCGTACATCTTCACCGTCGCCCTGCAGGACGGCTCGTGGGATCACGCCGAGTCGTACTCGCCCGAGCGCGCGCACCGCCCCGACACCGTCGAGCTGTGGAAGAAGGTCACGACCGTCGAAGACGAGGAGTGGACGCGCCGCTACCACTCGAACGACATCGCCGAGAAGGCGTTCGGCGGCCGCGTCGTCATCAAGCTCGCCGACGGCGGCGAGATCGTCGACGAGATCGCCGTGGCCGACGCCCACCCGCTCGGCGCCCGGCCGTTCGCGCGCGAGCAGTACGTGCAGAAGTTCCGCACGCTCGCCGAGTGGGCGCTCACGCCCGAAGAGATCGAGCGCTTCCTCGACGTCGCGCAGCGGCTGCCCGAGCTCGGCCCCGACGAGCTCGGCGGCCTCACCTTCACCGTGGCGCCGGGTGCACTCGTCGGCGTCGAGATCCCCGAGGGGCTGTTCTGATGCTGTACTCCACGACCCCGCCGGCCGAGAAGCGCCGGCTCTTCCGCGAGCGGCTCGCGACCGGCGAGATCATGCGGTTCCCCGGTGCCTTCAACCCGCTCTCGGCTCGGCTCATCGAGCAGAAGGGCTTCGAGGGCGTCTACATCTCGGGCGCGGTGCTCTCGGCGGACCTCGGCCTGCCCGACATCGGGCTCACGACGCTCACCGAGGTCGCGGGCCGTGGCAGGCAGATCGCCCGCATGACCGAGCTGCCGGCGATCATCGATGCCGACACCGGGTTCGGCGAGCCGATGAACGTCGCCCGCACGGTGCAGGAGATGGAGGACGCCGGGCTCGCCGGCCTCCACATCGAGGACCAGGTGAACCCGAAGCGGTGCGGCCACCTCGACGGCAAGCAGGTCGTCGACGAGTCGACGGCGCTGCAGCGCATCCGCGCGGCCGTCGATGCCCGCCGCGACCCGAACTTCCTCGTCATGGCGCGTACCGACATCGCCGCGGTCGACGGGCTCTCCGCCGCCGTCGACCGGGCGAAGGCGCTCGTCGACGCCGGTGCCGATGCGATCTTCCCCGAGGCGATGCGCTCGCTCGCCGAGTTCGAGGCGGTTCGAGCCGCCGTCGACGTGCCCCTGCTCGCGAACATGACCGAGTTCGGCAAGAGCGAGCTCTTCACCGTGCAGCAGCTCGCCGATGTGGGCATGAACCTCGTCATCTGGCCGGTGTCGCTGCTGCGCCTCGCGATGGGATCGGCGGTGCGCGGCCTCGACGAGATCGAGGCGACGGGCTCGCTCGTCGGCAAGCTCGACGATATGCAGCACCGGGCAGATCTCTACGAACTCATCGACTACGAGGGCTACAACCGCTTCGATACGGGTATCTTCAACTTCACGGTCACCAAGACGCCGATCGCATAGGCGCAGCAGCGTCGCATCGAGACCACGCCAACGCAAGGGAGCACACATTGGCTGAGCAGGAGATCTACAAGGGTCTGGCCGGCGTACCGGTCGATTACACCGCGATCTCGAAGGTGAACCCCGAGTCGAACTCGCTGCTCTACCGCGGCTACCCGGTGCAGGAGCTCGCGGCCTCCGCGACGTTCGAGGAGGTCGCGTACCTGCTCTGGTACGGCGAGCTGCCGGGTGACGGGCAGCTGGCGGAGTTCGAGGAGCGCGAGCGCTCGTTCCGCGGCCTCGACCACGAGGTCAAGCGCATCATCGATGAGCTGCCGCTCACCGCCCACCCGATGGACGTCGTGCGCACCGCCGTGTCGGTCATCGGCGCGAGCGACCCGGCAACCCCCGACGACAGCGTCGAGGCGAACCTCGACAAGTCGATCCGGCTGCTCGCGAAGCTCCCGTCGATCGTCTCCTACGACCAGCGGCGCCGGCACGAACTCGAGTTCGTCGAGCCGCGGGGAGACCTCGGCTTCTCGGCGAACTTCCTCTGGCAGACGTTCGGCGACCTGCCCGAGCTGCCGGTCGTGAGCGCCTTCGACGTGTCGATGATCCTCTACGCCGAGCACTCGTTCAACGCCTCGACGTTCACCGCGCGGGTCATCACCTCGACGCTCGCCGACCTCTACTCGGCGGTCACCGGGGCGATCGGCGCACTCAAGGGTCCGCTGCACGGCGGCGCGAACGAGGCGGTCATGCACGCCTTCGACGAGATCGGCGCGGGCCCCGGCGGCGCCGAGCGCGCTGCGGCCTGGCTCGACACGGCGCTCGCCGAGAAGCGCAAGATCATGGGCTTCGGGCACCGCGTCTACAAGAACGGCGACTCCCGGGTGCCCACGATGCGCGACGCGATGGAGCGCATGGTCGAGTACTACGACCGGCCCGACCTGCTCGAGCTGTACGTCGGCCTCGAGCAGGCGATGGCCGAGCGCAAGGGCATCAGGCCGAACCTCGACTACCCGGCGGGCCCCGCCTACCACCTGATGGGCTTCGACACCCTGACGTTCACGCCGCTGTTCGTCGCGAGCCGCATCACCGGTTGGACGGCGCACATCATGGAGCAGGCGGCGTCGAACGCGCTCATCCGCCCGCTGTCGGTCTACAACGGCGTCGACGAGCGTCACGTGCCCGTCAAGGGGTGACCCGATGACCCATGTCTTCCTCGAGATGACGATGACCGTCGACGGATTCACCGCGGCGGTGGGCGTGAGCCTCGAGCATCCGTTCGGGCTCGACGGGGAGCGCATGCACTCGTGGATGCGCGACTCGGTGTTCACCGGTTCGCCGCCCGGTGACGACGACCGCGACGGCGTCGTCGACGACACCGGCGAACAGGTCGATCGCGACGCCATCGCGCAACTCTACGAGTCGACCGGCGCATTCGTGCTCGGCCGCCGCACGCTCGATGTCCGGGAGGCCGTCTGGGGCGACGAACCGGTGTTCCAGGGGCGCCCGTGCTTCGTCGTGACGAGTCGACCTCACGAGTCGTACGTGCGCGGAGGCTCGCGCTACGAGTTCGTCACGGGCGGGGTCGCCGAAGCGATCGCCCGTGCCAGTGCGGCCGCGAGTGCGGCATCCGTCTGCGTCATCGGCGGTGCGGATGTCGCGAGGCAGGCGCTCGCCCTCGGACTCGTCGACGAGGCGCTGCTCCACATCGTGCCGGTGCTCCTCGGCGGCGGCGACCGGCTCTTTCCCGAATCGGCTCCGAATCGAGTGGAGCTCGAGCCGGTCTCCGCGATTCAAGGAGCACGGGCGACGCACCTGCGCTACCGGTTGCCGACCGCTCTCGGGTAGTCATCGCGGGCTCGCACAACGAGAGCCGCGGCATCCGTTCCCGTGACTGTGGCTTCCGCCAATGTTGGATGATCCACCACGAATCCGTCATACAGTCGTGGATCATGCACATGTTCTTCCGCACGCTGCTCCACGTGCTGTTCCTCTCGCGCCGCAAGCCCGATCTCGGCCACTGGGACGTCGCACGCACGAACTTCATCACGCTGCCGACCGATCTCGACATCAACCGGCACATGAACAACGGCGTCTACTTCTCGATCATGGATGTCGCGCGCTTCGACATGCTCGTGCGCAACGGCGTCTGGGCGACGATGCGCGAGAAGAACTGGTACCCCGTCGTCGCGAGTGAGACGGTCACGTTCCGCAAGTCGCTGCAGCTCTGGGATCGCTTCACGATCGAGTCGTGCCTCGTCGGCTACGACGACAAGGCCGTCTACGTGGAGCACCGCTACGTGCGCCCTTCGACAGGCTCGGGGAGCACTGCCGGTGGCGAACCCGAGATCTACGCGCAGGGCTTCATCCGCGCGCGCTTCCTCAAGAAGGGCGGCGGCACGGTGCCGATGTCCGAGATCGTCGAGGTGCTCGGCGTCTCGGGCGCCGACGAGATCCCCGACTGGATGGAGCGGTGGGGCGCGGATGTCGCGCTGCCCGCCACTCGTGCGGCGGCCCCGTCGGTCTGGAACTGACGAGGCGCTGCGGCTAGCTCAGCGCCTTCCTCGGCACCACGACCTCCTTGATGATGAGCAGGATGCCGGCGGCGACGGGGATCGCGACGAGCGCGCCCGGCAGTCCACCGAGCGTGCCGCCGGCGAGGGCCGCGATCAGCACGATCGAGCCGGGCACCTGCACGGCCTTGCTCATGACCTTCGGTGTGAGGATGTAGGCCTCGACCTGCATGTAGATGAGCATGAAGACGAGCACGATGAGCGCGGCCACCGGCGAGACGAACAAGGCGATCACCGTCATGACCGCGGTGGTGAGCACCGTGCCGATGAGCGGGATGAGCGTGATGAAGAACGCGGCGACCGCGATGACGAGTGCGAACGGCACCCCGACGAGCAGCAGCAGGATGAAGCTGTAGACCGCGTTGAAGAACGCGAGCACCACCATGCCGCTGAGGTAGCGGCCGACGTTCTGCATGATGCGCTCGGCGTAGCCGACGACGCGCTCGCGGTGCGACGCCGAGATGAGCGTGTAGATCGCCCGCTTCGAGGAGTCGAGGGTCGCGGTGAAGTAGATCGTCAGGATGAAGATGAAGAACGCGCTCGAGAGGCCGCCGAGGATCGCGAAGCCGACGTTCAGGGCGCCGCCGCCGATGGTCGCCCAGAAGTTCGGGTCGCTGATGGTGTCGACGACCCACTTGTAGACCGAACCGAGCACCCCGCCCGAGCCTGCCTGCACGTCCTGGAACCAGTCCTGCGTCTGCAGGTTCTTGTACATGGTGGGAAGGCTGTTGATGAACGCGCTCGCCTGGGTGATGACGATGGGGAGCACGAGCCAGAGCATTCCGGCGATCACGAGGATGAACAGGATGATGACCGTCACGATGGCGGCGCCGCGCTTCAGTCCCCGGCGCTCGAACCAGCGCACGAGCGGGTCGAGTCCGAGCGTGATGAACGCGGCGGCGAGCACCGAGAAGACGACGCTCGAGATGCTCGCGAACGCCGCCGCGATGCCGAGCGCGACCACGACGCCGAGGGTCGCGACGAACGCCCACTGGAACGGCTTGTCGGCCATCAGGTTCGCGTGGCGTGCACGCCAGCCGGACGGTTCCGTGTTCTCGCGGGCTTGACGCTCGATGCTCTTCACGGCGTCAGTCTAGGGCTGGGCGGTCGCGGTGCAGGAGGAGCGCGCCGGGCAGGCCTTCCGGGCCGTCAGCGGCTCGCAGTGGTCGGGACGTCGAGCTCCCGGTAGTGCCGGGAGAACGCCGGGAAGTAGGTCTCCCACGCGGGTTGCGGCGTGCCGGCGCGCGCGGCCGCGAGGCGGTCGAGGTAGTAGTCCCAGCCGGGCCCCATGTCGGCCGACTCGGACGGGTCGTGGAGCCGCTGGCCGAGCGTGAGCGTCGTCATGCCGCCGCCCTCCACCAGGTGGCAGAAGAGACGGATGCCGGTCGGGCCCGAGCCCGAGTCGGCGGTGAACCGGTGCGGCGCCGCGCACTCGAGGATCGTGACGTTCTGCCACTCGCCCTCGCCCTCGGCTTCCATGCGGAACCGCACACCGCCCGTCGCCGGGCTGCCGGTGTAGGTGCCGATCCAGGCGCGCATGGCATTCGGATTCGTGAGGCTGAACCAGACGTCCTCGATGGGGGCGTAGAAGAGGCGATCGAACTGCAGGTACAGGCCGTCGTCCTTCAGCACGTAGTGTCCGGTCGGTCTCGCGGTCATCTTCGGCCCCCGTTCGCTGGTTCCCTCAGGCTAATCCCGCTGCGCGTCAACCGCCAGAGTGGGCCACCGCCCACTAGAGTGTGGCCATGGGATCGAGTGGTGGACGCAAGCGCGCGTCGAGTGGACAGGCGTCATCGGGCGTGAAGACGTCAACGGGCGGGCAGTCGGCGCATGAGGAGCACGCGCTCAACATCGACCCCGAGAACAACAAGTCCGGGCTCTGGGGTGCCCTCGCCGGCCTGATCGTATTCGCGCTCATCGCCATTCCGCTCTCGGCCGCGTTCACGTTCGCGACGACCCCGCACTCCCAGCAGCTCTTCGCCGGTCGGCTCTCCGACGCGACTCAGGGCGGCTACCAGTTCTTCTGGTGGACCGTGACGATCTTCCTGTTCGCGCTGCCGTTCCTCGTCGGCTACGGCGTCGCGAAGCTCTCGGTGAAGTCGCTGGCGATCGTCGGCGCGATCATCGTGCTCTTCGTGATCGCGATCATGGTGCTCGGCCAGGTCTTCGTCTTCTAGGACTCCGGCGAACTCTCTGCTGGTCGAGCCTGTCGAAACCCGGTTTCGACAGGCTCGACTCATTCACCCGCAACGGCGTTACGCACCTCGTGGTGCGTAACGCACGGTGAAGTGCGCTGCCTCCATGAGTTAGAGTCACCGTTCGTGCGTTACGCACTGACAGTAACTAAGACTTGGGAGAACAATTGCTCATCGCACTGTGGATCGTCACCGGGCTGCTCGCCCTCCTGTTCGGCATGGCCGGCACCATGAAGGCCACCAAGTCGCGCGAGGCCGTGCTCGCGAACATGCCGTGGGCCGAAGACGTGAGCGCCGGCCAACTCAAGACGATTGGCCTGCTCGAGGTGCTCGGCGCGATCGGTCTCGTGCTGCCCGCCGCGACCGGCATCCTGCCGTGGCTCACGCCCGTGGCGGCCTTCGCCCTCGCGATCACGATGGTCTTCGCCGTCGCGCTGCACGTGAAGCGCAAGGAGGCCTTCGTTCCGAGCCTCGTGCTCGGCATCGTCGCCCTGGTCGTCGGCGTCGGCTGGGTGCTGCTCGGCTGATCCGCTCGTGTGACCCGCTCGCCTGAACCGGCCGACCGATCCGGCGAGTGGGGCTGCGGCGCGCCATACCATACGGTATGGTATGGCGCATGGAATCCCTCCCCGACCCCGTCTGGCCGGTGGTGGTCCTGGCGCTCATCCAACTCGCCGACGGCGTGATGAGCGCGATCCCGCTGCCGTTCATCGCCAAGTGCTTCGACGACGTGCGCTTCCCGCGCCGATGGTGGTGGGTGCTCGCGCCCATCAAGTTCGCAGCGGCAGGCGGGCTCATCCTCGGCATCTGGGTGCCGTGGCTCGGGCTCGTCACCTGCGTCGCACTCGTCGCCTACTTCCTGGTCGCGATCGGCATGCACATCGCCGCCCGCGACTTCGGGCGCAACCTCTTCGTGAATGCCACGGGCATGCTCGTCATCTGCGTCGCCGTGGGGCTGTTCTGCTTCGTACTCTGAGTGCGGTGGTGGCTCAAGCGCCGGAGGCCCCGGGAACCGCCTCGAGCAGCAGCACGTAGACCTCTCGCAACTCCGCCGCGGAGATCGGCGGCACGGTGACCGCCGCTCCGAGCGAGACGAGGTAGGGCACGAGGGCAGCCGTGCGCGCCGCGGCATCCGATCCGCTCGCCGGCCGCCAGGCCTCCTGCAGCGCGTCGATCACGCGGGCGTCGATGCGCGCCTGGGTCGCGCGTGCCTCGGGGTCGGAGTTCGCCCACGCACGCACCGCTCGATCGAGCTCGGCGCGACGGATCGACGACCGCTCGTCGGTCGCGAGCGCCACGAGCCACTCGAGCGTCGCCCGAGTGCCCTGCTCCCGGCGGGCGCCGACCGCGGCGTCCAGCGCATGCAACGTCGACTGCTCGTAGTGCTCGAGCAGTGCGGTGCGGTAGCCCGCGGCGCCGGCGAAGTGGTGGTGGAACGAGCCCTTGGTGACGCCGAGGCGGCTCGCGAGCCGATCGATGCGCAGGCCCTCGGCGCCCTCGTGCGCGAGCACGTCGAGCCCTTCGTTCAGCCAGTCGGAGCGCGAGGTCGCCATGCCGTCACCATACCGGAGGGTATGGCCATGGCCGGCGGCGGTCAGGCGACGGATGCCTCGAGCACGGCCATCGCCGCATTGTGGCCGCCGATGCCGCTCACCGCTCCGCCGCGCACCGCGCCCGAACCGCACAGCAGGATGCCCGGGTGCGCGGTCGCGACGCCCCAGCGCTCGGCGGGCGTCGAGAGCGCGGCGCCCGGCTCGGCCCACGGCCACGACAGCGGGCCGTGGAAGATGTTGCCGCCGGGCATCGCGAGCGCCTCCTCGAGATCGAGGGTCGTCTTCGTCTCGATGCAGGGGCGGCCCGAGGCATCCGTTGCGATGACGCCCTCGATCGGCTCGGCGAGCACCGAGTTCAGCGAGGCGAGCACGGCGGCCTGCAGTTGCCCCCGCAGCTCGTCGTTGCCGAAGCGCTCGAGCAGGCGGTGCGGCGCGTGCAGGCCGAAGACGGTCAGGGTGTGCGCGCCGGATGCCGCGAGCTCGGGGGAGAGGATCGACGGGTCGCTCAGGGTGTGGCAGTAGATCTCGCACGGCAGCTGCGACGGGATGCGGCCGCGGGCGGCCTCGCCGTAGGCGGTCGCGAGCTGCGACCCGAGTTCGTTGATGTGGAACGTGCCGGCGAACGCGGCCTCGGGAGCGACCGACGTGTCGCGGAGCTTCGGCAGCCGGGTGAGCAGCAGGTTCACCTTCACCTGCGCGCCCTCGGGAGCATGCAGGTGGCGCAGTCGCTCGCGCACGACCGAGGGCACGCCGCCCGGTGCTGCCGGTGATGCAGCGGTGCCCGCCTCGAGCAGTCGGTCGAGCACGGCGGGGGCGACGTTCGCGAGGATCACGTCGGCGTGCGACATCCGCTCGCTCGGCTCGTCGCCCCGCCGCCAGCGCACCTCGCCCGACGGATCGACCGCGACGACCTCGGCGCCCGTCACGAGCTCGGCGCCGGCCTCGCGGGCGGCCCGTGCGAGCTCGCCGGTGACGGCGCCCATGCCGCCGACCGGCACGTCCCAGTCGCCGGTGCCGCCGCCGATGACGTGGTACAGGAAGCAGCGGTTCGCATCGAGCGCGGGGTCGTCGAGCTCGGTGAAGGTGCCGATGAGCCCATCGGTCGCGACGACCCCGCGCACGAGGTCGCTCGTGAAGCGGGCGTCGATCACCTCGCCGAGCGGCCGTTCGACGAACTCCCGCCACAGCCGCTCGTCGCCGATCAGCTCGCGCGCCTCGTCACGGGTCGGCAGCGGCTCGGTGAGCGTCGGGAAGAGGCGCGCGGCCACTCGAGCCGTGTCGGCGTAGAACGCCTGCCAGGCTGCGGCGTCGGGTTCGGCGTCGACCCGGGCGAAGGCGGTCGCCATGCTTGCTGAGCCTGTCGAAGGGGCCTCGTTGTCGATGAGCAGGCCGCGCCCGGGGTCGGCGGGGTCGGGCGTGTACGACGAGAAGCGGCGCCGCACGAGCCGCACGTCGAGGCCGAGGTCGTCGATGATGCGCTGCGGCAGCAGGCTCACGAGGTAGGAGTAGCGGGAGAGGCGCGCGTCGACGCCCTCGAACGCGTCGGCCGAGACCGCGGCGCCGCCGAGGTGGTCGCTGCGCTCGAGCACGAGCACCCGCTTGCCGGCGCGGGCGAGGTAGGCGGCTGCGGTGAGGCCGTTGTGGCCACCGCCGATGATCACGACGTCGTGGGGCATCCCACGAGCGTAGACGAGCGAGGGCGAGCGGATGGGGCATCCGCTCGCCCTCGTCAGGCAGACCTCAGGCCGCGCGCTTCATCGATCGCACGCCGACCACGATGCCGATCGCGCAGGTCACGGCGGCGGCGATGATGCCGCCGACGACCGCCGGTGCGCCGAAGTCGCCCGAGAGGAGCGCCCGCTCGGCGCCGACCAGGTAGCTCAAGGGGTTGATCGCCGCGGCGACCTGCATCCATGCGGGGCCGTCCTCGAGCGGCAGCAGCATGCCCGAGAGGATCATGAGCGGGAACAGCAGCGTCTGGTGCACCATCCAGAACATCCAGTCGCGGTTGCGGCAGGCGAGCGCGAGCGAGTAGCTCAGGGCGCCGAAGCCGATGCCGAAGACGGCGAGCACCGCGAGGCCCGCGATGAGCCCGGGCACGTCGAGCGAGAAGCCGAACGGCACGGCGACGAGCACGACGATCGTGCCTTGGATGACGAGCGGCACGACCTCCTTGAGCGCGCGGCCGACGAGCAGGGCGCTGCGCGAGAGCGGCGCCACGAGCGTGCGCTCGTGCGAGCCCGTCTGCATCTCGAAGAGCAGGTTCGCACCCGTCGATGCCGTGCCGAACAGCGCGACCATCACGAGGATGCCGGGGACGAACCACTGCAGGGTGCCTGCCGCGTCGCCGCCGGAGGCGCCGATGAGCAGCGGGCCGAAGAGGCCGAGGAACACGAGCGGCTGCACGAGCGAGAACATCACGCTGAACGGGTCGCGCACGAGCGGCCGGGATTCGCGGACGAAGACCGAGGCGGTGTCGCGGAGGAAGCCCGTGGGACGGGCGGTGGTGTCGATGGTGGTCATGAGGGTGCTCCTTCAGGTCGTGGCGTGGTCAGGCGGCGGCGTGGGCGGGGGCGGTGGTGTCGGCGCCGTCGCCGGAAGCGTCGGATGCCTCGGCGTGCGCGGCCTCCTCGCGGAGTGTGCGGCCCGTGAGAGCGAGGAACACGTCGTCGAGGGTCGGCTGCCGATGCGTCGCCGCGACCACCTCGAGTCCGGCGTCGCCGAGCGAGCGGATGTACCGGGGCAGCGCCCGATCGCCGCCGGGGGCGGTCACCGTGACGACCTGCCCCGACGCCTCGCCGCCGATGCGGTCGGCGGCCGCCGCGGCATCCGCCGCCGTCTCGAAGGTGAGGCTCACGCGGTCGCCCGCGAGCGACTCCTTCAGTGCCCACGCCGTGTCGTCGGCGATGACCTGGCCGTGGTCCATCACCATGACGCGCTCGGCGAGCTGGTCGGCCTCGTCGAGGTAGTGCGTCGTGAGGAAGATCGTCGTGCCCGTCTCGCGGCGGAGCTCGACGATGTGCTCCCACAGGTTCGCACGGCTGTGCGGGTCGAGGCCCGTCGACGGCTCGTCGAGGAAGAGCAGCTCGGGCCGGTGGATGAGGCCGAGCGCGATGTCGAGCCGGCGCTTCTGGCCGCCCGAGAGCGACTGCACCTGGCGGCCGGCGACCTGACCGAGCTCGAGCGAGTCGATCAGCTCGGCCGCGCGGGCCCGGGTCTCGCGGCGACCCATGCCGTAGAAGGCGCCCTGGGCGTGCAGTTCGTCGCGCACGCGCTGGGTGTGCCCACCCGAGTTGCCCTGCCCGACGTAGCCGATGCGGCGGCGCACGCCGGCCGGGTCGCGACGGATGTCGGAGCCGGCGACGATCGCCTCGCCGCTCGTCGGCGGCAGCAGCGTGGTGAGCATGCGAAGCGTCGTCGACTTGCCGGCGCCGTTCGGGCCGAGGAAGGCGACGAGCTCGCCGGCGTCGACCTCGAGGTCGACGGAACGGACGGCCTCGACGACCTTCCCCTTGGCGGGGAACGTCTTCGTGAGGCCCTGAGCGGAGATCATCTGGTTCGTCATATCTGCAGTCTTCCGAGGCATCCGGTCAGTTTCCGTCCGCATGGGTGGGAAACTTGGAGCATGGCCGCAACGACCTCGCGAACCCTCGAACTGCTCTCCCTGCTCCAGAGCCACCGGCACTGGTCGGCGCGCGAACTCGTCGACCGGCTCGGCGTCTCCGACCGCACGCTGCGGCGCGACGTCGACCGCCTTCGCGAGCTCGGCTACGGCATCGAGTCGGCGCGCGGCTCGACCGGCGGCTACCGCCTCGAGGCCGGCACCGGCCTGCCGCCGCTGCTGCTCAGCGACGACGAGGGGGTCGCGATCGCCGTCGGCCTCCGCTCCCAGGCGACCGCCGGGCTGCGGGGCGCCGAGCATACGACGCTCAGTGCCCTCGCGAAGATCGAGCAGGTGCTGCCGCCGGCCCTGCGCCGTCGCATCGAGGCGCTGCAGTCGCATGCGGCGGTGGGCGCGGTCGGACCGGGTTCGGCTCGTTCCGGTCGACCGGCACCCGAGGTCGACGCCGAACTGCTCGGCCTGCTCGCGCTCGGTTGCCGCGATTCCGAGCGGCTGCGCTTCACCTACACGGATGCCGCGGGGGAGGCGTCGGCCCGAGTGGTCGAGCCGTACCGGCTCGTGCCCGTCGCCCGGCGCTGGTACCTGCTCGCGTGGGATCGCCAGCGCGAGGACTGGCGCACGTTCCGGCTCGACCGCATGAGCGATGTCTTCCCGACGCGGGTGCGGTTCGAGCCCCGGCCGATGAGCGATGACGACGCCCGGGCGCGGGTCGAGGCCGCGGTGCGCTGGCGCGACCGGAGCGTGAAGGCCCGGGTCGTCGCCGAGATGCCGCAGACGGAGCTCGTCGAGCACCTCGGCTGGTACGGCCGCGAGGTCGTCGCGATCGACGCCGGGCACTGCGCGTGGCCGATCGAGGCCGACTCGGTCGAGAACCTCTCGATGGCGCTCATGTGGATGCCGCGCGGCGTGCGGTACCGCGTCGAGGGGCCGCCCGAGGTGCTCGACTTCCTCGCGATGCAGGCCGAGCGCTTCGCGGAGGCATCCGCTCGAGGGTGACAGCCGGCGCCGTCAGCCCTTGTGCTCCTCCCGATACCTGCTCGGCGTCATGCCGTGCGTCGCCCGGAACTGACGCGCGAAATAGAACGAGTCCGCATATCCGACGCGCTCCGAGATCTGCGCGATCGACAACGACGTGTGGTCGAGGAGTTCGCGCGCCCGAGCCATGCGCAGCTGGGTCTGGTATCGCAGCACGGGCATGCCGAGACGCTGCCGGAACAGGGCGGCGAAGTGCGACGGGCTGAGGTTGGCCGCCGCCGCGAGCTGGCTCACCTCCACGCGCTCGCCGACATGCGCTCGCAGGTATTCCGCGGCCTCGTCGATCGAGTCGCTCCGCTCGTCGCCCGACGACGGCTGGGCGACGAGCAGCGAGAGCAGGTGCCAGGCCGCACCGGAAGCGGCCGTGATGCTCGCCGTGGTCGTGTCGCGCTCCATCCAGGTGAGCACCTCGCTCACGAGCGCGGCCACCCGATAGCGCTCCGAGATCGTGCGCACCGGTTGTTCGACGGTCACGTTCGCCGCGTCGAGGAACTCGGCGAGGTCGCGGCCGGTCAGATGCAGCCACCAGATGGTCCAGGGCTCGCGCTTGTCGGCGCCATAGGCGTGCGGATGCCTCGGGGGAAGGATCACGACCTCGCCGGCGGTCACGTTGAACCGGCCCCCGCTCGTCTCGCACCAGCCGCGCCCGGCGACGCACAGCATCACGACCGCCTCGTCGATCGGCGCCGATCGCCGCCGACCATGATTGCGGGCATCGGGGAAGTACCCCGCATCGGTCACGACGAGATGCGAGACGCCGGGCAGGCGCAACGCCTCGCGAACGCGTGGGCGAGGCAGCACCTGCATGCGCTGTCCGGGGAATCCCTCCTCGATCGTCATGCCGCGAGTCTGGCGCAGGATCATTGTTTCGTCCAGATCCTTCGCAGAAATGTGCTGAAGGCCTGCCGTTCACGGTGCGTATCGTCATCGTATGCTCAACGACGAGGCGCCCCTGATGCGCGACCGGCTGCACGAACGCGAGTCGAGGATCGTGCTCCCCGACGTGCCGGAACACCTCGCCGAGGCATCCGTCGCCGCATGGGCCGAGCCGATGGTCATCGACACCTACCTGCCCGAAGCGCCCGCCGACTACCCCGCATTCCTCGACCGCCGCGTCTACCAGGGTTCGTCGGGGCGGGTCTACCCGCTGCCGTTCCACGAGAAGATCTCGCAGCAGAAGGTGCCGCACGAGTGGCAGGCGATCCACCTCGAGAACGAATGGGTGCGACTGGTCATCCTGCCCGAGCTCGGCGGGCGCATCCACATCGGCTACGACAAGACGGCCGGCTACGACTTCTTCTACCGCAACAACGTCATCAAGCCGGCCCTCGTCGGCCTTGCCGGGCCCTGGATCTCGGGCGGCGTGGAGTTCAACTGGCCGCAGCACCACCGACCGGCGACATTCCTGCCGACCGACTGGGAGATCGAGCACGAGGCCGACGGCGCCGTCACGGTCTGGTGCAGCGACCACGACCCGTTCGCACGGATGAAGGGCATGCACGGCATCCGGCTGCGCCCCGACTCCGCCCTCATCGAGGCCCGGGTGCGACTGACGAACCGCACCGACGACACCCAGACGTTCCTCTGGTGGGCGAACGTCGCCGGGGCCGCGCACGATGAGTACCAGTCCTTCTTCCCGACCGACGTGCACTTCGTCGCCGATCACGCCAAGCGCGCTGTCGCGAGCTACCCCGAGGTCGACGGCCGATACTACGGAGTCGACTACCCCGCCCAGGTGACCGCCGATCGCCCCGACGGCGACCGACTCGACTGGTACCGCAACATCCCCGTGCCGACCTCCTACATGATCCTCGGCACCGACGACGACTTCTTCGGCGGCTACGACCACGCGAAGGAGGCCGGCTTCGTCTATGTCGCCGACCATCGGTTCGCTCCCGGCAAGAAGCAGTGGACGTGGGGCGACGCCCCGTTCGGCTGGGCCTGGGACGACAACCTCACCGACGGCGATGGCCCCTACGTCGAACTCATGGCGGGCGCGTACACCGACAACCAGCCCGACTTCTCATGGCTCACTCCCGGCGAGACGAAGACGTTCAGTCAGTACTGGTATCCGATCCAAGCCATCGGTCCCGCGCACCAGGCGAACGTCGAGGCCGCCGTGCGTCTCGATGTCGTCGAGGTGGACGGCGGCACCAGGGTGCGGATCGGCGTGGGCACCACCCGCAGGCACGAGCGGCTCGTCATCGAACTCCGCGATCGCGCCGGCGCCGTCGTGCACGCCACGAGCGCGGCGGTCGATCCCGGCTCCGCGTTCGTCGCCGCCGTCGACCTCGACGGGGTCCGTGCCGCCGATGCACTCGTGCTCGTCGTCGTCGACGCCGAGGGCCGCGAGCTGATCCGGTTCGGCCACCGACCGGCGGATGCCTCGGTCGAGACGCCTCGCCCGGCCGTCGAGCCGCCCGCTCCGGCCGACGTCGGGTCGGTCGAGGAGCTCTTCCTCATCGGCCAGTACCTCGAGCAGTACCGCCACGCGACGCGCCGCCCCGAGCCCTACTGGGAGGAGGCGCTGCGACGCGACCCCGGACACACCCGGTCGCACGTCGCCCTTGCCGCAGAGCACGAACGGACCGGAGACGACGAGCGCGCCGAACGTCACCTGCATCACGCGATCGACCGGCTGACGCAGTGGGTGTCGAACCCCGCCGACGGCGAGGCGTACTACCGGCTCGGCGTGAATCTCGCCCGCCGCGGGCGGAACGCCGAAGCGGCGCTCGCCCTCACCAAGGCCATGTGGAACTTCGCCTGGCGGCCCGCTGCAGGCTACGCGCTCGGTCGCCTGCAGGTGCGCCTCGGCGACGTCGCCACCGCCGAATCGACCCTCCGCGAGGTGCTCGCCGTCGACGCCCGTCACGGCCAGGCACGAACCCTGCTCGCGCTCGTGCTGCGCAGAACCGGCCGCGAGACCGAGGCGGCCGAGCTCCTCGGGCGTCTGCTCGCCGACGACCCGCTCGACCAGTGGGCGCGCGACCTCGCCGGCGGAGCCCTCACCCGAGACGCCGCCACGCTGCTCGATGTGGCGCTGGAGTACGCGGGCGTCGGTGCCGACCGCGAGGCGCTCCGCGTCCTCGACCTGGCGCGAGATGCCGCGCCGTCGGCGCCGAGCGGGCAGGTGCAGGTGGGCGCGCTCGTCGACTACCACCGCGCTGCGGTGCTCGATCGCCTGGGCGAGCCCGAAGAGGCTGCTGCAGCGCGTCAGGCAGCCGCCGGCAACCCCGAACGGAACGGGTACGCCGCGCGTCTCGACGACGTCGCTGCGCTCCGGCTCGCCCTCGACGCCGATCCGGCGGATCACCGGGCCTCGCTCATGCTCGGCAACTGGTACTACGACCGTCGCCGCCACCTCGACGCCATCGACGCCTGGTCGCGTTGCACCGTGCCGGGTGCGTCGGTGCGGGTGCAGGTCGTCGCCCACCGCAACCTCGGCATCGCCGTGTTCAACGTGCTGGGCGACCCCGATCTGGCCGTGTCGCACTTCGAGGCGGCCCGGGCGCTCGCTCCCGACGACGCGAAGCTGTTCTTCGAACTCGATCAACTGCTGGCCAGGGTCGGCCGCAGTCCGATCGAGCGCCTCGCGCTGCACGAGGCCAACGCGCATCTCATCGCCGAGCGCGACGACCTCAGCATCGTGCACGCCCGCCTGCTCACGGGGCTCGGCCGACCGGCCGTCGCCCGCGAACACCTGCTCGCACGACGGTTCCAGCCGTGGGAGGGTGGCGAGGGCCAGGTGCTGGGGGCATGGGACGAGACGAACGTCACGCTCGCCACGGCGGCGCTCGACGACCTCGACGGCCCGGCAGCAGCCGACTTCATCCGGAGTGCACTCGAACCCCCCGCGTCGCTCGGTGAGGCGCGGCATCCGCTCGCCAACTGCGCCGAGCTCTACTGGCTGCTCGGCTGCGCGGTCGAACTGAGCGGCGATCGACTCGCCGCCGAGGCGGCGTGGCAGCGCGCCGCCGCCTCGGCAGGTGACTTCCTCAACATGAGCACCCAGGCGTTCAGTGCGCAGTCGGAGTTCTCGATCCGGGCGCTCCGTGCACTCGGGCGAGACGAGGAGGCCGACGCGCAGATCACGGCCTTCGCCGCATTCGTCGACGAGCTCGCAGCCACTCCCGCGACCATCGACTACTTCGCGACGTCGCTGCCGACGATGCTGCTCTTCCACGACGACGTGCAACAGGCACGGGATCGCGAGGTCGACGACCTCCGCAGACGTCTCATCGGACTCACCGAGGGCCCGACCGAGATCGGCCGGGACACCACCGGCCACCATTCGCGTGCGACGATGCGCTCGAGTGACACCAAGAGAAGGTAGAGACACGGATGATCGGCAAGAAGATGCGAGGGCCGCGCAAGCTCGCCCTCGTCGCAGGCATCGCCGCGGTGGGGCTGCTCGCGCTCAGTGCATGCTCGTCGGGCCAGGAGGTCGCGTCGGGTGAGCAGTCGGGCCCGAAGGACGGACCGCTGACGATCGCCTTCCTGCAGAAGCAGGGCGACCAGCAGTACTTCATCGACGAGGCCGACGGCGCGAAGGCGGCCGCCGAGGAACTCGGCGACGTGACCATCAAGGTCGTCGACCTCGGCACGGACTCGAACAAGGCGATCACCGAGCTCGACTCCGTGATCGCGCAGGGCGTCGACGGCATCGTCATCGTCGTGCCCGACCAGCAGATCGGCCCGCAGGTCATCGACGCCGCGAACGCCGCCGGCATCCCGATCATGGCGGCCGACGACGTGATCAAGGACGCCTCGGGTGCCGAGGCTCCGTTCACCGGCTTCGACGGCACCGCGATGGGCACGCTCGTGGGCGAAGAGGCAGCGCGCCTCTACACCGAGGCCGGCTGGACCGCCGCCGACACGAAGGTGCTCTCGGGTTCGAAGCAGGACCTCTCGGTCTGCGAGGACCGCGTGGATGCGGCTTCGGCAGCCTTCGCCGACAACATCACGGGCGACGCTCCCGAGGTCATCGAGATCGGCACCGACAACTCGGCCACCGACGCGCAGGACCAGGCGGGCGCCGTCATCACGGCGAACGCCGGCGTGAAGAACTGGGTCGTCTGGGGCTGCAACGATGAGAACGAGACGGGCATCGTGACCGCGCTGCAGAACTCGGGCGTGGCCCCGGCCAACATCGCCGGTGTCGGCCTCGGCGCCTACCTGACCTGCAAGGACTGGGCGGCCGGGCAGGAGTCGGGCAACAAGTCCGCGCTCTTCATCTCGGGCGTCGAGGTCGGCAAGGCCGCCATCACCTCGATGGTCGCGCTCCTCCGCGACGGCACCGAGCTGCCGCCGAAGACGATCGCGAACACCGAGATCGTCGGACCCGATACCTGGGAGGCCGCGGGCGTCGTCTGCACCTGATTCCATTCCGGGTGGGGGCGCGAGTCGCCCCCACCCGGACACACACCACTCCACCGTCGGCGAGGACGGCGATCAGGAAGGAGCGCGACCGTGAGCGGACGCGTGATGCTGCACGCACGGGGGATCGGAAAGACCTTCGGGCCGGTACGGGCCCTGCACGATGTGGACCTCGAACTCCGGGCCGGTGAGGTCACCGCCATCATGGGCGAGAACGGCGCCGGCAAGTCCACGCTGCTGAAGATCATGGGCGGCGACTACCACCCCGACAGCGGCACCCTCGAACTCGACGGCGAGGAGGTGCACTTCACCGACCCGAGCCAGTCACGAGCGGCGGGGCTGCGTGTCATCGCGCAGGAACCCGAGATCCTCTCGCACGTCTCGGTCGCCGAGAACATCTACATCGGCGCGCTCGGTCGCGAGGGAGTGCTGTTCAACCGGCGGGCGCTCTATGCCAAGGCGCAGCGCGCGCTCGACGACTACGGCTTCGGCAGGCTCATCGAGCCGCACATGCTCGGCAGCGAGCTCTCGCCCGCCCAACGCCAGCTGGTCGAGATCATGCGCGCCCTCGTCGACGAGCCGAAGATCATCTGCTTCGATGAGCCCACCTCGTCGCTCGGCGACGAGGAGACCGACATCCTGTTCCGTCTCATCGATCGGCTGCGCAGCGAGGGCGTCGCCGTCGGCTACATCTCGCACCGCATGAACGAGATCTTCCGCCTCGCGGATCGCGTCACCGTGCTCCGCGACGGCGGCCTCGTCGGCACCCGGATCGCCGCAGAAACCAACCACGACGAACTCGTGCGCATGATGGTCGGCCGCGATCTCTCCCAGTTCTTCCACCGCGACCCGGTCGAGCCCGGCGCTGCCGTGATCGAACTCGTCGGAGTCACGAACGAGCACGTCTCGGACATCGACCTCGTGGTCCGCGCCGGAGAAGTCGTCGGCATCGCCGGCCTGGTCGGCGCCGGCCGCAGCGAACTCATGAAGACCATCGTCGGCGACTTCCGCATCGACGAGGGCGCGATCAGGATGAACGGCCGCCCGGTCGTCTTCCGCAGCCCCGCCGACGCGATCGCCGCAGGCATCGGCTTCGCACCCGAGGAACGCAAGGCCGAAGCACTCGTGCTCGAGCGCTCGGTTCGCGACAACATCAGCCTCGTCGTCATGCGCAGCCTCGCGAAGTGGGGCTTCGTCAACGATCGTTCCGAACGCGCGCTCGCCGCCGAGTACGTCGAGCGGCTGCGCATCAGAACCCCGAGCACCTCGCAACTCGTCGGCAAGCTCTCGGGCGGCAACCAGCAGAAGGTCGTGCTCGCGAGGTGGCTCGCGACCAGGCCCAGGCTGCTCGTGCTCGACGAGCCGACCCGAGGCGTCGACGTCGGTGCGAAGTCGGAGATCTACGCCATCATCGACCGGCTCGCCCATGACGGCGTCGCCGTGCTCGTCGTCTCGAGCGAGCTCCCCGAGGTGATGGGCCTCGCCGACCGCATCTGCGTGATGGCCGGCGGCCGGATCACCGGCCAGCTCACGCGCAGCGAAGCAACAGAAGAGTCGATCCTCGCTCTGGCGATGGATGACTCCCACCAGACAGGAGCAACCCGATGAGCGTCGCAACGAAGCCGCGGAACAACGTCCCCGACCAACCCTCGACGGCAACTCAGCCGGGCGTCGTCAGACGCGTCCTCGCCGCGGTCGGCGTGCAGAACATCTCGCTGCTGATGGCCATCGCCCTCGTCGTGGTCGTCATCGGCACGCAGAACCCCCTGTTCTTCACCGCAGGCAACATGCGGGTCATCGGCACCGCGATCGCGATCTCGGGTCTCCTCGCGGTGGTGCAGACGATGGTCATCATCATGGGCGGCCTGGACATCTCGGTGGGATCCATCGCCGGCCTCACCTCGGTGACCTCCGCGATGATCTTCTCGGTCGCCGGCCCCGCACTGGGCGTCGTCGGCGCGGTCGCGATCGGCATCCTCTGCGGTCTCGTCAACGGCTGCATCATCGTGTTCGGCCGCGTCAATCCCGTCATCGCCACGCTCGCGACACTCGCGGCGTACAAGGGCATCGCACAGCTCGTGTCCGACGGACGTGCGCAGGGCTACACCGGTGCCGACGCGTTCTTCGTGTTCCTGGCGCGCGGCTCGCTCATCGGGCTTCCGATCCTCATCCTGGTGCTCGTCATCGTCGCGGTGCTCGCCCATGTGCTCCTCCGCTACACGAGTGTTGGCCGCAACATCTACGCCGTCGGCGGCAACGACATCGCCTCCCGGCTCGCGGGCATCAACATCAACCGGTACATCATCGGCGTCTACATCATGACGGGTGCCGTGGCGGCGGTCGCCGGCATCCTGATCACCGCGCGAACAGGCTCGGGGCAGCCGGTCTCCGGCTCGGAGGGCCTCGAACTCGAGTCGATCACCGCGGCCGCGCTCGGCGGTGCCGCCCTCAAGGGCGGCAAGGGCACGATCGCCGGAACCATCCTCGCGGTGATCCTGCTCGGCATCCTCACCAACGGCATGACGCTGCTCGGCGTGAACAGCTTCTGGCAGAACGTCGCCAAGGGCGGGCTGCTCGTGCTCGCCGTCATCATCCAGCAGCTGCGCGCGGGCGAGCGCCGCATCGGCATCCCCGCCTGACGATGATCGGCATCGCTGCGGGGCGAGGCCGTGACCGGGTCGCCGTCGAGTTCGATCCGCTCGACGGCGCCCGCATCACGAGTCTCATGGCCGCCGGCCGCGAATGGCTCGCCCCGTCGCCGCCGCGCGACCCGGCGGGCGACTTCACCGGATCCGGCACCGGCGGGTGGGACGAGGTCGTCCCGACCGTGGCCGCGTGCACCATGGCCGACGGCACGCGACTGCCCGACCACGGCGATGCCTGGCGACTCGAATGGACGGTGGTCTCGTCGGGACCGTCGACGTCGACCGCGGAGGTCGTGCTCCGGAGCGTTCCCCTGCAGTTCGCACGCACGCTCACGGTCGAGGCGGGTCGTCTGCGGGCGGAGTACGTCGCCACCGCGACCGGCGCCGACGGCGTGCCGCTCCTCTGGTCGGCGCATCCGCTGTTCGCGGCGCCACCGGGCACGCGCATCGTCACGGGCGAACCCGAACCGCAGCTCATGGGGGAGTTCCCGGAGGCGGGCCCACCCGTCGCCTGGCCCGACGGCGGCGGGATCGACGGGGTCGACGGCGCGCTGAAGGCGTTCACCGCCGGGCAGGACCGCGCCCGCATCGAGCACGCCGACGGGCAGGGGCTCACGCTGCGCTGGGACGCCGACGCCCTGCCGCACCTCGGGCTCTTCTGGGACACCGGCGTGTTCGCCGATCAACCGGTCGTCGCGATCGAACCGACGACGGCACGCCGCGATGCGGCCTCCGCCGTCGTCGACGAGCTCCCCGTGGTGCTGCCGGGACATCCGCTGCGGTGGTGGCTGGAGCTCTCGGTCGACGAACCCGCCGCCTGAACTACGCCGTGCGCGGCGGACTACGCCGTGCGCGGCAGCGTGCCGATCTCGGCGCCCGACTCGTCGTAGAAGGTCATGGTGTCACCGTCGACGGTCGCGGTGGACTTCGCGTTCAGCCACTGATCGACGCCCTCGCAGGCCATGAGGGTCGCGACGCCGGGGGTGAACTCGATCGTGTCGCCGTCGACGGTCCAGGTCGAGCCGCCGAAGGTGTTGCAGCCGTCGCTGCCGCTCGCCGAGCCATCGGCGGCGATCACGATGAACGGCTCGCCCGAGGCGGTGCCGGTCGACTCGGTGCCCCACGTGCCGATGAAGGCGGCCGACTCGGCGTCGCCGGAGATCGCCCCGGCGTCGTCGCTCGAGCGGTCGAGCGTGCCGATCTCCTCGCCCGACTCGTCGAAGACGGTGAGCGTGTCGCCGGAGATCGTGGCGGTCGCGAGCGCGGCGAGCCACGTGTCGACGCCCTCGCACAGCATGCGCGTCGAGGCGACCTCGACGAACGTGACCGTGTCGCCCTCGGCGGTCCAGCTGCCGACCAGGCGGTTGCAGCCGTCGGTGCCGCTCAGCGAGCCGCCGTTGCCGAACGCGAGCGAGGGTTCGTCGGTCGTGGCGACATCACCCCAGGTGCCGACGGGGTCGACGGCCTCGGCGGTTTCGGTTCCGGCGGTGCCGGCATTGCCGGCGCAGGCGGTCAGCACGGTCGCCGCGAGCAGGATCGTGCCGGACAATGCGAGGCGCTGCAGCGTTCGTGACATGGGCACAGCGTATCGATCGGACGCGTCAGCGAGCCGAAGGCGTCGCCGTCGCGCGTGCCGCCCGGGCGAGGGCGTCACGGCAGGCGACGACCGCCGGTCGTGCCGCGGCGGCGTGCCTCGTCGAGGTGAACACCTCGCGCTCGGGATGCCCCGGCAGGTCGACGAGCGTGACGCTCGGCGCCTCGCCCGCCCACACGAGGTCGGGGAGGAGTCCGACGGCGTTGCCCGAGCGGATGAGGCGGATGTGGGCCATCAGGTCGGCGGTCTCGAACCGCACGTCGGGCTCGAAGCCCGCCTCGCGGCAGAGCTGCTCGGCCCAGTCGCGCGAGGCGGTGCCCTCGGGCTCGAGCACCCACGGCATCGTCGATGCCGCGGCGAGGGACTGGTCGCGCGAGGCATCCGCCCCACCCCGCCCGCTGTGCGTTCCTGCGGATATACGATCCGCCACCCCGGGCGCGACACTCGATTCGTCGGCGCGCCGGATCGTATATCCGCCGGAATGAGAGGGATGCGGCGGCAGCGCGAGCCGGATGGCGTCGGCGACGAGGTGCACGCGGTCGAGCTCCTCGCGGTGCGCGCGCGTGTGCCCCGGGTACTGCTCGGCGATCACGAGGTCGAAGTCGCGCGCCGACACCTCGAAGAGGCCGACATCCGGCTCGCGCTCGGTGACCTCGACCCGCAGGGCGGGGTGCTCGGCGCGCAGCAGGGTGAGCGCCTGCGGCACCACGGCGTGCGCCGCCGACTGGAACACGGCGATGCGCACGGTGCCGCCGACCGCGGTGAGCGAACGGGCGACCTCGGCCTCGGCCTCTTCGAGCCGGTCGAGCACGGCGCGGGCGTGCCCCACGAGCACCTCGGCCTGCGGGGTCAGCTGCACGCGCCGACCGACCTGCACGAGCAACGGCACCCCGGCCTCGCGCTCGAGCTGGCTGAGCTGCTGCGACACCGACGAGGGGCTGTACGAGAGGGCCTCGGCGACCGCCGAGAGCGTGCCGCGGTCGCTGAGCTCGACGAGCAGTCGCAGGCGTCGCACGTCGAGCATTGGGACCTCCGGAGGCATCCGCTGATCATTCGGTTCTTCCGAACAGTATCGTTCAGATTCATTCGCTTTACCGAACGGATGTCGCAGCGCATACTGAACCCGACAGGCGCGCGACCCCCGGCGCGCTCGAAGCAAAGGACAGTACCCTCGTGACCATGTCGAACGCCGCCACAGACGCCCGGCCGAACACCGATCACGTCGTCGCCCTCGTGCGCCGGTGGCTCGCCGAGAGCTCGGAGCACCCCGCCGACCCCGCCGCCGAGCGCCTCGCCGGCGTGCTGAAGGACCCGCGCGGCCTCGACTTCACCGTCGGCTTCGTCGACGGCGTCATGCGCCCCGAAGACCTCGGCGTCGCGGGCCGCAACCTCGAGCAGGTCGCGAAGCTCACGCCGAAGTTCCTGCCCTGGTACCTGAAGGCTGCGATCCGCGTCGGCGGCGTCGTCGCCCCGGTGCTGCCCTGGATCGTCATCCCGATCGCCCGCCGGGTGCTGCGCGCGATGGTCGGCCATCTCGTGCTCGACGCGACCCCCGAGAAGCTCGGCCCGGCCATCGCGACCCTGCGCGAGTCGGGCAACCGCCTGAACCTGAACCTCCTCGGCGAGGCGGTGCTCGGTGAGGAGGAGGCCGACCGCCGCCTCTCGGGCACCTACGAGTTCCTCGCCCGCGACGACGTCGACTACGTGTCGATCAAGGTCTCGAGCGTCGTCAGCCAGCTCTCGATGTGGTCGTTCGACGAGGCCGTCGCCAAGGTCGTCGCGAAGCTCACGCCGCTGTACGAGCTCGCCGCCAAGAGCCGCACGCCGAAGTTCATCAACCTCGACATGGAGGAGTACCGCGACCTCGACCTGACGATCGCGGTCTTCACCACGCTGCTCGACCAGCCGCAGCTGCGCGGTCTCGAGGCCGGCATCGTGCTGCAGACCTACCTGCCCGACGCGCTCGGCGCGATGCAGGAACTCACCGCGTGGGCGAAGAACCGTCGCGCGCAGGGCGGCGCCCCCATCAAGGTGCGCGTCGTCAAGGGCGCGAACCTCGCGATGGAGCACGTCGACGCGGCCGTGCACGGCTGGCCGCTCGCGACCTACGACTCCAAGCAGGACTCCGACACGAACTACAAGCGCGTGCTCGACTGGTCGATGACCCCCGAGCGCACCGACGCCGTCAAGCTCGGCGTCGCCGGCCACAACCTCTTCGACGTCGCCCACGCCTGGCTCACCGCCCGCGAGCGGGGCGTCGACTCGCGCGTCGAGTTCGAGATGCTGCTCGGCATGGCGACCGGCCAGGCCGAGGCGGTTCGCCGCGATGTCGGCAACCTGCTGCTCTACACGCCCGTCGTGAACCCGAGCGAGTTCGACGTCGCCATCGCCTACCTGATCCGCCGCCTCGAAGAGAACGCGAGCCAGGACAACTTCATGTCGGCCGTGTTCGAGCTCACCACGAGCGAGCCGCTGTTCCAGCGCGAGCAGGCGCGGTACCTCGCCTCGCTCGCCGCACTCGAGCCGACGGTCGTGGCGGCGCCCGCGCCGAACCGCACCCAGAACCGTCACACCGAGTGGACCGACGAGACCCTCGCCGCCGCGATGACCGTTCCGGATGCACCGGCGCCCGGTACCGAGCACGAGCTCGATCCGTCGCTGACGAGCGTGGTGCTCGGCATCACCCGCGGGTCCGCCGGCATCGATGGCTCCGAGCTGGCGGATGCCGCGGTATCCGCTTCTGGCTCCGGCGTCGGTTCGGGAGCGACGCCGGGCTTCCGCAACGAGCCCGACACCGACCCGGCCCTCGCGCCGAACCGCGAGTGGGGGCGCCGCATCCTCGAGCGGGTGCCCGGCTCGACGCTCGGCATGAACACGATCGCCGCGGCCCGCGTCGACGACGCCGCGACCCTCGAGCGGATCATCCAGACGGTCGCCGGCCGCGGCCGTGCCTGGGGCCAGCTGCCCGGCGCCGAGCGCGCCGCCGTGCTGCACCGCGCCGGTTACGCGCTCGCCGCGAACCGCGACCGCCTGATCGAGGTCATGGCCGCCGAGACCGGCAAGACCATCGCCGAGGCCGACCCCGAGATCAGCGAGGCGATCGACTTCGCGCACTACTACGCCGAGCGCGCCCGCGAGCTCGACCACGTGCAGGGCGCCGTCTTCGTGCCGTCGAAGCTCACCGTCATCACCCCGCCGTGGAACTTCCCCGTCGCGATCCCCGCCGGCGGCGTGCTCTCCGCGCTCGCCGCGGGCTCGGGCGTCATCATCAAGCCCGCGAAGCTCGCGCAGCGCTCGGGCGCGGTCATGGTCGAGGCGCTCTGGGAGGCCGGCATCCCTCGCGAGCTCCTCACCCTCGTCGACATCGGCGAGCGTGAGCTCGGCAAGGAGCTCGTCTCCCACCCCGCGGTCGACCGGGTCATCCTCACGGGTGCGTACGAGACCGCGCAGCTCTTCCGCTCGTTCCGCAAGGACCTGCCGCTGCTCGCCGAGACGAGCGGCAAGAACGCGATCATCGTGACGCCGTCGGCCGACCTCGACCTCGCGGCATCCGATGTCGTCAAGAGCGCCTTCGGCCACGCCGGCCAGAAGTGCTCGGCGGCCTCGCTCGTGATCCTCGTCGGCTCGGTCGCGAAGTCCGAGCGGTTCCGCCGCCAGCTCGTCGACGCCACCCGGTCGCTGCGGGTCGGCTGGCCGGAGCAGGCCACGAGCCAGATGGGCCCGATCGTCGAGCCCGCGAACGGCAAGCTGCTGCATGCCCTCACCCAGCTCGGCATCGGCGAGGAGTGGCTCGTGGAGCCCCAGCAGCTCGACGACACCGGCCGTCTCTGGTCGCCCGGCATCCGCTCGGGTGTCGCCGGAGGCTCGTACTTCCACCTCACCGAGTTCTTCGGCCCGGTGCTCGGCATCATGCACGCGAAGGACCTCGACGAGGCGATCCGACTGCAGAACGCCGTCGACTACGGCCTGACCGCGGGACTCCACTCGCTCGACGCGAACGAGCTCGCCACCTGGCTCGACCGCGTCGAGGCGGGCAACCTCTACGTCAACCGCGGCATCACCGGCGCGATCGTCGAGCGTCAGCCGTTCGGCGGCTGGAAGCGCTCGGCCGTCGGCGCGGGCGCCAAGGCCGGCGGCCCGAACTACCTGTTCGGCCTCGGCGAGTGGCTGCCGCAGCACGGCACCTCCTCGAGCACCCTGCACCTGCGCGGGCTCGAGAAGCGCGTCGCCGAGCTGATCGAGGCGTCGCAGCCGGCGCTCGACTACGACTCGTTCGACGTGCTGCGCCGCTCGGCGCTCTCAGACGAGCTCGCCTGGGCCGAGGAGTACAGCGTCGTGAAGGATGTCTCGGGCGTCGGTGCCGAGCGCAACCTCTTCCGCTACCGGCCGCTGCCGGTGACCGTGCGCATCGGCGAGCAGGCGAGCCTCGCAGAGGGGCTCCGCGTCATCGCGGCGGGCCTCCTCGCGAAGTCGCCCCTCATGGTGTCGACCGCGGTCGAGCTGCCGAAGGGCGTGCGCACGCTGCTCTCGGCGCGTGACCTCCGGGTCGTGCGCGAGGGTGACGCGGCCTGGCTCGGTCGCGCAGCGAAGCAGGGCATCACGACGCCGCGCGTGCGACTCGTCGGCGGCGGGGCATCTGCTCTGGCAGAGGCGCTCGGCGGCACTCCGGATGTCGCGGTGTGGTCGCACCCCGTCACGCCCTCGGGTCGGGTCGAGCTGCTGCCGTTCCTGCACGAGCAGGCGATCTCGATCACGAACCACCGCTTCGGCAACCCGACGACGCTCTCCGACGGCGTGATCTGATGCTGCCGCCGGTCGAGTAGGCCGCTCGCGGCCGTATCGAGACCACGTACCAGGTCTCGATACGCTCGCTTCGCTCGCTACTCGACCGGCCGCGGCCGACTTCGCTCGCTACTCGACCGGCTGCGGCCGACCGTGTGACCGCCGGAACGTCAGGACCTCGCCCCGCCGCGAACGCTCGAGCGCGAACCCCTCGTCCTGCAACCGGCCGAGCACGCGCCTGGGCAGGGCGGGGAGTTCGGCGGTCGCGCCCGGCGCCGGCTCGGCGATGCCCGTGACGAGTGAGACGTCGACGCCGCTGCCGCGCACCTCGACGCGCGCGGCGTCGCTGCTGCTGCGCCAGACGAGCTGCTCGAGGTCGCGGAACGCGACGATCGTCGTCGTCGGCCCGGTGCGGAGCCACAGCCGGTCGTTCCCGAAGCCGACCGCGCAGGCGACGGCGCGTCGCCGCACGACCGCGAGGAACGCGAAGTACGCGGGCAGGGCGAAGACGAGTCCGATGACGATGATCGTGAGCCGGGGGCCGAGGGCGTACACGAGATCGCCGGTGGCCACGAGCGCCAGCCCGGCGAGGCTGCCCATCACGACGACGATCACGACGATGGCGGTGGTGAGGGTGCGCATGGCGATCGGCACCGCGGCGAATCCCACCTCGGAGCCGTGCCCGTGCTCGGCGCGCACCCACTCGGGAGCGGTCGGCGCGGGCTTCGCCTTCGATGTGCCCACGGCGGCCGAGATCCGCCCGATCAGGCCGAGCCAGATCCAGCCCGCGGCGGGGATCGCCGCGAACTGCACGATCACGAGCGAGATGCGCGCCCACTCCGGCGCGGCGGCGAGGAGCGGGCCGCCGAACTCGACGGCGCCCACGACGAGGGCCGCCGATGCGAGCGCGCCGATCACGTGCACGATCACCCCGCGCCGCACCGGCGTCATGCGGAACGTCGCGTTGACGAACGAGAAGCCGCACAGCCAGCCACCGACGAGCATGAGCAGGTACGGGATCAGCTCCGTCGCCTGACCGGCGACGGCCCACGGCACGGCCAGCGCGAGGCAGACGGCCGCCCACGCGAGGGGACTGCCCGCGAGCCGCCGCCGAAGCGGGGCGCGGGCGTTGGCCGGCACCGCCACGACGGAACCGGTCATCGTGCCGACGCCCCGGGTGCCGGCTCCCCGGCGGGTTCGGCTCAAGCCCGCGCTGCGGTACGGCCGCGATTGCGGCGACGGATGCCTCGTGGCGCGCGCCCGCCGACGAAGGAGCGGGCCGAGTCGACGATGAAGCCCTGCCGCAGCGCCTCGCGGCCGATGAGCATGCGGAAGCCCATCTCGTCGCGGTTCGTGAGCGTCACCTCGGCCGTCATCGTGCGGCCCATGAGCACGACGTCCATGAGCACGACGATGCGCTCCTCGGTGTGACCCGAGGAGCTCCGCACGGAGCGGCGATCGTGCACGGGGCATTCGACGATGACGGCGTCTTCATCGGAGTTCTGCCACGGGTGCACCCCGAACCGCACGATCGACGCGTCGCCGCGCTGCACCTCTTCGAGGTCGAAGGCGTGCAGCGACGAGGTGCGCGCACCCGTGTCGAGCTTGGCCTTGATCCAGGGAACTCCGGCTCCGGGCAGGCTCACCCATTCGCGCCATCCCGCGATGGTGTTTGAATAGACGGGCTCTGTCACTCCACCATCTTCGCAGGGGCACACGATGAAACTGGCGATCCTCTCGCGCGCCCCTCAGGCGTACTCCACCCAACGGCTCCGCGCAGCCGCCCAGCAGCGCGGTCACGAGGTCAAGGTGCTCGACACCCTGCGCTTCGCGATCGACCTCTCGGGGCCCGAGCCCGACCTGCAGTACCGGGGTCGTCGGCTCTCCGACTACGACGCCGTGCTGCCCCGCATCGGCAATTCGGTGACGTACTTCGGCACGGCCGTGGTGCGCCAGTTCGAGCAGATGGACGTCTACACGCCCAACACCGCCAACGGCATCACGAACTCGCGCGACAAGCTGCGTGCGAACCAGATCCTCTCGCGCCACAACATCGGCATGCCCGCGACGGCGTTCGTGCGCAACCGCGCCGACGTGCGGCCCGCGATCGAACGCGTCGGGGGTGCACCGGTCGTCATCAAGCTCCTCGAGGGCACGCAGGGCATCGGGGTGATCCTCGCGCCCGAGGTCAAGGTCGCCGAGGCGATCATCGAGACGTTGCACTCGACCAAGCAGAACGTGCTGATCCAGCGTTTCATCAAGGAGAGCAGGGGCCGCGACATCCGTGCCCTCGTCGTCGGCGACCGCGTGGTCGCGGCGATGCGGCGCAGTGCGAGCGGCGACGAGTTCCGCTCGAACGTGCACCGCGGCGGCACTGTCGAGGCGGTCGAGCTGACGCCCGAGTACGAGCAGGCGGCCGTGCGTTCGGCGCAGATCATGGGCCTGCGCGTCGCGGGCGTCGACATGCTCGAGGGCGACGACGGCCCGCTCGTCATGGAGGTCAACTCGTCGCCGGGCCTCGAGGGCATCGAGACGGCCACGAAGCTCGACGTCGCTGGCGCGATCATCGACCACATCGCCAATCAGGTCGCATTCCCCGAGATCGACGTGCGCCAGCGGCTCACCGTCTCGACGGGCTACGGCGTGGCCGAGCTCATGGTGCACGGCGGCGCCGACCTCGTCGGCACGACGCTCGGCGAATCGGGCCTGTGGGAGCGCGACATCACGGTGCTCACGCTGCACCGCGGCACGACCGTCATCCCGAACCCGCGCAAGGGGGTCGTGCTCGAGGGTGAAGACCGCCTGCTCTGCTTCGGCAAGCTCGAGGAGATGCGCTCGATGATCCCCGAGCGGCGTCGCCGCCGGTCGAAGGTGCGCAAGCTCCCGAAGCGGCCGATCCCCGAGGAGTGACGGGGGCGTTCAGCCCCGGCGCTGCAGGGCGGTGCGCACCAGCGTGAGCGCCTGCTCCGGGTCGAGGCCGAGCTGGGCGATGCGATCGGCATAGGCGGATGCCGCGAGCTGCGCCTGCTGCTCGGCGGGGTCTCCGGTCGCAGCGACGAACGAACCGTTGCGACCGCGCGTCTCGATGACCCCGTCGCGCTCGAGCTCGCGGTAGGCGCGGGCGACGGTATTGGCTGCGAGCCCGAGCTCGCTGGCGAGGGTGCGCACGGGCGGCAGTCGCGTGCCAGAGACGAGGGTGCCGCCGCGCACGCCGTCGACGACCGCCCGACGCAGTTGCTCGTAGGGCGGAACGGAGGACTCCGGGTCCAGTTCGAGCAGCATCACGCACCCTCGGCAGCCGGCGGGGCCGGCGTCGCCGAGCCGTACGCGGGCGGCTGCGTGTCGGCGTACTGCGCGGGCCACAGCCGCTCGAGGTAGTACCGGGCGGGCTTGAGCGCGATCGAGAACGCGAGTACGACGAGCGATGCGAGGATCAGCAGGTTGCCCACCACGTTCACGGTGACCATGCCGGCATCGCCGAGCGAGCCGGCCCAGGTGAGACCCGTCGTGGCCGCGGTGAACACCGCGAGCGCGCCGAACATCAGCGGCACCGACACGAGGTCGCGGAGCGTCTGGGCCCGGAGCGCGTCGTCCCACCGGAGCAGTTGTTCGTTGACGGCGGGCTGGGGTCGGGCCACGAGTGCGGCGGAGACCAGCTCGACCGCGACGAGCGCCGCGAGCGCACCGAGCGTCGCTGCGGCGACGAGCAGCTTCGGTCCGATCTCGATCGGCATGAGGCCGACGCCCACCGCGAGCAGGGCGGCCGTCGCGACGAGGACCCGCGCCCCAGTCCGCTCGATCGGGGCGACGTAGTCGGCGACGGTCGGGCGGGGGAGCCGAGCGATGCGCGGGCCGTGACGTCGGACTTCGGGCGGAGCGGGGAGGATCGAGATCGCGACGCCGATGCCGCGCCCGGTGAAGAGCACGCCCAGGAGCACGATCCACGCGAACGGCGCGATGCCGGCTCCCCAGTCGCTGTGCGTCGTGAGGGCGCCGCTCAGCACGATCGGCACACAGGCGGCGATGCCGACGAGCGTGCCGAGCGTGCCCCATCTCGCGCGCAACCGGAGCCGCTCGCCGACGGCCCGCTCGAGTTCCTCGTCGCCGTCGAGCGGCAGGCCGACGGTTCGGGCGAACCTGCCGATCGTGCGCGGTCGAGGCATCCATGCAGGCGTCAGCACCGCGATCACCGCGATCAGTGCCAGCCAGCCGAGCATGAACCATTCGGGCCATTCGAGAGACATGGGAGTTAATGTATTACTACAAACTTTCCCCCGTCAACCGGGCCTCGGGCCGGCGTCGCCCGATCAGCGCTCGGCGTCGAGCGCCGACCCGACCAGCGCGAGCGCCGTGTCGCGGTCGATGCCGAGGCGGTGCACCCGGTCGGCGAACGCGATGGCCGCCGCCTGCGCCTCGCGCGTGACCGCATCGCCCGTCTCGGAGACGAAGGTGCCTGCACGCCCGCGCCCCTCGATCACGTGGTCGTCCTCGAGCGCGCGGTACGCCTTGGCGACGGTGTTCACAGCGAGTCCGAGCTCGGCCGCGAGCGCACGCACGGTCGGCATCCGCGTGCCGGGTGCGAGCGTCCCGTCGCTCACGGCGTCGATCACCTGACGGCGCAGCTGCTCGAACGGCGGAGCTGAGGCGGCGGGGTCGATCGACAGCTTCATGCGCGCAGCCCCGCGCCCGCGGCATCCGTCATCGTCAGTCCCGGTTGCGGTTCACGAGCCGCGAGAGCACGATCGCGCTGCGGGTGTGGTCGACGTTCGGCGCGATGCGCACGCGCTCGAGCGCCTCTTCGAGTGAGGCGATATCGCGGGCGCGCATGTGCACGATCGCGTCGGCGCTGCCGGTCACGGTGCCCGCGTAGACGACCTCGGGCACGCCCTGCAGGATGCGCTGGAGCTCGTCGGGCGCGACGGTGCCTCGGCAGAAGAGCTCGACGTAGGCCTCGGTCGACATGCCGTCGACGGTCGGGTCGACCTGGATGGTGAACGAGCGGATGACCCCGTCGGCGACGAGTCGGTCGACGCGTCGCTTGACGGCCGAGGCCGAGAGGCCGACCGACGATCCGATGTCGCCGTACCCTGCCCGGGAGTTCTGCCGGAGCAGATCGAGGATGGCGCGATCGAGGTTGTCCATTCTCGGATTGTATGTCGATCCTTTGCGTTCTCGCACAACACGGCGCACATTTCATGCGCCTCGCGCGGATTCCCGCCCGTAGGCTGGCTGGATGTCTCTCGATTCCCCCGTACGCCTGGCCGTGCAGGTGCAGCCGCAGCACGCCGAGTATCCCGCCATCCGCGACACCGTCCTGCGCCTCGAGGAGCTCGGCGTCGACATGGCCTTCAACTGGGACCACTTCTTCCCGCTCACGGGCGACCCCGACGGCCTGCACTTCGAGGCGTGGACCATGCTCGGCGCGTGGGCGGAGCAGACCGAGCGCATCGAGTTCGGCACCCTCGTGAACTGCAACTCGTACCGCGGTGCCGACCTGCAGGCCGACATGGCCCGCACCCTCGACCACATCAGCGCGAAGGGCGGCACCGGCCGGTTCATCTTCGGCACCGGGGCGGGCTGGTTCGAGCGCGACTACGACGAGTACGGCTACGAGTTCGGCACGCGCGGCTCGCGGCTGAACGCGCTCGCCGGCGCCCTGCCGCGCATCGAGGCCCGCTGGGCGAAGCTGAACCCGGCACCGACCCGGCGCATCCCCGTCATGATCGGCGGCAAGGGCGAGCAGAAGACGCTGCGCATCGTCGCCCGGCACGCCGACATCTGGCACTCCTTCGTCGCGCCCGACGAACTGCGGCACAAGCTCGACGTGCTCGCCCGCTGGGGCGACGAGGTCGGTCGGGATGTCTCGGAGATCACGGTCTCGAACGAGCTCGACCGGGCGGGTCACGACGTCGAGCACGCCGAGGCGCTCTTCGCCGGCGGCGTGCGGCTGTTCACGATCGGCATCGGCGGCCCGGCCTACGACCTCGACCCGGTGCGGCGCTGGCTCGCCTGGCGCGACGCGAAGAACGGCTGAGCGCGCGGCCGAGCGCTACTCGGCCGGGATCGCTCTCTCGAAGGGCGGCACCAGCATCGTGAGCGACCCGTCGGGTCGCCATCCCACTTCGACGCTCACGTCGGGTTCGCCCTCCACTCCCATGCCCACGCGCAGCCCATCGGGTGGGAAGCGGCCGTCGTCGGTGCACGTCGAGCTTGCGCCCGCCCCGCCCGGGATCACGACCAGGAGGCAGTAGTCGGAGCCGTCACGGGCCGCGTAGACGGGCGACCCATCGGCTCGCGTCGCGAGCAGGCGGTACTCGGCCGGTTCCTCGCCGACGGCGTCCGTCCACGGGTTCGGGGGCGTATCGGCCGTCGTGGCGGGCCGGTCGAACACCCTCGCCGCGAGGGTGTCCGCCGCGACCGGGAACGAGGCGAGGTACTCGGCCTGCGTCTGCGCCCCCGGGAACGCCGAGTCGGCCGCTGCCGCGAGCTCGGCCCGCTGCGTCGCCTCGCGCGCCCCGAGCTGCCAGCCGGCGAGCACGCCGACGACGAGTGCCGCGCTCGCCGCGACGATCACGCGTCGCGTGCGGCGGCGCGGGTCGGCGACAGCGCCGACCCGTTCGTCGGCTTCCGCCGTGAAGGACGACTCGGTGACGGATGCCTCGTCGGGCGCGTCGCCCGCATCGACTGCTGGAGCGGCCGTCGTCTGTGCCGCAGACCGCAGCTCGTGCAGCTCTCGGGCAGCATCGGCGCGCTCCTCGTCGCTCGAGCCGGCTCCGTACACGGTCCGCTCGAGACGGGTGATGCGATCGGCGGTCATTCCGAGTCCTCGGATCCGGCGTCGGCCTCTGCTGCCTCGGCTGCCTGTTCATCGGACGGGGTCAGCTCCACCGTGCCGTCCGTGCGCCATCGCACGGTCGTCGCGGTCGAGTCCTTCATGACGGTCGTGCGGAGCCCGTCGCGGTTCACGACGTCGAAGGTGGAGCAGGCTGGGGCGCCGTCGTCCGCGCCGGCCGTCCAGCTCGCGATCACGCAGACGTCCTGCTCCCGCAGCGCCGAATAGACCACGAGCCCGTCGGGCCGGCTGAGCAGGCGCCGCGCGCTCCCGCCGTCGAGCCGGTACCGCTGCACGAAATCGGGGTCGAGGGCGTCGGATTCGACCTGCGGCCGAGCGTGCGTGCCGACCATCGGCGTCTCCCCGAGCAGCACGGTGCCGGGCGCGGTCGGCACGGCGGCCGGGGCATTCGGAGCCGGGCCCGCCGTCGCCGCGGCTTCGATGGGCGGGGTCGCGGAACGGTCGCCGAGCTGCCACCCGATGCCGAGGCCGAGCGCGAGCGCGACGGCACCGGCCGCGATCGCCCAGCGGATGCCGCGGACATCCCTCGGCGTCGAGGCGGCGAGCGGCGCGAACGCCGTCGACGACTCCCGGGCGCCTGCGGGGAGACCGTCGAGCGTCGGCGACGTCGTGCGGCCGGCGGCGAGGGCGGCACGCGCAGCCGCGGCATCCGCTTCGGCACGCCGCAACTGCTCGAGCTGGGCGGCGGCAGCGTGCCGCTCCGCCTCGGAAGCGTCGGCTCCGAACGCGATGCGCTGCAGCCGGGCGATGCGCGCGACGGCGTCAGCGGTGGCATCCGTCGCTGCTTCGGCATCGAGACCGGGGGAGTCCGCGCCGGGTCGGTCGTCTGGGTCAGCCATGCCGGTCTCCGTCGCTCCGCCCCGGCGGGTGCGCTTCGGGTCGCGCGAGTCGGGGTCGCTTTCAGCTTGCCTCAGGGGCGGGCACAGGGCAACAGGTCGAAGGAACGCGTCAGACGCGCCGTCCGATCGCTCGCTCACGCACAGATGGCGCGCGACAGCGCTGAACCTGCACGAAAATTGCGCAGCACGCCGCCAACCGCGCCGCGATTGCCCGCACACTTGAAACAGGCGACCCGATGGCGGCGAACCCGAACGCCGCCGTCGGACTCGCGAACGCGAGTCGGTCCGCCGACGATGCACGGAGCGGATGCCGCGGGCCCCCAGCGGCATCCGCTCCCCCTTCGAAGGAGCGAGATGTCGACGATGATCGCAACCGGCGGCCAGCCCGCCGAGCACCCCGCCGAGCAGACCGTCGTGCGCCCGGAGCGCCGACCCACCGCCCGCACCGTGCTCATGTGCCGCCCCGAGCACTTCACGGTCGTCTACCGCATCAACCCGTGGATGAATCCGGCCCAGCCGACCGACACGGGCCTCGCGGTCGCGCAGTGGCAGGTGCTGCACGACACGTTCGTCGGGCTCGGCTACGACGTGCAGCTCATCGACCCGATCGCGGGCCTGCCCGACATGGTCTACGCGGCGAACGGCGGCTTCGTGATCGACGGCATCGCCTACGGCGCGAAGTTCACCTATCCCGAGCGGCAGCCCGAGGGTCCGGCATACATGGAGTGGTTCCGCGAGGCGGGCTTCGACGTGCGGGACCCGGTGGAGATCAACGAGGGCGAGGGCGACTTCCTGCTCGTCGGCGACGCGATCCTCGCGGGCACCGGGTTCCGCAGCGACTCGCGCTCGCACGAGGAGCTGGCGGCGATCTTCGGCCGCGAGGTCGTGACGCTGCGCCTCGTGAACCCGAGCTTCTACCACCTCGACACCGCGGTCGCCGTGCTCGACCCGACCCCCGGCCAGGAGCACATCGCCTACCTGCCGAGCGCGTTCGACGAGGCATCCGTCGCCCTCCTGCAGGCGCGCTTCCCCGACGCCATCATCGTGAACGAGACGGATGCCGCGGTGCTCGGCCTCAACTCGTTCAGCGACGGGTACCACGTGGTCATCGCCTCGCGGGCCACCGACTTCGAACGACAACTCCGTGAACACGGATACCACCCGATCGGCGTCGACCTCTCCGAGCTGCTGCTCGGCGGGGGCGGCGTCAAGTGCTGCACCCTGGAGCTGCGCCGATGACCCTGAACCGACCTGCCATGACGACCGACCGCACCGCCGACGCGATCCTGCTCGAAGACGAGCACGCCGCGCACAACTATCACCCGCTGCCGGTCGTCGTCGCCTCGGGCGAGGGCGCCTGGGTGACGGATGTCGAGGGGCGTCGCTACCTCGACTGCCTCGCCGCGTACTCGGCCGTGAACTTCGGCCACGGCAACCCGCGCCTCGTCGAGGCCGCCCGCGAGCAGCTCGGCCGCATCACGCTCACGAGCCGCGCGTTCCACAACGACCGGCTCGGCCCGTTCGTCACCGAACTCGCGGCCCTCTGCGGCAAGGACCTGGTGCTGCCCATGAACACGGGCGCCGAGGCCGTCGAGTCGGCCATCAAGGTGGCGCGCGCCTGGGGCTACCGGGTGAAGGGCGTCGCAGCCGATTCCGCGAACATCGTCGTGATGGCCGGCAACTTCCACGGCCGCACGACGACGATCATCTCGTTCAGCGACGACCCCGATGCTCACGACGACTTCGGGCCGTACACGCCGGGCTTCCGCACGGTGCCCTACGGCGACGCCGATGCGGTCGCCGCCGCGATCGACGAGAACACCGTCGCGGTGCTCGTCGAGCCGATCCAGGGCGAGGCCGGCATCGTCGTGCCACCGGCCGACTTCCTGCCGGCGCTGCGGGCGCTGTGCACCGAACAGCGGGTGCTGCTCATCGCCGACGAGATCCAGTCGGGTCTCGGCCGGGTGGGGGCGACGTTCGCGTGCGACCTCGTCGGGGTCGTGCCCGACCTGTACCTGCTCGGCAAGGCGCTCGGCGGCGGCATCGTGCCGGTCTCGGCGGTCGTCGGCGACCGCGACGTGCTCGGGGTGCTCCGCCCCGGCGAGCACGGGTCGACCTTCGGGGGCAATCCGCTCGCGGCATCCGTCGGGCTCGAAGTCGTGCGCATGCTCGCGAGCGGTCAGCCGCAGGAGCGTGCGCGCGAGCTCGGCGACCACCTGCAGTCGCGTCTGCGCTCGCTCGTCGGACGCGGCGTCGTGGAGGTGCGGGGCGCCGGCCTCTGGGCCGGCATCGACATCGACCCCGCGCTCGCGACCGGTCGCGAGGCCTGCGAGGCGCTCATGCGCCGCGGGGTGCTCGCGAAGGACACGCACGGCTCGACCATCCGCCTGGCGCCGCCGATCGTGGTCGAGCAGGCCGACCTCGACTGGGCCGTCGATCAGCTCGCCGAGGTGCTCGAGGAGTTCGCAGCACGGTCGTGAACGATTTCACCGTCCGGCCCGTGCGGTGGGAGTGTGGTCTCGACATCGATCGACCGGCCCCGGAGGTGCGCTCATCACCCGCTTGCGACTCGTTCGCCATGGCCAGACGGACTGGAATGCCCAGGGCCTCATCCAGGGCCGACAGGACATCCCGCTCAACGACGTCGGGCGGGAGCAGGCGTCGGAGGCGGCCGGGCGGCTCGACGGCCTTCGGTACTCGGCCATTGTGAGCAGCCCGTTGTCCCGAGCCGCCGAGACGGCGCGCATCATTGCCGCCGAGCTCGGCCTCGCGAGCGTCGAGTTCGAGGCGGACCTCGTCGAACAGGAGCTCGGCGCGGCGGAGGGCACGCCCTGGGCGGAGCTCGAGGAGGCCTTTCCCGGCGGGGCGATTCCTGGCATCGAGCCGCACAAACGCCTGATCGAGCGTGCCGCTGCTGTGCTGGAGCGCATCGGGCGCCTCCACGATGGCGGGAACGTGGTCGTCGTGAGCCACGGCGCCCTGATCAACGCCATCACCGCCCACGCCGCTCGAACTCGGGATCAGCGCCCCGGCCCCGTGGCGAACGGATCCATCAGCGAGATCGAAGTGCTCGGCGGCCGGCTCGAGCTCGGGTCCGAGTTGATCGCCGAATCGAGCTGACGCGTGCGGTTCGCTCGTGCCGGACTCCGTCGCGACGGGTCAGCGACCGGTGACCCGGATCGCCCCGTTCGAGGTGGCGAGGTCGAGCGTGAACTCGCCGTCGGAGTCCTCGTCGATGTCGACGTCGACCGGGCCGTTCGACGTGTCGGCCGTGACGCGGTAGCCCGCGTCATCGGTCGGCACGGCCAGGTCGATCGCGCCGTTGGAGGTGCGCGCGTCGACGTCCTGCGGAGCATCGAGTCGCAGCTCGATCGCGCCGTTCGAGGTCGACGCCCGCACGCCGGTGCCGGCCAGGCCTCGCCCCTCGATGCGCCCGTTGCTCGTCTCGACCTCGACCGCACCGGCGACGTCGTCGAGTTCGATGCCGCCGTTGTTCGTCGAGACGTCGACCTCGCCCACCTTCGTGAGCTCGATCGCACCGTTCGAGGTGTCGCCGCGCACGTCGACGCCGGTCGGCAGCGCGATCGAGTAGTCGACCGTGCAGTTGCGGCCGCACCCGCTGAGCACGAGCACGCCGCCGTCGACCTCGAACGTCGACCCGACCTCGCGGTCGCCGTGGTACGAGACCGTGCGTGAGACCTCGACCTCCGTGGCGTCCTCGTCGCCGCGGACCGTGACGCTGCCCGCAGGCTGGTCGATCTCGATCGTGTGCACCTGTTCGTCGAGGGTGGTGTCGTCGCTGAAGCGTTCGGGCGGCGTCAGCAGGCCGCATCCGCTCAGGGCGAGTGCCGCCGTTGCGATGACGGCGCCGGTCGCGATCGTGCGCGCTGTGCGAGTCATGATTCCCCCTCGGGCGGTCCTTCCGCCCGCCTTCGACCCTAACGAGGTCGGTGCCGCGCCCGCACGGGGGCATGCCCCCGAAACCCCCGTGTCGGGTGCGGCCGCACTACTTCGCGAGGAAGGCGAGCAGTGCGTCGTTGACCTCGGCACCGTGGGTCCAGAGCAGGCCGTGCGGTGCGCCCTCGATCTCGACGTAGTCGGCGGCAGGCAGGCGCTTCGTGAATTCGCGGGCGGTCGCGTCGATCGGCAGGATGCGGTCGGCGGTGCCGTGCAGGATGAGCGACGGCACGTCGACCTTCTCGATGTCGCCGCGGAAGTCGGTGAGCCACGACTGCACGACCGCCGAGGAGGCGAACCACGATGAGCCGGCCGCGACGTTCCAGCTGCCGCGCAACGCCCCCTCGCTGATGCGCGATCCGAGCGTTTCGTCGAGGTTGTAGAAGTCCTGGAAGAACGCGTCGAACCAGGCGTAGCGGTCGGACTTGGCCGTCTGCTCGATGCCCTCGAACACCGAGGCGGGCACACCCGTGGCGTTGTCGTCGGTCTGCAGCAGGAACGGTTCGAGCGAGGCGAGGAACGCGGCCTTCGCCACGCGCTCGCTGCCGTAGGTGCTCAGGTAGCGCGCGACCTCACCGGTTCCCATCGAGAAGCCGACGAGCACGGCGCCCCGCACGTCGAGGGTTTCGAGCACCGTGTTCAGGTCGGCGGCGAAGGTGTCGTAGTCGTACCCCGTGGTCGGCTGGCTCGAGAGCCCGAACCCGCGGCGATCGTACGTGATGACCCGGTAGCCGGCATCGAGGAGCGCGGCGGACTGCTTCTCCCATGAGCGGCCGTTGAGCGGGTAGCCGTGGATCAGCACGACCGGCTGTCCGGAGCCGTGGTCTTCGTAGTACAGCTCGATGGGGGTGCTGTTCTCGGTTCCGACGGTGATGGTCGACATATCGTGCTCCTTGTGACTTTCTGCCTAACCGGTGTGGTTCGGTGTGTTGGTTATAACGTCACCATAGCGCGATCATTCCAACCTGTCTAGCGCGTTATGATGGTTATAACTTTCCGTTCAGAATCGAGAGCCCATGTCCGCCTCCCTCTTGCTCGACCTCGTGAACTCGCGGCTCGTGATCGGCGACGAGGTTCACGACGAGCTCGGCGACGACGCAGCGGCATCCGCATGGCTGCGCGTGCACGGCGCGCTCGGCTCGCCGGCCGAGGTCGCCGACGCCCGGGCGGTGCGCGCCGCGCTCGTGCCGTTCCTTCGCGGTGAAGCGGCTGCCGCGGCGCTCGAGCCGTGGGCCGACGCGATGCGCAAGCGTGCCCGCGTCGGCGCGAGCGGGCTCGAGTGGATCGACGAGGTCGACCCCGAACGCGCGATCGGGGCGAGGGCCGTGGGCGAGTGGTCGGCGCTGCAGGGTGATCAGGGCTCGCGCATCCGGCCGTGCGCGGCACACGACTGCCAGCACTTCCTCATCGACGAGAGCCGTGCCAACGCCCGCAAATGGCACTCGATGGAGACCTGCGGCAACCGGGTGAAGGCCCGCAGGCACTACGCGAAGTCGAAGCTCGCGGTGGCCGAGGAGTAGCCATCCGCGGCCCGTGGCTCGCCGAGCGAGTGCTCGGCAGCGAGAAGGTGCCCGTCTCTCCAGCGCCATCGTCATCATGGCGCGAACGACCTCGCGGCCACCCCGACTCGCCCGAGTCCGAGTGGCCGCGAGGCCGTGTTCCGACGTGCCGCGGTGATCAGCGCACGTCGTACGCCCGAACGACGGTCTGCGTCACCGAGTTGTCGTTGCTGTCGGTCAGGCTCACCCGAAGGCTCACCGGCTGACCGGATGCGCCGGAGTGGTCGACGATCGCGACCCACTCGCCGTCTTCCTGGAGGGTCGTGGCATCCACCCACGTCTCCCCGTCGTAGGAGTACGCAAGGCCGGCGCTCGTGATCGTGCCGGGCGTGTAGCCCGCGTGGCCGGCGACGTTCAGCTGCAGCCTCTGGTCGGCCTTCGCCGCCAGCGTCTTCATGCCGTCCTCGGGGAGGTCGACGCGGGGGAACATGACCGGCAGGCCCTGCGAGTAGGTGCTCTCGTCGAGGTGCGAACGGAACTTCCAGACCGTCGTCACCGCCGAGGAGCGCTGCCAGGTGTTCGTCTGGCGGCCGATCTTCTCCGTGAACAGCTGCAGCTCGTACTCGGCATCGTCGGCGGGCACCTCGAAGACGTCGGAGATGTAGGCTGATCGGCCGATCTCCTCACCGTTCCGGCGCAGGACGAGGTTGCCGATGTCGCCGAACGAGCCGGGGCCCGCCCAGTGGCCGGAACTGTCGGCCCACATTCCGCTCGCGAAGCCCATCAGGTTGCCCTGCCGCTCGGCGGCCAGTTGCACCTCGCCGGTGTACGACTCAGCGGCGCTGGGTGCGATGACACCGTCGTACCACGTGTCGGAGCGCACGCTGCCGGGCTCGTACTGGCGTACCTGGTCGAGCATCACCTCACCGAACGGGAAGTACCCCAGCACGGCGGACTGCCACCGGAGGTCGCCCGCCGTATACAGCTCGGTGCGCTTCGAGGGCGCCTGCACCGGCTGGAACTGACCCACGCCGACGCCGTTGCCCGACGCGTCGACCGCCGTGACCAGGTCGAGGCGGTCGACGGCCGTGCCCATCGACTGGAACGTCGCCTCGGTGCGCCCGAGCTTCTTGTCGCGCACGACGAACTCCTTGGCATCGGTGAACGGCGTGTCCTGGGTGAACCCGAGGTTGTAGACGAACGGGCTCGACGAGGTGAAGCTCCACTGCAGCTCGACGGGTCCGGCGGCGAGCCGTTCCCGCAGGGCGGCGGCCTCGTCGGACGGAATCGAATACGCCGGCACCTGCCCGCCGGATGTGCCGGTCAGGGGCTGCCAGCGCCCGGTCGCCTCGTGGAAGGCCACCACGGCCTTGGCGCCCGCCTTGCCGGCCGCGACGACTTCGGCGTAGACCGAGCCCGTGCCGTCCGCGATGCGGACGAGGGCGATCTTGCCGGCGACGTCGGCCGCCGCGAGTTCGGCGTCGGTGCCTCTGCCCGCGTCGACGACCGGCAGTCGGCCCGTTCCCGTGAGGTTCATCGAGGTGTAGCCCGCGGGGATGGGGTGGAGCGCGTCGCCGCCGACCACCGACAGGTCTTCGACCAGCGGCGCAGCCTTGCGCCAGTAGTGCCCGAACTCGAACTCGCCGTCGTGAGCCGTGCCCTGCACGTCGGCGTAGACCGACGTCACGGTGGCGCCCGCGGTGAGCGTGCCCGAGTGCCCCCACATGTCGTCCCAGCTGCGGGCGAAGGAGAGGCTCATGACCCGGGTCTCGCTGCGACGATCGGTCTTCACGGTGATGCGGTCGGCGTCGCGTGCGTCGAGCACCACGGTCGTGTCGTCGGTGATCGACAGCTCGGGACGTGCCACGTAGCTGACCGAATCCACGAGCTTCGTGGTGCCGTCGGCGTCAGGTGTGGCGATGAAGCTCGAGACGAAGAAGCGCCCCGGTCGCACGTCGACGACCTGCTCTTCTGCGCCGCCGTTGTACCAGCGGCTGCCGCTGCTCGTGTCGGTGTTGATGATGTCGAGCGAGGATGCGCCGGCGGCGGGGTCGCCGTTGCGGTCGACCACCTTGACCGTGACCTGCACGGTCTCGGGCTGCACGTACAGCGAGAAGGGCGTCGAGACCGCGGCGTCGCCGGTCGCGACGATTCGCCCGGTGACGTCGCCGTACTGCGCGGCCGACAGCTTCGCCGACGGGTCGACCCGCAGCGGCACGGTCGCCGTCTCGCCTGCCGCGATCGTCACGGAGTCCTGCTCGAGCTTCGCGAGCTTGCCCTTGACGGCGGAGCCGTCGTTGCCGGTCAGCCCCTCGATCTCGAGCTGCAGGGTCACCGGTGCGTCGGACACGTTCGTGTAGGGCACGTCGATCGCGACGGCCTCGTCGGTCGTGTGCGGCCAGTCGAAGGAGCCCGCCTGCAGTGCCGGCGCGCCCGTCACGGTCTCGTCGATCGCCGCACTCACGTCGAGGCGGCCGCCGCCGGTCTCGCGCACGTCGCCGGGGATGTCGGTCTCGGCCGACGACACGAGGGCGGCCTTGATCTGCTCGCCGTCCCACTCCGGGTGGCGCTGCTTGACGATCGCGGCCGCTCCCGCGACGTGCGGCGTTGCCATGGAGGTGCCCGACATGGACCGGTACGCGTACTCGCCCCGCCCGCCGGCCGCTGCAGCGGAGATGCCCACGCCGGGCGCGGTGATCTCGGGCTTCAGGACGTGGGTGCCGGCGACCGGCCCGCGGCTGGAGAAGACCGCCGTGCTGTCGTCGCGGTCGACCGCGCCGACCGTGAGCACCGCCGGCGCGCAACCGGGGGAGGAGACCGTGTTGTTGCCCGGCCCCACGTTGCCGGCCGCGATCACGAAGAGGCTGTCGCTGCTCTCGGAGAGCGACCCGGCGGCCATCGCCATCGGGTCGGTGCAGCCGTCGACCGGGCCGGTGCTGCCGAGGCTCATCGACACGATGTCCGCGCCTTGCGCGACCGCCCACTCCATGCCCGCGATGATGCCCGACGTCGAGCCGGAGCCGAAGTCGGAGAGGACCTTGCCGACGAGCAGATCTGCCTGCGGTGCCACGCCACGCTTCGCGCCGTCGCTGGCCGCGCCGGAACCGCCGACCGTCGACGCGACATGAGTGCCGTGTCCATTGCCGTCGTTCCACGACCCCGAGTCGGTGAAGTCCTCGCCGGCGATGATGCGGCCCTGCAGGTCGGGATGCTCGGCGTCGGCTCCGGTGTCGAGGATGGCGACGGTCGCGCCGGCGCCGTCGAGTCCGACAGCCCAGGCGTCGGGGGCGTTGACCTGCGCGGTCGACTGATCGAGGGCGGCCTCGACCTTGCGATCGAGCCAGAGCTTCTCGATCGAACCGGCGGATCGACTCCGCGGGTTGGTCAGATCGGCCCAGAAGTCCGCGGCGTCGGCCTTGTCTGCACTGAGTGCGGCGCTGCCGATCGATTCGAGCACGAGGCCCGCCTCGGCGCCGCGTGGGGTCACCACAGGTGCGGCGGGGTCGGCGTACTGAGCGATGAGCGGCATCGAGGCACTGTGCGCGTCGTCGTAGCCCTGACGCACGAGGCCGGTGACGTTGAAGAGCTCCTCGTCGACCTTGCCGGCGGCGAGCGCTTCGATCACGTCGGCCGGGTAGACGTAGACGTCGTCGCCGACGCGGCGGGTCTCCACGATCGGCTGCGAGCCGTCTTCGCGAGGCAGTACCGTGACGGTGGTGCCATTGGTCACGAGCACCCGGTCGCCATTGACCAGGGTGACCGTGACCGGAGGGTCGGCCTGTTGGCCGAGCCAGGCGGTGCTTCCGACGATCGGCGGCTGCTCGCCGGCTTCGTTCGATTCGACGGCGTTGGACTGACTTGCAGTGGTGGCTACCATGACGGCGACGGTGGCCGCCGTGATGGTGCTACGCCAGATGGGGCGCATCGGTTTCCTTCCTTCTGGTGAGTCCGTGACGATGGCCGGATCGGTCTGCGTCTGCCGGGCTTGGCCGTCAGGCTCGCAGTACCGGCGACCGGAACGGAAGAATGGGGGCGGGCGGGACTACGCCGTGGCCGCTTCCCGCCACCCTGAGACATCCGCGACCGAGGAGTGTTCGCATGCTGTCAGCCATCGGGCTCGACGAGGGGGAGGAGTCCGTCTACCGGCTCCTCCTTGCGCTCGGCGCCGCCGATCTCGGTCACCTGAACCGGCGGCTCGGAATGGGCGAAGACGAGACGGGGCGGCGGCTCCGTGCACTCGAGCTGCGCGGGCTGGCCACGCAGTCCTCGGTCGAGTCCGGGGGGCGATGGGTCGCAGCGCCCCCAGGCGTGGCACTGCGTCCGCTCCTGATCCAGCAGCGGCTCGAGCTCGAGGAGGCCGAGCTCACGGCGGTCGCGCTCGCCGAGGAGTACCTCGCCGAAGCGTCCGAGTCGGACGCCCGTGATCTCGTCGAGGTGGTCGTGGGCGCTGCCGCGGTGTCGCAACGCTTCCTGCAGTTGCATCTGGGTGCGACGCAGGAGGTCATGTCGTTCGTGACCGAACACTCGGTGGCCGTGTCCGGGCCCGACAATCAGGCCGAAGGAGTGGCGGTCGCCCGCGGCGTCTCCTACCGGATCGTGGTCGAACGCGCCGTGCTCACCTCCCCGGCGGAGTTCGCCGAGGTGTCGGCTGCGCTCGGCTCCGACGTCAACGTCCGGGTGGTCGATCGGGTGCCGACCAAGCTGATGATCGCCGACCGGTCGCTCGCGATGGTGCCGCTCAACGGCAATCACTCGGAGCCGGCAGCCCTCGTGATCCACGCCAGCGGTCTGGTCGATTCCCTGGCCGGCCTCTTCGAATCGGTGTGGCGCGACGCCACGCCGCTCGTGCTGGGCGGTCCGGGCTCCGACGAGGCGGTCGAGGGCGAGAGCGGTCTCGACGTGCTCGACCTCCAGGTGCTGTCGCTGCTCCTCGGCGGGTTCACCGATGCGAGCATCGCCAAGCATCTCGACATGGGGCAGCGCACCGTGCAGCGGCGCGTTCGGGGGCTCATGCAGCTCGCCGGCGTCTCGAGTCGGCTGCAGCTCGGCTGGCACGCCTCCGAACGAGGCTGGATCGTTCGCGGCTGACGATCGACGACGGAGGCGCTGCAAGCGATTCCGCTAGGGTTAACCTCCATGGGCAGTGTCACCGAGCCGGTCTCGGAGCCGAGCGATATCAAGCGCGACCACGGGTTCTTCGGCCAGCCGCGGTCGCTCGCCAACATCTTCGGCGTCGAGATGTGGGAGCGGTTCAGCTTCTACGGCATGCAGGGGATCCTGCTGATCTACCTGTACTACTCCGTGGCCGAGGGCGGCCTCGGCATGGAGGAGACGGCAGCTGCCGGCATCGTCGGCGCCTACGGCGGCGGCGTCTACCTCTCGACGATCCTCGGCGCGTGGCTCGCCGACCGCGTGCTCGGCAGCGAGAGGGTGCTCTTCTACAGCGCCATCGTCATCATGGCCGGTCACATCGCGCTCGCGCTCCTTCCCGGGTTCTTCGGCGTCGGGGTCGGCCTGGTCCTCGTGGCGTTCGGTTCCGGCGGGCTCAAGGCCAACGCGACAAGCGTCGTCGGTACGCTCTACTCCGAGCACGACCCGCGCCGCGACGCCGGGTTCTCGATCTTCTACCTCGGCATCAACCTCGGCGCCTTCTTCGGTCCGATCCTCACGGGCCTGCTCGCATCGACGCTCGGCTTCCACTGGGGCTTCGCGCTCGCCGCGGTGGGCATGGCGATCGGCCTCACCCAGTACTCGTTCGGGCGCAAGCGCCTGCCGGCCGAGGCATCCGTCGTTCCGAACCCGCTGCCCCGCGACCGCCTCGGCCTCGTGATCGGCGTCGCGGTTGCGGCGGTCGTCGCCGTCGTGGTGCTCGTCGTCACGGGCCTCATCACCGCGACGAACCTCGTCACCTGGGTGATCGCCTCGGTCATCGTGGCCGCCGTGTCGTACTTCGCGGTGATCCTCTCGAGCAAGCGCATCACGACCGTCGAGCGCAGCCGGGTGTTCGGCTTCATCCCGCTGTTCGTCGCGAGCGTCGCGTTCTGGTCGCTGTACCAGCAGCAGTTCACGGTGCTCACGATCTACTCCGACAAGCAGCTGAACCGCGACCTGTTCGGCTGGGAGATGCCGGTGTCGTGGGTGCAGTCGATCAACCCGATCTTCATCATCATCCTGTCGGGCGTCTTCGCCGCGATCTGGACCAAGCTCGGCGACCGCCAGCCTTCGACGCCGATCAAGTTCGCGCTCGGCACGGCGATCATGGGTGTCGCGTTCCTGCTGTTCATCCCGTTCGCCGGCGGTGCGCCGAATTCGACGCCGCTGCTCGCGATCATCGGCATCCTCTTCATCTTCACCGTGGCCGAACTGCTGCTCTCGCCGGTCGGGCTCTCGGTGACGACGAAGCTCGCGCCGAAGGTGTTCCACACGCAGATGGTGGCGCTGTTCTTCCTTTCGGTCTCGCTCGGCACGGCGATCTCGGGCCAGCTCGCGACGTTCTACTCGGCCGACACCGAGGTGGTCTACTTCGGCGTGCTCGGCGCCATCGCGATCGTGCTCGGCATCGCGCTCGCGGTGGGCAGCCGCGGCGTGCTGAAGCTCATGGCCGGCGTGCGCTGAGCACCGGCGCCGCCGTCGGCCCCTGACACGTGCAGGGGCCGCGGGCGACTACGATTCGAGTGATGACCCGAGCCCTGGTGGTGATTCCCACCTACAACGAGCGCGAGAACATCGCCGCGATCGTGGCACGCGTGCGCGCGGCCGTGCCGGCGGTGTCCGTGCTCGTCGTCGACGATTCCTCGCCCGACGGCACCGGCGTCATCGCCGATGAGATGGCGGCGGCGGATGCCTCGGTGCAGGTGCTGCACCGAACCGAGAAGAACGGCCTCGGGGCCGCCTACCTCGACGCGTTCGCCTGGGCGCTCGCCGAGGGGTTCGACCCGATCGTGCAGATGGACGCCGACGGCTCGCACCAGCCGGAGCAGCTCGGGCGGTTGCTCGACGCGCTCGCGGCCGGCGTGGACGCCGGTGCAGGTGCCGGTGCCGGTGCCGGGGCGGGAGCCGACGCCGGCCGGCCGGTCGACCTCGTCATCGGCTCGCGCTGGATCGACGGCGGCTCGATCGAGAACTGGCCGCGGCGTCGCCAGTGGCTCTCCCGCGGCGGCAGCGCCTACGCGCGCTGGGTGCTGCGCCTGCCTACGAGGGACGCGACCGCGGGCTACCGCGCGTTCCGGGCCGACGCCCTGCGACGCATCCGGCTCGACGACGTGCACACCCGCGGCTACGGGTTCCAGGTCGACATGCTCTGGCATGCGCGGGAGGCCGGTCTCGTCGTGGTGGAGGTGCCCGTCACCTTCGTCGAGCGCGAGCGCGGGCGCTCGAAGATGAGTGCGGGCATCGTGATCGAGGCGATGATGCGGGTGACCGGGTGGGGCCTCCGCAGCAGGTTCGGCCGAGGGCTGCCTCAGCCGGCGAGCAGCAACGGCTCGGAGACCAGGCGCTCGCGCGCCTGACGGCGGGCGCCCGCGACGGCCGCTTCACCGCCGTGCTGCGACGCCACGATCGTCGGGATCGACTCGAGGGCTCCGCCGCCGATGGTCGGCCGGTTGTCGCGGAACGACGTCTCGATGTCGCCGACGAGTGCCGCCCAGTAGCCGCCGACGACGATGGTCGCCGGGTCGAGGGTGGGCGCCACCACCTGCAGTGAGCGCCCGATCCACAGTGCCGCGTCGAGCCACGACCAACGGGCGCGATCGTCGGCCGCGTCGACCCGCACGACGAGTTCGTCGAGGGCGGCGAGACGGCCGTTCGCGGCCGCGAACTCGGCGAGGCCGGCCCGCTCGAGCACGATCTCGGGGGAGGCGACCGTGGTGAGGCACCCGCGCTGCCCGCAGCTGCAGCGCACGCCGCCGGGCACGATCGGCAGGTGCGCGAAGGTCGCGCCGAGGCCGTGGGCGCCGCGCAGAGGCCGGCCGTCGACGACCGCCGCGGCGACGATTCCGGTGTCACCGGCGAGGTAGAGCAGGTCGCGTGCGGCGGTGCCGCTCAGTTCGACGGATGCCGCGGCCACCGCAGTGGGCACGAGCGCGATCGGCACGGGGAGCTCGGCTTCGACATCGGGGAGCCCCGGCGTGCGCGCACGGAGCTCGCCGAGCACGTCGACCGGCTCGACGCCGATCCGATCGTCGGTGAGCACGACCGAGGGCGTTCCGGCGACGGCGCCGTCGACGAGCACGGTGACGTCGGCGATCGGCCGCTCGGCCCGCTCGGCCCGGGCGATCGCCCGGCCCAGCACGATCGCGAGGAGTTCGAGCGGAGTCGGCGCGGGGGCAGCCTCGCCGGTGGGGGAGTCTTCGGGGCGGAGTGGCACCGTGAACCGGGCCAGCTCCTCGCCGCCGAGCGCGGCGATGGTCGCGACCGCGTCGTCGGGGCCGAGATGGGCGGTGACGAGCACATGGTCGGCCGCGGCGAGCGTCAACGGTGCGGTGCGGTGGTCGCCCGAAGCATCCGCAGCCTCGGGTCGCAGCACGCCGGCGTCGAGCAGTCTGGCGGTGAGTCCGGCGATCGCACCTCGGCCGAGGCCGGTCGCGGCGGCGAGCTCGCTCCGGGTCGCCGGCCCGTGGTCGACCAGGTGGTCGACGAGACGCGCGGACTGCTCGCGATGCACCTCGTCGAGCGGGCCGGTGGTGGTGGGAACTGAGGTCTCGCCGGCCGTAGTCATGTGAGAAGCATGCGTGCAACGGGGCCTCCGGGTCACGTACCCCAATCGGGGGACACGACCCGAAGGCCCCGGGGTCGTGCCGGAATCAGCCCGCGAGCAACGGGCGCACGCTCGCGTAGCCGTCGGACACCACGGTCGACGGGGTGTCGAAGACACGGGTCTCGCGCCCGGGCTCGGTGTAGCGCGGCCAGCCCGGGTCGCCCGTCGAGACGAATGCCACGGCGCCGCCGTGCACCTGGTCGGCGAGCTGCTGCGGCGGGTTCGGCCCGGCGAGCGGCTCCATCGCGATCGAGTCGAGGCAGTCGAAGAAGAACGGCACGTCGAGGCAGTGCTCGGCGAAGCCGAACGTGCCCGACGGCCACGAGAACCGATACACCCAGGTGGGGGCGTCGCCGCGCAGGGCGACGATCTTGAGCAGGGCGGTGCGGAACATCTGGTCGGTCAGGAAGCGGCCGGCGATGCGCGCCGTGCCTGTGCGGGCGACCTCGGCGTTCGCCGCGAGGTAGGGCTTCAGCTTCGGCTTCGGCATGCCGAGCTTCTTCAGCATCAGCGACTTCGGGATCCAGCGGAGCTTCTTCTCGGCCTCGGCGAAGGCCATCGTGAACTCGTCGTCGGTGGCGCCGATGACGAGCGGCTTGTCGGTGCCGACGCCCGCCGCGAGGGATTCCTTCGTCGAGCGGGTGAGCAGCTCGCCGTCGATCGCCGGGCCGAGGCCCAGCCCATCGTCGATCATGCTCTGGAGGGAGTCGGGGCCGAGTTCGGTCGCCTTCTTCTGCAGTTCGAGGATGCGCTCCTCACTCAGGCTCGAGAACCCGGCGACCGTCGGCTCGACGCCGCCGGCGGCCGCGAGTTCACGGCCGAACTTCTCGCCCCGCTCGGGCGTGACGTCGGCGAGTGCACCGGAGATCGCGTAGACCCCGTGGAAGAGGTGCTGCGCCGACTCCATGCCGAGCAGCGTGAGCACGGCGCCGCCGCCGGCCGACTGGCCGGCGATGGTCACGCGCGACGGGTCGCCGCCGAACGACGCGATGTTCTCCTGCACCCACTCGAGGGCGAGGAGCCAGTCGCGCACGCCGCGGTTCGACGGGGCGTCGGAGATCCATCCGAAGCCGTCGAAGCCGAGGCGGTACGAGATCGTCACGGTCACGACGCCGTCGCGGTTGAAGCGCCCGCCGTCGTACCAGAGGCTCGCGGGCGAGCCGGCGAAGAAGCCTCCGCCGTGGATCCAGACCAGCACCGGCAGCGCCGAGTCGGTCGCGGGCGCCGGGGTGAAGACGTTGACGTTCAGCGTCGACTCGCCGGGCACGCTCGGCTCGGGGATGAGCGTCACGCCGGGGTCGCCGCGCTGCGCGGTCGCGCCGAATTCGAGCGCGTCGCGCACACCCTCCCACGGCGCCTTCGGCACCGGCGCGGCGAAGCGCAGCTCGCCGACGGGAGCCTCGGCGAAAGGAATGCCGAGGAAGGCGGCCGAAGCGGATGCCTCGCCGGGTTCGCCGCGCCAGGCGCCGCGAACGCGGCCCGCGGTGGTGTCGACCTCGACGTGGGTGCTGGTGCCGGTGCTGGTCTGGGTCATGGGGTGGTGCTCCTAACGAACGCTCTTGATGGGGATGACGGCCAGGGCCGCGATGACGACGAAGACGCCGCCGAAGACGAACAGCATCGGGTACCCGCCGAGCGTACCGATGATGATGCCGGCGATCGCGGCGCTCATGGCCTGGGGGATGTTGGTGGCGATGTTCAGGATGCCGAGGTCCTTGGCGGCCGCCGAGCCTCCGCCGGGCAGCACCTCGGTCATGAGCGCGGTGTCGACGGACATGTAGAGACCGAAGCCGATGCCGTTGATGATGCTCATGAGGATCATGCCGGTCATGTTCGGCATGAGGAGCGGCATGATGAAGCCCACGACCATGATGGCCGACGCCACGTAGATGAAGACCTTGCGCCGACCGGCCTTGTCGCTCCACCAACCCGAGACGGCGATGGCGACGAGCGTCGGCACGAGCGCGACGAGCGTCAGGGTGACGACCGCTCCGGTCGCCTCCACGAGCTTCATGCCGATGTAGTCGGTGAGGATGTAGAACTGGAATGCCGCGACCACGAAGTAGCCGAGCATGAGCAGGAAGCGCGCCGTGAAGGCCCAGAAGAAGTCGGGGTTCGTGCGCGGGTTGATCCAGAAGCCGCCGAAGAACATCTTCCAGCTCCACGGTTCGACCGCGGCCTGCTTCGACGACCAATCGCGGTCGATGACCACGTACGCCACGGTGACGACGATGATGGCGATGCCGAAGACGGCGTAGCCCAAGCCGAAGTTCGCGGCGAACTGCCCGGCGACCATGATTCCGAGCGTCATGCCGACCTGCATGCCGATGCCGAACATGGCGCTCGCGGCACCGCGCTTGTCGCGCGGGAAGCGGTCGGGGGTGATCGCCGAGAGCGGACCCTGGATCGCGTTGAGCGAGACCTGGATGAGCACCCAGAAGATCGCGATCCAGACGATCGAGTCGAGGAAGCCCATGCCGAGCAGGAGCACGCCGCCGATGAGCGCGCCGCCGACCATCCACGGTGCACGGCGCCCGAAGCGCGAGCGTGTGCGGTCGCTGATCGCGCCGACGATCGGCTGGGCGAAGAGCGTGAACACGAACGAGATCGTCGAGACGAACGCGAGGTTCGCGACCTTGTTCTCCTCGTCGATGATCGCGACCTGGAGCGGCAGCAGGATGGCGATCAGGCCGCCGTACGTGCCGAACAGGGTGAGCGCGACGAGCAGGATGCCGGGGAGCGTTCGCTTCGTAGGAGGCGGGCTCGCGGGGGCTTCACCGGGGAGCGGCTCGGTCGACGAGATGGCGCCGGTGGGGGCGATGAGGGCGGTGGGGTCGCCTGGCGCTGCGGGCTGAATGGACAATTGGGGGCTCCTCTTCGTTGAGAACTGCCGGGTGGGGGCGCGCTCATTCGCGCGAAAACCGAATGGCGCTCGGCAATGAGTATGCGCCGATTCCCCTCAAAATTCAACCGTTGAACTAAAAGGTCGGATGAACGTCGAGGAGGCGGGCCGTGCGCGGGGTCAGACGCCGAGACGGCCGGGGTCGGCGAGGAGCCGGTCTCGAGCCGCCCACGTCGCCCCGAGCAGGGCGGCATCCGCGCCGAGCCGTCCGGCCACCACGGCGGGGATCGCAGGAGCGCCCTCACGTGGTCCGGCGAGCGTCGGACGATTCGCTCGGAACGCCTGCTCGATCGATGCGGTGTGCGCTGCCCAGAACCCGCCGATGACGATGGCTTCGGGGTCGGTCGCCATCGAGAGCACCTGGAGTGAACGCGCGATCCACGGCAGGGCGTCGTCCCACGCGGCGGCGGCGGGTGTCGCTCCGGCAGCGATCTGCGACGAGAGCTCGTCGATCGCCGCGGCGAGGCCGCGCTCGGCCACGAGATCGGCGAGGCCGGCCCGTTCGAGCAGCACGTCGGGGCCGGCGACGGTCACGAGGCATCCGTGCTGGCCGCAGTCGCAGAGCTCGCCGTCGGGCACGATGACGATGTGGCCGAGCGCCCCGCCCACTCCGTGCGCACCCTCGACGGGTCGCCCCTCCAGAAGGATGGCGCCGCCGATACCCGAGTTGCTCTTGATGTAGAGCATGCTCTCGGTGCTCGAGAGCACCGCGCGTTCCGCGAGTGCGGCGAGCCAGGCGTCGGACTCGAGGCTCACCGGCCCGGGAAGCGACGCAAGGCGCGAACGCAATCCGCCGATGACATCGACTTCGCCCCACCCGAGATCGGTGTCGGTGAGCACGACGGGCGGTTCGCCGCCGACCGGCGCGAAGACGACGATCGGCAGCTCGACCACTCGGCGACGGAGCTCGATGGCGGCGGCCAGTGCATTGGCGACCACAATTGCGAGCACGTCGAGCACCGCGTCTGGGTTGCCCATCGGGCGGCCGTGCCGTTCGGAGGCCCGGTAGAGCTCATCGCCGGCGATGGTCGCGAGCAACGCCGTCGCGCTGTCGGCGTCGACCTGGGCGACGAGGATGGCGAGATCGGATGCCGCGAGCTCGAGTCTGGTGATCGGTCGGCCGTTGCCGCTCGCGACCGGGTCCGTCTCGCGCAGCACGCCGGCCTTGGTCAGCGCAGTCGCGAGCGCGGTGATGGAACCCCGGGTGAGCCCGGTCGCCTCGGCGATCTCGCTGCGCGCGCTCGGGCCGGAGCGCACGAGGTGCTCGAGCACCAACGAGAGGTTGTGCCGGCGCACATCGCCGGAGACGAGTGAGCGCGGGAGGCGAGGCATCCGCTCAGGCCTTGCGGGTGATCAGGTGCCAGAGGTAGGCGACGTGGTCGGCCATGTCGATGGACGGGTCGAGCATCCACTGGGTCTGCAGGCCGTCGGCGGCCGCGAGGAAGAGGTTGCCGATGCGCTCGATGTCGAGATCTGGATCGAGGCGGCCGGCGGCCTGTTCGTCGCGGAGCATGCCGTTGAACATGGAGCGGAAGGCTTCGTAGCGCTCGACGAAGAACTCGTGGGCCGGGTGGTCGGCGTCGCCGGCCTCGGTCGACAGCTGGGCGTAGAGCTGCACGAGGCCTGGAACCTCGCTGTTGTGTCGGATCACGCCGAAGAACGCCTCGATCGGCTGCGCGGTGTCGATGTCGAACGCGGCGGCGTCGACCTGGTCGCGCTTGCGGAGGATCTCCTGGAAGAGCTCCTCCTTCGACGAGAAGTAGTGGAGCAGGCCGGCCTGGCTGAGACCCACGGCGTCGGCCAGCTCGCGCACGCTCGTGCGCCGGTAGCCGTTGCGTGCGATGACGTCGAGCGCCGTGGTGAGGATCTCCTCGCGCTTCGCAACGCCCTTCGCGTATGAACCTCTGCGTGCCATACGTGAATGGTAGTCGCTTGCAGTTGAAAACCGAGCGATGTATGGTTTTGCCACCCGCCTCGGTGCCGAGGCACTGAAAGGACCACGAAGACATGACAATGGCGTCTGCCCCCGCGCCCACCGTCGAACCCGACGGCGCGGAAGAACCCCAACCCCTCGTCAAGGGCACGGTCAAGCGACTGCTCGGCTGGATCATTCCGGCGAACTTCTCGATCTTCGTCATCTGGGGTGCGGTGCCCGCCGTGCTGCTCCAGTTGCAGATCACCGGCATCGACCCGGCGAACAAGGTCGCGAACATCACCATCGTGGCCACGATCGGGGCGTTCGCGTCCATGATCGCGCAGCCACTCGCCGGCATGCTCTCCGACCGCACGCGCAGCCGATTCGGCCGCCGAGCGGGCTGGATGGTCGGCGGCGTGCTGATCGGCGGGCTCGCGCTCGTCGGCATGGCGTTGGCGAACACCATCGTGCAGATCGCGATCGCCTGGACCATCGTGCAGATCGCCTACAACTTCGCGCAGGGACCGCTCAGCGCCATCCTGCCCGACCGCGTGCCGCGAGCCGCCCGTGGCACGTTCGCCGCACTCGCGGGCATGGGCGCCATGCTCGGTGCACTCGGCGGCCAGGTCATCGGCTCTGCGCTCAGCAGCACCATCCCGGCGGCGTACATGCTGCTCGCCGGACTCGCACTCGTGGTCACCGTGCTCTTCGTCGTCTTCAACCCCGACCACTCGAGCAAGGAGCAGGTCAACCCGCCGTTCTCGCTCGGGGCGTTCCTGCGCACGTTCTGGGTGAACCCCGTCGCGAACCCCGACTTCTTCTGGGCGTTCACCGGGCGGCTCCTGCTCTACACGGGCTACTTCGCCGTCGCGGGATTCCAGCTGCTCATCCTCGCCGACTACATCGGCCTGGGCGAGAAGGGCGCCACCAGCGCCATTCCCGTGTTCGGGCTGCTCAGCCTGGTCGGAATGATCGGAGCGATGGTCATCTCGGGCCCGCTCTCCGACAAGGTCGGTCGTCGCAAGATCTTCGTCTTCGGCTCCTCGGTCCTCGTCGGCATCGGCCTCATCGTGCCGCTCGTGATGCCGACCTACGAAGGCTGGATGATCTTCACGCTCGTCTCGGGCATCGGATTCGGAATGTTCCAGTCGGTCGACCAGGCGCTCATGAGCGAGGTGCTGCCGTCGAAGGACTCCTTCGCGAAGGACCTCGGCGTCATCAACATCGCCGCGACCCTGCCGCAGACCCTCGCGCCCGCCGTCGGCGGTGCGATCGTGCTCGCGTTCGGCGGCTACGCGGCCCTGTTCCCCGTCGCCATCGTGCTCTCGATCCTCGGCGCGTTCGCCGTCTGGCCGATCAAGGCGGTGAAGTGATGTCGGATGCCGCTTCCGCTTCGACCTCGACCGACGTGACCGCTCCCGCGGCGGGCGTGCCGGCGGCATCCGCTGCCCGTCGCCCCCGCTGGCTGCTCGTCACCGGCCTCATCGGCCTGGCACTGTTCGTGATCTTCGGCCTTGCCGTGGCCGCGAACCCGGCGAGCCCGTTCACCCAGGCCATCGACGACGCCTGGCGCGCCCTCGTCGGTCTCGAGCCCGGCACCGGCGGCGAGGCCTGGGCGCTGCCGATGATGTTCCAGCACCTCGGCCAGATCCCCGGCGCGGTGCTCACGCTCCTGCTCATCCCGATCTGGTTGTTCGTGATCCGCCGCTGGCGTTCGGCGCTGTTCTTCCTCACGGCAGAGCTCGTCGGCAACTTCGGCGTCTCGCAGCTCACGAAGAACCTCGTCGACCGGCCTCGCCCGGCCGATGACCTCGCGAACGGCCTCTTCGGCCCGTTGTTCGAGGTCGACCACGGCTCGTTCCCCTCGGGGCACGCCGTGAGCGCGGGCATCCTGCTCGTCGCGGTCGCCGCGCTGTTCCCGCCCGCGAAGCGCCTCGTGTGGTGGATCATCGGCGCACTGCTCGTGATCGGCATGATCTGGCAGCGCACCCTCATCAACGCGCACTGGCTCTCGGACGCGCTGTTCGGCATCATCGGCGGGGCATCCGCGACCCTCATCCTCTGGTGGGCGTTCGCGACCCTGCTGCAGAAGGACTACGGAAAACCACTCTTCCGGCGGAGTATCGAAGCACCGGCAATCGAAGGAGCATCATGACGGACACCCTGAACACCACCGGCCTCGAAGCGCCCGCCGCCGACATCGTGGCAGGCCTCACCGTCGAGGAGAAGGCGTCGCTCACGAGCGGCGCGAGCTTCTGGACGACGCAGGGCATCGAGCGCGCCGGCATCCCCGCGATCGTGCTCACCGACGGCCCGCACGGCGTGCGCCTGCAGAAGGGCAGCGCCGACCACCTCGGCATCGGCGACAGCGTGCCGGCCACGTGCTTCCCGCCCGCCGTGGCGCTCGGCTCGACCTTCGACCCCGAGCTGCTCGAGCGCGTCGGAACGGCCCTCGGTGAAGAGGCCCGCGCCGAAGGCGTCGGCGTGCTGCTCGGCCCGGGCGTCAACATCAAGCGCTCGCCGCTCTGCGGCCGCAACTTCGAGTACCTCTCCGAGGACCCGATCATCTCGGGCGTGCTCGGCGCGGCCCTCGTGAACGGCCTGCAGTCGCAGGGCGTCGGCGGTTCGCTGAAGCACTTCGCGGCGAACAACCAGGAGCACGACCGCATGGCGTCGTCGAGCGATGTCGACCCGCGGCCGCTGCGCGAGATCTACCTGCGCGGCTTCCAGCGCGTGGTCGAGGACGCGCAGCCGTGGACCGTCATGTGCTCGTACAACCGCCTGAACGGCGTCTACACGAGCGAAGACCCGTGGCTGCTGAACACGGTGCTCCGCGACGACTGGGGCTTCGAGGGCCTCGTCGTCAGCGACTGGGGAGCCGTCAACGACCGCGTCGTCGGTCTCCCTGCCGGTCTCGACCTCGAGATGCCGTCGTCCGACGGTCGCTCGGCCGCGGCGCTCCTCGCCGCGGTCGCCGACGGCTCGCTCGACGAGTCGGCACTCGACGTCGGCGCGCGCCGTGTCGTCGAGCTCGTGCAGAAGGCCGTCGCCGGGGCATCCGACGCCGCCTACGACGTCGACGCGCACCACGCCCTCGCCCGCGAGGCCGCAGGCCGCGGCGCCGTGCTGCTGAAGAACGACGACGCCATCCTGCCGCTCGACGCGTCGACCTCGGTCGCCGTCATCGGTGCGTTCGCCGAGAAGCCGCGCTACCAGGGCGCCGGCTCGTCGCTCATCAACCCGACGAAGCTCGACAACGCGCTCGACGCGATCACCGAGTACGCCGGTGCCGATCGCGTCTCGTACGCGGCCGGCTTCACGACCGACGGTTCCGACGGTGCCGCCCTCGTCGCCCCCGCCGTCGAGCTCGCGGCGTCGAAGGACATCGTCGTGCTCTTCCTCGGCCTGCCGGGTTCGTACGAGTCCGAGGGCTTCGACCGCGAAGACCTGCACCTGCCGGCCGAGCAGCTCGCGCTGCTCGAATCGGTCGTCGCGGCGAACCCGCGCACCGTCGTCGTGCTCGCCAACGGCGGCGTCGTCGAACTGCCGTTCGCCGATGACGTGCCCGCGATCCTCGAGGGCTGGCTCGGCGGCCAGGCCGGCGGATCGGCCATCGCGGACGTGCTCTACGGCGCGGTCAACCCGTCGGGTCGTCTCGCGGAGACCATCCCCGTGAAGCTCTCGGACACCCCCGCGTTCCTGAACTTCCCGGGTGACTTCGGTCACGTGCGTTACGGCGAGGGCCTCTTCGTGGGCTACCGCTGGTACGACGCGCGCGACGCCGAGGTGCGCTACCCGTTCGGCCACGGCCTGTCGTACACGACGTTCGGCTACTCCGACCTGTCGGTGGCAGCGGATGCCGCGGGCCTCACGGTGCGCGTCACCGTGACGAACACCGGCGACCGTGCCGGCCGCGAGGTCGTGCAGGTCTACACGGGCCTCGCCGCCTCCGGCGTGCAGCGTGCGGTGCGCGAGATCAAGGCCTTCGCGAACGTCGCCCTCGAGGCCGGCGAGTCGCGTCAGGTCGAGATCGCCGTCCGCAACGAGGACCTCGCCTACTGGGACATCCGCGTCGACCGCTGGGTCGTCGAGCCCGGCGCCTACAGCGTCGAGGTGGGTGCGTCGAGCCGCGACATCCGTCTCAGCGCCGTCGTCGAGGTCGAGGGCGAGCGAGTGCGCATCCCGCTCTCGCTCGAGTCGTCGATCGCCGAGCTCGCCGCCGACCCGATCGCCGGACCGATCGTCATGCAGGCGATGGGGTCGTTCGCCGCGGGCATGGCCGACACCGACATCTTCGACGAGGGCGGCCTCGACAAGATGATGGCGTCGTTCCCGATCGGCAAGCTCGCCGGCTTCCCGGGCGTGCCCGTGACTCCCGAGCAGATCCAGCAGCTGATCGACCTGTCGAACTCGCAGCAGGCGTAGCCGACCGCAGTCTCACGACGAACGGCCGTCCCTCTCGAGGGGCGGCCGTTCGTCGTCTCGGCGGCCGGCATGATCGGCGATCGCACAGGCACGGCGGCGAGGATGGGGCGATGACCGTGATCGCGCCGCCGGAACCCGCTGCCGGCGGTGCCTCGAGGCCTCGCTCTGTGCGACGCACACGGCTCGGCCTCGCCCGGTTCACGGCGGTGCTCGGTGCCGCACTCGCGCTCGTGCTGGTGTTCCACGCACTGGTGCCGGATGTCGCGGGCCTCGGCCTCATCGTCGACACGGCGCTCCCGTGGTTCGGGCTCGCGGTGCCGCTGCTCCTCGTCGGCGCGATCGCCGCGCGGAGCCGAGGCGCGCTCGCATCCGCGCTGCTGGCGACGATCGTCTGGTGCGTGGCGTTCGTGCCGTCGATCGTTCCGTTGTCGTGGACGGCGGCGCAGGCATCGGACTCGCAGATCACGGTCGCGAGCCAGAACGTCGAGGCCGGTTCGGGCACGGCCGCCGAGTCCGCGGCGGCGCTGGCGGCCACCGGGGCCGAGGTGGTCGCGCTGCAGGAGATGGACGCCGAATCCCGTGAGGCGGCCGGTGCGGTACTCGACGATGTCTACCCCCACCGCTACGGCGCCGGCACGGTCGGCGTCTGGAGCGTGTTCCCGATCGAGAACGCCCAGATGCTCGACCTCGGGCTCGGCTGGAATCGCGGGCTCGCCGCCGACCTCGAGACGCCCACCGGGCCGGTGAGCGTCTACGTGGTGCACGCGGCATCCGCTCGACCGGCTGCGAGCAGCGAACGCGACGTCATGCTCGCGAACCTCGCCGATCATCTCGCGCGAGATGAGAATGCCCGGGTGATCGCGATCGGCGACTTCAACGCCGGTTCGTCGGATCGGGCGCTCGGCGGCGTCACCGCGCAGGTGTCGGAGGCGAACCAGGACGATGGCGGGTTCGGGTTCACCTGGCCCGCAGCTGCACCGGTGGTGCGCCTCGATCACGTGTTCCAGCGCGGCATGGCGGTCGTGTCGAACACGACCGTGCCGATGGGCGGCAGCGACCATCTCGCAGTGGTCGCGACGCTGAACCTCGAGTAGTCGGGGGCAGTCGCCGCCAGCGGCTCGCGGCGGCCCACGTGACGTGTCCGCGGGGGCTCACTCGGCCGGCAGCAGCCCGGCGACGAGCATTTCGACGATCTCGTCGGTGGCGGTCTCCGGATCGATCGGACCGGTGAGTCGATCGAACAGCAGGCCGTCGATCGCATAGTGGAACAGGGCGATCTCGCGGCGGTCGCCCGGCAGTCCGGCAGCGCGATTGAAGGCGACATCCGCATCGAATGCGGCGTGCTGCCATGCGGAGAGCAGCTCGGCGATCTCGGGCCGGCGCACCCCCTCGAGTCGGAGCTCGAAGAGGGCGAGCGTCACCTCGCGTTGTTCGGTGAGGCGTCGCACGATGTCGTGGAGGTATTCGGCGAAGAGCTCCCGGCTCGGTGGTCTGCCGGCGCGTAGCTCGAGGTCGGCCTGGGTCGGTGCGAGGCGCTCGCCGATGCGGGTGACGAGACCCGAGACGAGTGCGTCGCGGCTGCGGAAGTAGTTGGAGGTCGTGCCCGCCGGCACCCCGGCTGCGGCGTCGACGGCCCGGTGCGTGAGCCCCCTGGCGCCGTCGCGTGCGAGCACGCTCAGTCCGGCATCGGCGATCGCCGCTCGTCGTTCCGTGTTCCGTGCCATGGATCGACCGTAGCGCAAACCACTACTGATGTTGTAGTCTCGCAACCACTACAAACATCGTGGATAGGAAATGATGCGAGAACTCGTCTACTACGCCGCCGTCAGCATCGACGGCTACATCGCCGGCCCCGCCGGCGAGTTCGACGCCTTCCCCGTGGAGGGCGATCACATGCAGCACCTCAACGCGCGGTTCGCCGACGCCGTGCCGACGCACATCGCGGATGCACTCGGCATCGAACGTGACGGCGCGACCTTCGACACCGTCCTCATGGGTTGGAACACCTATGCGGTGGGCCTTCCCGTCGCGCCGAGCCCGTACCGGCACCTCCGACAGTTCGTTTTCTCGCGAACCCGCAGTGAGGCCGACATTCCGGGCGAGCACCCGAGCCTCACGCTCACGGGTGAGGATCCCGTCGAGGTGGTGCGCCGGCTGAAGGCCGAGCCGGGCGCGTCGATCTGGCTCTGCGGCGGGGGATCCCTCGCCACGGTGCTCGCCGACGAGATCGACCGCCTCGTGCTGAAGCGCAATCCGCTGCTCTTCGGCGACGGCATCCCGCTGTTCGCGCCGGGCTCGTATCGACCGCAGGCGTTCGAGGAGGTGGCCACGACGGCGTACGAGTCGGGTGTCGTCGTCTCGGAGTACGTGCGTCGTCCGCTGAGCTGACGATGCATCGAGACGACGCGTGTCGTCGGAATACACCTGGCCGTTCCGACGACACGCGTCATCTCGGCACGGAGCGCACCGCGTTGCGCGCCGCGCAGCGCCCTTGCGGGGGCGGTGACGCGGGGTTACCGTGACACCAACGACGGGTGCCGGCGCGCCGTCGGGCGCGAGCCGCGCAACCCCGGGCTGGACGGGCCATGACGATCTCCGCTTCGCTCGATCAGGGTCGAGCAGCATTCGCCGAACACCGCTGGGGTGCGGCGTTCGAGGAGCTCTCCCGTGCCGACCACGAGCGGGGACTCGACCCGGTCGACCTCGAACGGCTGTCCACGACGACCCTGCTCCTGGGGCGCGATGCCGAGGGCATCGACCTCGCGACGCGCGCGCACGAGGCCTACCTCGAGGCCGAGGACGCCGCGGGCGCGGCCCGCATCGCGACCTGGATCGGCATCTACCTCATGGGCAAGGGCGACGATGCCCGGGGCAACGGCTGGCTCGCTCGCGCTCGACGGATCGCCGACTCGACGGGCACGGCTGCCGAATCCTCGGCGGCGTTGCTCCTCGTCGCAGCCGCGCTCGACGACCTCTACGCCGGGGAGCCCGGCCGCGCAGCGCGCACCTTCGCCGAGGCGTTCGGGATCGCCGAACGCGTGCACGACCGGGATGCGACCGCGCTGGCGCAACTCGGGCAGGGACAGGCGAGGCTGATGCTCGGTGACGCGGTCGCCGGGCTCGCGCTGCTCGACGAGGCGATGGTCGCCGTCACTGCGGGTGAGATCTCGCCCGTGGCATCCGGAGTCGTGTACTGCTCGGTCATCAACACCTGTCACCTGGCCTTCGACGTGCGCCGAGCCCAGCAGTGGACGATCGCGCTCGATCGATGGTGCGGCGACCGGCCCGAGATGGTGATGTTCAGCGGACAGTGCCAGGTGCACCGGGCGGAGCTCTACCGACTGCACGGGGCTTGGGCTGACGCGGTCACGGCGGCACGGGTCGCCCAGGACCGGGCGCGGCTCGGCGATTGGACCGGGTCGTTCGGAGCCTGGTATCAGGAGGGCGAGGTACAACGCCTCCGCGGCGACTTCGACGCGGCCGAGCTGGCGTTCCACCGCGCGGCCGAGAGCGGATACCCGGCGCAACCTGGACTCGCGCTGCTGCGTCTCGCGCAAGGCCGATCACGCCTCGCGTCCTCGAGCATCGACGAGGCGGCGGCCGAGGCCGACCCCTCCACCCGGCGCGCGCTCCTCGCCGCCGTCGTCGAGATCGACCTCGCCGTGAGGGATCTCGCGGCCGCCCGACGGGCCGCCGATGAGCTGACCGCTGCGGCCGCCGTCACGGAGATCCCCATGCTGCGGGCGGTCGCCGCGGGCTGCGAGGCGGCCGTGCGCCTCGAGGAGGGCGACGCCCGCGGTGCGCTGCCGGCGCTGCGCGCCGCGTGGGCGCTGTGGCAGGAGCTGGACGCGCCATACGAGGCCGCCCGGTGCCGTGTGCTCGCCGCGCAGGCGGCGCGTGCGCTCGGCGACGACGCCTCGGCCGTGATGGACCTCGAGGCGGCACGCGAGGTGTTCGACGCGCTCGGCGCGGTTCCCGACGTGCTGCGCGTGGACGAGTTGGCGCGCCGATCGCCCGGGAGCAGGTCGACGCCGTTGACCGCGCGCGAGGTCGAGGTCGTTCGCCTCGTCGCCGAGGGCAAGACGAACCGCGCCATCGCGGGCCAGCTCTATCTCAGCGAGAAGACGGTCGACCGGCACCTCAGCAACGTGTTCGCGAAGCTCGGCATCTCGTCGCGCGCGGCGGCCACGGCCTACGCCTACGAGCACGCCCTGATGTGAGGGCGAACGACGGATGTCCGAGATCATGCGGCAACGCTCCATCCGGACATCCCGGACGACTCCGAACCGACCTGCCGAATGGGTGTTTCTCCCGATGCCGCGGGAGGGCGGCATCCGTAGCGTCGGTGCCATGGAACTCGCCGTGCTCGCCGGCGTCGTCTCGACCGGCCTCTTCGCCATGAGCTATCTGCCCATGCTGGTGAAGGCGGCGCGCACGAAGGACCTCACCTCGTACAGTCTCGGCAACCTCGCGACCACGAACGCGGGCAACGCGGTGTACTCCGTCTACGTGTTCAGCCTGCCGTTCGGGCCGATCTGGTTCCTGCACTCGTTCTATCTGGTGGCGTCGGCGCTCATGCTGGTCTGGTTCCTGCGCTTCCGCGCGGCCCTCGATCGACCGCGATCCGCAACCCCTTGTGGCAGCGTGCGAAGTTCGCGTAGACCGGAACGTGTCCGTGTCGGTATCGCGGGCGGGGAGGAACGACTCGACGATGGCGATCCGACTGTATGAGACGGCGCTGCGTCACGCGCGTGACGATCACGACGGGTTCTGCGACGCCGCGAAGCGGCTCCTGAGCCTGATCGACGAGGACTGATCGATGTCTGGGGCGACGCGAACCGAGCGCGCGACGGCGAAGCGGGCGATCGCGCAGGCGAAGCGGGCCGAGTCCGAGGTACGACGCCTCGCGAAGGAGCTGCCCAGGGGAACCTCTCGGGCATGGCTCGAGCGGTCCGTCGCCGATGCGAGGGGCGACCGCAGAGCCGCTGAGGCCGAACGCCGGGTCGCCCCGCGTCGCGCAGCGCGTCGTGCGGACGGTGCCGTTGCCCGGCTCGAGCGGGCCGCCCGCATCAGCGGTCTTCGCCGTGGGAACGAACGGCCGCCGTTGGCGGGGCTGTTGGACGCCGACGACCGGGCGAAGGCCAGGGCGAAGCTGATCAAACGGCATCGTGCACAGGCGAAACAGGCGCAGAAGATGGCCAAGGCCATCGCGCGCGGAACGATCGTCGCCGCGGTGACGACGCCGAGCGACGCCGAACGACGGAACGAACGGCGAGGGAAGGTGAACCGTCGACGAGCGCGCGGCTCGTCGGCGGACGCCGACCCTACTTCTTGACGGTCGCGGGCTTCGCGGCAGCTGCCGACTTGGTGGTGGCGGACCTCGTGGTCGACTTCGCGGCCGACCCGGCCGCCCGCGGTGCGCGCACGGTCTTGGGCTTGGCCTCGACGGCCTGCTCCGCGGCATCCGTCATCGGCTTCGGCAGCGCCGTGAAGCGCGAGAGCTGCGTGACGTGCTGCGGGCCGAGCTCGTCGAGCGTCGACACCTCGAGCAGCTTCATCGTGCGGGCGATCTGCGTCGAGAGGATCGAGATCGTCTTGTCGACGCCCTCGCGGCCGCCGGCCATGAGGCCGTAGAGGTAGGCGCGGCCGATGAGGGTGAAGCGAGCGCCGAGGGCGACGGATGCCACGATGTCGGCGCCGGACATGATGCCGGTGTCGAGGTGCACCTCCATCTCGGAGCCGACCTCGCGCACGACGTGCGGCAGCAGGTGGAAGGGGATCGGCGCGCGGTCGAGCTGGCGCCCGCCGTGGTTGGAGAGCACGATGCCGTCGACGCCCTTGCCGGCGAGGATCTGCGCGTCCTGCACGGTCTGCACGCCCTTGACGACGATCTTGCCCGGCCACATGGCGCGGATCGTCTCGAGGTCGTCGAAGGAGATGGTGGGGTCGAACATGCCGTCGATGAGCTCGCCGACGGTGCCGCCGGTCGACGAGAGCGAGGCGAACTCGAGCTTCGGGGTCGTGAGGAAGTTGATCCACCACTCGGGGCGGGGGATCGCGTTGACGACGGTCGCGGGGGTGAGCTGCGGCGGGATCGAGAAGCCGTTGCGGGTGTCGCGGAGGCGAGCGCCGGCGACGGGGGTGTCGACCGTGAAGAAGAGGGTGTCGAAGCCGGCCGCGGCGGCGCGGCGCACGAGCTCGTACGACTTCTCGCGGTCGCGCATCACGTAGAGCTGGAACCAGTTGCGGCCGGTGGGGTTCGCGGCCTTCACGTCTTCGATCGAGGTCGTGCCCATGGTCGACAGGGTGAACGGGATGCCCGCGGCGCCCGCGGCGCCGGCGCCGGCGGTCTCGCCCTCGGTCTGCATCATGCGCGTGAAGCCCGTCGGTGCGATGCCGAACGGCATGGCGGTCGGGCCGCCGAGCACCTCGCGGCTCATGTCGACCTCGGGGACGTTCCGCAGGATCGCCGGGTGGAACTCGATGTCCTCGAACGCCTGGCGGGCGCGCTTCAGCGAGATCTCGCCCTCGGCGGCGCCCTCGGTGTAGTCGAACGGCGCCTTCGGCGTGCGGCGCTTCGCGATGTCGCGGAGGTCGGCGATCGTGAGCGCCTTGTCGAGGCGACGCTGCTTCGCGTTCAGCGTCGGCGCCTTGAAGCGCATGAGCTCGGCGAGCTCCTTGGGGTTCGGGAACTGGCGCTGGACCATGGGCGTGCTGCTCTCTCTCGTTGCTTCAGGGGACGTCGACGAACGTCTCGGCGTAGTAGCCCGAGATGTGGTCGTGGGTTCGGGTGCGGGCGGATGCGGCATCCGCTCGCCTGATGGCCTCGACGATGCCGCGGTGCTCGCTGCGCAGGCGAGCGGATGTCGCGTGCCAGTCGGTGATCGCGGCGACGCCCTCGAGGGCGTACCCCTCGATGCCGCTGCGGAGGCCGGCCATCGTCGCGGTGATCACCTGGTTGCCGGAGGCCTCGGCGAGGGCGAGGTGGAAGGCGGCGTCGAGCGCGAGGAACTCGGTCGGTGCGAGATCGGGGGAGTCCATGGCGTCGAGCAGGAGTTCGGCCGGGGCGAGGTCGGGCGCGGACGCGTTCGCCTCGGTGCTCGCGGCCGCCGCCGCTTCGGCCTCGGCGAGGTCGCCCGCGACCGAGGTCTCGAGGATGAGGCGCGTGCGCACGATGTCGGCGACGGGGAACCCGCTCGCCGCGACCTGCAGGCGCATGAGCGCGGACATGCCGCCGCCGGGCGTCGCGATGATGATCGCGCCCGAGTTCGGGCCCGAGCCCGCGGCGGTGCGGATGAGCCCCAGCACCTCGAGCACGCGCAGCGCCTCGCGAACGCTCGAGCGGCCGACGCCGAGTTCGGTCGAGAGGGCGCGCTCGCCGGGCAGGCGATCGCCGGGGCGAAGGGCGCCCTCGAGCAGCTGCGTCTCGATGTGCTCGAGCACGGTGCGCCAGGCGCGCGGGGTGTCGGATGTCTCAGCGCCCATGCCGATCGTCCTCTCCGCGCGTGTGTGGTCTGACCACACTAGCAGGTGTGGTCAGACCACACATCGGAGAGCTCGGATGCCGCGGCGACTAGTCCTTCGTCGGGCGGATGCGCACGCGGCCCCGGCCGGTCTCGTCGAGCTCGACCACGCCGCCGCGGGACTTCAGGAAGTCGGTGAACGAGGCGAAGCCGAGGCGGCGCTCCTGGAAGCTCGGGTCCATGCGCATCATCTGGTTCTTCACCGTGCTCGACGACTGCCACTCCTCGTCGTTCTTCGCGTGGAGGAGCTCCAGCGCCTTGAGCAGCAGCCGGCTGGGGTTGCGGGGGCTGCCGCCGGCGGTGTCGTCGGCCGGCGCGTGGTCGGTCGGCGCGACGAACTGCAGCGCCCGGGCGGAGGCCCGCTTCGCCGGCGCTTCGGGCGCCTCTGCCGACTCGGGCTTCTCGGGCGCCGTCTTGCCAGACGCCTCCGCGACGGACTTCGACGTCGCGCGACGACGCCGGGCCGGCGCGGGCGCCGACTCTGCGACCGGCTCCGTCGCCGCGTCGGTCGCGGCTGCGTCGGTCGCCTCAGGTGCGGCGGACTTCGCCCGCGACCTGCGGCCGGTCGCCGGTGGGGCCGCAGGTGCTTCGGGCGCCGCGGCATCCGCTGCCTCGTCGTCGGCGACCGCGGCATCCGTCGCGAGCAGGGTGTCGTAGTCGGCGTACTCATCGCACGCCGCCGTGAGGGCCCGGCTCGTGCCGCCCGCGACGCCGATGCCGACGACGTAGCGGCCGAGGCGCTTGGCCTTCTGCGCGAGGGCGACGTAGTCGGAGTCGCCGGCGACGATCACGATGTGCGTGAGATCGTCGATGCGGAACATGTCCTCGACGGCGTCGACCGCCAGGCGGATGTCGGCGCCGTTCTTCGTCGCCGAGAGCGGGAACAGCTGCACGAGGTCGACGGCCCGGTCGATGAGCTGGCCGCGGTAGCTCGCGTTGACGGGCGTCGACCAGTCGGCGTAGGCGCGTGCGATCGCGATCGTGCCGAAGGTCGCCGCGAAGTCGAGCACGGCGTCGACGTCGACCGTCGCCTGCGTGAGACGCTCGGCGGTGTCGGATCCGGCCGTGACCGTCTTGCGGCGCGAGGTGTCGCGTCGGTACTGCATGTCGCCGTGCAGCTGGTCGTACCGCGAGATGACGATGTTGTCGAAGTCGAAGTACAGGGCCACGCGGGGTTCTGCCGAGACGGGCATGAAGACCTTCCATCGGGGGTGTGCCTCCGATGCTACGCCCGTGGGCTGTGCGCGAACCGGAGGCACTCCCCGCGACGGCGCGTCAGGTGGATGCCGCGGCGCGTGGCAGGTCTCGGCGCGGCTCGCACGTTGAACCTCGCGTCACACTCGGTGATCTCGCGTCACCCGGGAACACCCGCTGGGCCCGCGCGGTTGGCTTGGGATGTCGGTTGCAGGTGTTTCGCCCAGCACCGAGTCCAGCGTCCGAGAACCCTGCGAGGAGCCCACATGACCGAAGCCGCCCAGACCGCCGACCGCGCCCGCATCGGCGCATCCGACCTCGAGATCGCGCCGCTGTCGCTCGGCACGAACGTCTTCGGCTGGACCGCCGATCGCGACGCCACGTTCGCCGTGCTCGACGCGTTCACGGCAGGAGGCGGGAACTTCGTCGACACCGCAGACGGCTACTCCGCGTGGGTGCCCGGCAACACGGGCGGCGACAGCGAGCGCCTCATCGGCGAGTGGATCGCGTCGCGCGGCTCGCGCGATGACGTCGTCATCGCCACGAAGGTGAGCACGCACCCCGACTTCACGGGCCTCTCGGCCGCGAACATCCGGGCGGCGGCGGATGCCTCGCTCCAGCGCCTCGGCACCGATGTCATCGACCTCTACTACGCCCACTTCGACGACGCCGACGTGCCGCTCGAGGAGACCGTCGCGGCGTTCTCATCGCTCGTGGACGCCGGCAAGGTGCGCGCGATCGGCATCTCGAACTACACGGCGGAGCGCATCGACGAGTGGTTCGGGGTGACCGAGGCGAACGGCCTGCACCGGGCGGTCGCCCTGCAGCCGCACTACAACCTCGTCGAGCGCGACTTCGAGACGAACGGCCTGCGCGAGCGCGCCGAGCGCGAGGGGCTCGCGGTCTTCCCGTACTTCTCGCTCGCGAAGGGCTTCCTCGCCGGCAAGTACCGCTCCCCGGCGGATGTCACCGCCGAGGGCGCGAGCGTGCGCGCGGGCGGTGCGGCGCCGTACCTCGGGCAGCGCGGGGACCGGGTGCTCGCCGTGCTCGACGCGGTCGCCGCCGCGCACGGGACATCCGTCGCCTCGGTCTCGCTCGCGTGGCTCCGACAGCAGCCGACGGTCGTCGCGCCCATCGCCAGCGCCCGCAGCGTCGACCAGCTGGGCGACCTGCTCGCGTCGGTCTCGCTCGAGCTCACCGGCGAGGAGCTCGCCGCGCTCGCGGCCGCCTCGGCCTGAGACGAACTCGGCGAACGCGGCGACACGGCTTGCGAAGAGCCGCGTCGCCGCGGTTCGGCGAGTGCGCCGTGCCATGATGCGGTGACGTCGCCGGAACGCGACGCCGGAGGGGGTACGCGTGCACGCTCGCTGGTGGAGGCTCGATCCAGGAGGCGCGCTCATCGGGCTGCTCTTCGCCGCACTCTCGATGACGCCGTCGCTGCTGCCGCGCCCCGCGTTGTTCCAGGGCATCATCACCGCGTTCGCGTTCCTCATCGGGTACGGCATCGGGGTCTTCGCGTGGTGGCTGGTGCGCCGCTTCGTCCACTGGCGGCCGAAGCCCGAGCACCGCCGCATCGCGTGGTGGGTGTACCTGGGCGTCGCCGTGCTGCTCGCGATCGTGCTGGCGTTCGCCTCGGTCGGGTGGCAGAACGAGGTTCGCCGAACGGTCGAGATGCCGGAGATCGACGGGTTCGATGCGCTGATCTTCGTCGTGGGGTTCGCGCCGGTCGTGCTCATCGGCCTCGCACTCGCCCGCGCCGAGCGGCGGCTCGGCGTCCGGATGATCGCCAGGTTCGGTCGGGGTTGGGGCGTGACGGTCGCCACGGCGATCGTCGTCGGTTCGACCGTGGCCGTCGTGGCCGTGCTGATGTTCGGCATCGATCGGCTCTACCTCGCGAACAACGGCCCTGCCGCGCCGTGGGTCACCGAGCCGATGAGCGCCTTCCGCTCGGCGGGCCCCGACTCGGAGGTCGAGTGGGATCTCGTCGGCCGGCACGGCACGGCCTTCCTCGGCGGCGGTCCGAAGGCCGCGGACATCGAGGAGCTCACCGGTCGCCCGGCGCTCGAGCCCGTGCGCGTCTACGTCGGCCAGGCGAACGCGCCGACCGTCGAGGAACGCGCCGCCATCGCCGTGCGCGAGCTGGAGCGCACCGGGGCGTTCGACCGCGACGTGCTCGTGGTCGCCACGACCACCGGGTCGGGATGGCTCGAACCGCAGGCGGTCGACGCCGTGGAGTACCTGCACGGCGGCGACACGGCGATCGTGTCGATGCAGTACGCGTACACGCCGAGCTGGGTCTCGTTCGTCTTCGACCCCGACGCGCCGGTCGCGTCATCGGTCGCCCTGTTCGACGCAGTGAAGGCGAAGTGGGACACGCTGCCCGAAGCGGCCCGACCTCAACTCGTGGTCTACGGCCTGAGCTTGGGCGCCCATGGCGCGCAGGAGTCGTTCGACGACCTCGACGACCTGCGCGCGAACACCGAGGGCGCGCTCCTCGTCGGCAGCCCGAACGGCTCGACGATGTGGCGCACCCTCACCGCGGAGCGCGATGCCGGCAGCCCGCAGTGGCAGCCCGTCGTCGACGGCGGACGCGAGGTGCGGTGGCTGTCGGTGCCCGGCGACTTCCATGCGCTCGGCTCCGATTGGGAGTCACCCCGCGCCGCGTACCTGCAGCACGCGAACGACCCGGTCACCTGGCTCGGCCTCGAACTGCTCTGGGCCGAGCCGGACTGGCTCACCCCCGAGGAGCGCGCCGACGAGGTCAGCGACTCGATGCGCTGGATCCCGGGGGTGACCGCGCTGCAGCTCGTCATCGACATGTTCATGGGCGAGAGCGTGCCCGCCAGTCACGGCCACAACTACGGCGACGTCGTGCTCGACGGCTGGCAGGCGGTCACGGGTGACGGGGAGCTCGACGAGGCCGCGCTCGCGCGCATCCAGGGCGTGCTCGAGGGGTACGCGGAGGTGCAGCCGGTCGGCAGCGTGAGCGAGTAGCGGCGCGCAGATCGTGCGACGGCCTCGGAACCCGGACCCGCTGACCCGTCGTCGACGGCTCAGGCCCCGGCGGCCACCGCGTTGTGCAGTTCGTCGGCGTTCAGGCCGTGGCGGCCGATGCCGCCGCCGACGTTGGTCAGCAGCACGAAGCACACGCCGAGCGAGGGCGTGATCCAGAACTCGGTACCGGCCCAGCCGCCGTGGCCGTAGGTGTCGCTCGCGAGCAGCCCCGACGCCGAGTGCCGCAGGTTCCAGGTGAAGCCCCAGTCCTGGCCGCGGGCGGCGGGGTAGGGCTCGAGCTTCGGCAGCCCGGCCGTGAGCGGGCGCAGCATCGCCGACGCCGTCACGCGCGAGATGAGCGATCCGTCGTCGCGGAGCAGTGCGCTTCCGACGGCGAGCAGGTCGTCAGCACGACCGAGGAGGCCGGCGCCCGGATGCCGCTGAGAGGAGAACCTCGCGTAATCGAGCCCCTGCTCGGCGGCCCCGACCGGATCGTGCGGGCTGGCGTCGGCGTCGAACGTGAAGCCCGTGGCGCCGGCGCGTTCGCCGACCTTCGCGACGGCCCGCTCCCACGGGGCGCCGGATGCCTGCTCGATGAGCGCCGCGACGCCCTCGAATGCGATCGTCGAGTACCGGCTGACGGTGCCCGCGGCGAAGTCGCGTCCGGGCTCGAGCAGTCCCCGACGAAGTCCCTGCGGGTCGTCCATCGCCGGCTCGACGATGCCCGACGTGTGGCTGACCAGGTGGCGCAGGCGCACGACGTCGTCGCGCCCGGCACCGAACTCGGGCACCGCGTCGGCGAGCGGGGTGTCGGGCGTGAGCCGGCCCTGTTCGACCAGGTGCAGGGCGGCGAGCCCGACGATCGGCTTGGTCACGGAGAACAGCGGGTAGTGGTCGTCGACGGATGCCGCGCCGAAGGCGTCGAGCGCCACCGTGCCCTCGCCGGTCGCGATGCCGAGCACGGCCGAGGGCAACGGCCCCTGCTCGACGTTGCGCCTGGCCCAGTCGAAGGCGTGGTCGAAGATCGGCATGGGGATCCTTCCGGTTGTTCGGGTGGTGGGTCGAGGGCGATGGCTGTGGGGTCGCGGCCGGCCGTGCGCTCAGCTGCGCAGCACGACGTTGCGGGGTTCCTCGTCCCGCAGCATCCGCTCGACCTGGTCGCGCACGAGCCGGGCCATGCGTGGCATCATCGCCGTCGAGGCGCCGCCCACGTGCGGCGAGACGAGCACATTCGGCAGCGCGAAGAGCGGATGCCCGTCGGGCAGCGGCTCGGGTTCGGTGACGTCGAGGGCGAACCGCAGCCGGCCGCGCGTGGCGTGGTCGAGGATCGCGTCGGTGTCGGCCACGCGGCCTCGGGCGATGTTCACGACGAGCGCGCCGTCGGGCAGGGCGCTGAGGAAGGCGTCGTCGACGAGTTCCGTCGTGGCCTCCGTCAGCGGGACGCCGACGATCACGATCTCGGCGTCGGGCAGCAGGGCGGGGAGCTCGTCGATGCCGTGGATGCGGCCCCGCTCGTCGTCACGGGCGCGGCTCGCGACGCGCGTGACGTCGACCTCGAACGGCAGCAGGCGATCCTCGATGGCCGTGCCGACGCCGCCGTAGCCGACGATCAGCACGCGGCGGTCGGCGAGGCTCGCGTGCCTGGCCGGCGCCCATCGCCCCTCGCTCGCGGCGCGCACGAAGTCGGGGATGCCGCGCTGGGCTGCCAGCACGAGAGCCAGCGTCAGCTCGGCGGTCGAGGTCTCGTGCACGGATGCCGCGTTCGCGTAGACGTGCCCCGGCGGCAGCGCCGCCGCGACGTCGTCGTACCCGATCGACTGGGATTGCACGAGGCGCGTCGTGACGCCCTCGAGCGCGCCCAGCTTCGCCGACGCGCCCATGTACGGCGGAACGACCAGGTCGAGGTGCTCGGCCGGCGCCGGTCCGGTGAGGTCCCACAGCACGACGTCGACGCCGTCGGGCAGCGGGCCGATCGCATCGCGCAGGGTGGCACCGGGCAGGGACACGAGCAGTCGGTCGGTCATGTTCCGATCCTCTCAGAGCGAGCAGCCGCCTGCGGTGGTGGCAGCAGGGCATCGCGCTCGTCATCCTCGTCGGACTCGGTGTCGCGGTCATCGCGCTGCAGCAGCTCGCGCACGCGCACTGATCTGCGCCCGAGCCGCCCGGCGCGCCGCAGCTCAGCGGCCGACGGGCTCGTATCGGCGCGGCGCGAACGCCTGCGCCACGAGTGCGCGCAGCGCCTCGAGGTCGCCGTCGACGAAGCCCTGCGCGCGGGCCTGCACGAGCACGTTGCCGATCGCGGTCGCCTCGACGGGGCCCGCGAGCACGGGGAGCCCGGCGCGGTCGGCGGTGCGCTGGCAGAGCAGCTCGTTGAGCGACCCGCCGCCGACCACGTGGATCGTCTCGACGTCGACGCCCGAGAGCACCGAGGCGGTGCGCACGGCGCCGGCGAACGCCTCGGCGAGGCTCTCGACGATCGAGCGGGTGAACTCCGCCCGGCTGGCGGGCGCGGCGACGCCTCGTTCGGCGCACCACTCGGCGATGCGGCCGGGAAGGTCGCCGGGCGAGAGGAAGCGCGGGTCGTCGGCATCGAAGACGGCGACGGGCCCGGTGACGGATGCCGCGGCCGCGAGCAGCTCGGAGAGGTCGATGCGCTCGCCGTCGCGCTCCCACCAGCGCACCGACTCCGACAGCAGCCAGAGCCCCATGACGTTGTGCAGGAACCGCACGCGCCCGTCGACGCCGCCCTCGTTCGTGAAGTTCGCCTCGCGCGCGGCATCCGTCGTCACCGGCTGCTCGAGTTCGACGCCGACGAGCCCCCACGTTCCGCACGAGATGTAGGCGGCGGACTCGGCGCGCATCGGCACCGCGACGACCGCCGAGGCGGTGTCGTGCGAGCCGACGGCGACGACCTCGATGCCCGAGGGGGCGCCGAGCTCGGCGGCGACGGCGGCGCGCAGCGGGCCGAACGACTCGCCGGGGCTCACGAGGGGTGCGAAGACGGATGCCGGGAGCCCGAGCCGCTCGATGAGCTCGTCGTCCCACTCGCCCGACGCGACGCCCACGAGTCCCGTCGTCGAGGCGTTCGTGCGCTCGGCGAGGCGCGAGCCGGTGAGCTGGAACCCGACGAGGTCGGGCATGAGGAGGAGCGAGTCGGCGACGCCGAGCCATCCGCTCTCCCGCTCGGCGGCGAGTTGGTACAGGGTGTTGAACGGCAGGAACTGCAGGCCGTTGCGACGGTAGAGCTCGTCGAACGGCACGATGCCGTGCACGGCATCGACGCCCCGGTCGTTCCGCTCGTCGCGGTAGTGGAACGGCTCGCCGAGCATGCGGTCGCCCCGGAGGAGGCCGTAGTCGACCGCCCACGAGTCGACGCCGATCGAGGCGGCCGAGGGGTCTCGCCGGAACGCCTCGGCGAGGCCCGCGGTCAGGTCGCGGGTGAGGCCCGTGAAGTCCCAGTGCAGCCCCGAGGCGAGGCGCACCGGGCCGTTCGGGAACCGTGCGACGTGATCGAGCGCGAGCGTGCCGGCACGGCCGTCGACGTGGCCGAGGATGACGCGTCCGCTCGTCGCCCCGAGGTCGACGGCCGCGACGGTGCCCGCGCTCGTGCCGCTCATCGCAGGAAGGCTGCCGCGACGCCCGCGTCGACGGGGATGTGCAGGCCGGTGGTGTGGCTGAGCTCGGGTCCGGTGAGCACGATGACCGCGTTCGCGACGTGCTCGGGGAGCACCTCGCGCTTGAGGATCGTGCGCTGGGCGTAGAACTTGCCGAGGTCCTGCTCCTCGATGCCGTAGGTCTTCGCGCGGTTCGCGCCCCAGCCGCTCGCGAAGATGCCGGAGCCGCGCACGACGCCGTCGGGGTTGATGCCGTTGACCTTGATGCCGTACTCGCCGAGTTCGACGGCGAGGAGGCGCACCTGGTGGGCCTGGTCGGCCTTCGTCGCCGAGTAGGCGATGTTGTTCGGACCCGCGAACACCGAGTTCTTCGACGAGATGTAGATGATGTCGCCGCCGAGGCCCTGGTCGATGAGCACGCGCGCGGCGGCCTTCGACACGAGGAACGAGCCCTTGGCCATGACGTCGTGCTGCAGGTCCCAGTCGGCCTCGGTCGTCTCGAGCAGGGGCTTCGACAGGCTCAGCCCGGCATTGTTCACGACGAGGTCGAGGCCGCCGAAGGCGAGCACGGCGTCGTCGATCGCGCGCTGGATCGCCGAGGCATCCGTCACGTTCGCCTGCACGCCGATCGCGACGTCGGCGTTGCCGAGCTCGGCTGCGGCGGCCTGGGCCTTCTCGAGGTCGAGGTCGGCGATGACGACGCAGGCGCCCTCGGCCGCCAGGCGAGTGGCGATCGCCTTGCCGATGCCGGAGGCCGCGCCCGTCACGAGCGCGATGCGGCCCGCATGGGGCTTCGGCTTCGGCATGCGCTGGAGCTTCGCCTCCTCGAGCGCCCAGTACTCGATCGCGAACTTCTCGGCGTCGCTGATGGGGGAGTAGGTCGAAAGCGCCTCGGCGCCGCGCATCACGTTGATCGCGTTGACGTAGAACTCTCCGGCCACGCGCGCGGTCTGCTTGTTCGCGCCGTAGCTGAACATGCCGACGCCGGGCACGAGCACGATGAGCGGGTCGGCGCCGCGGATGGCGGGGCTCGAGGCATCCGCGTGCGCGTCGTAGTACGCCTGGTACTCGGCGCGGTAGGCCTCGTGCAGCTCCGTCAGGCGCTCGACCGAGTCCTCGATGCTCGCGGAAGCCGGAAGGTCGAGCACCATCGGCTTGACCTTCGTGCGCAGGAAGTGGTCGGGGCAGCTCGTGCCCAGCGCCGCGAGGCGCGGGTGCTCGGCGCGGGAGAGGAAGTCGAGCACCTCGGGGGCGTCGGTGAAGTGGCCGACCATGGGCCGGTCGTGGCTCGCGATGCCGCGGACGGTCGCCGCGAGGGCGGCCGCCTTCGCGCGGCGTTCGGATGCCTCGAGTGGGGCGTAGCCCTCGAGCTCGGCGCCGAACGGCTCGGCCGCGCCGTGCTCGGCGATGTACGCGGCGGCGGTGTCGATGATCCAGAGGGAGTTCGCCTCGGTCTGCTCGGAGGTGTCGCCCCAGGCCGTGATGCCGTGACCGCCGAGGATGCAGCCGATCGCGGCGGGGTTCGCCGCCTTGATCGCGGCGATGTCGAGCCCGAGCTGGAAGCCGGGCCGGCGCCACGGCACCCACACGACCTTGTCGCCGAAGATCTTGGCCGTCAGCTCCTCGCCGTCGGCCGCGGTCGCGATGGCGATGCCGGAGTCGGGGTGCAGGTGGTCGACGTGCGCCGCGTCGACGAGCCCGTGCATGGCCGTGTCGATCGACGGCGCCGCGCCGCCCTTGCCGTGCAGGGTGTAGTCGAACGCGGCGACCATCTCGTCTTCGCGCTCGAGGCCCGGGTAGACGCCCTCGAGCGCGCGCAGCCGGTCGAGGCGCAGCACCGCGAGGCCCTGCTCGGTGAGCGTGCCGAGGTCGCCGCCCGAGCCCTTGACCCACATGAGCTCGACGGGCTCGCCCGTGACCGGGTCGGTCTCGGTGCCCTTGGCCGAGGTGTTGCCGCCCGCGTAGTTCGTGTTCTTCGGGTCGGCGCCGAGGCGGTTCGACCGCGCGATGAGGTCTGCTGCTGCCTGGTTCGTCATGAGGAGGTTCCTTCGGTGGTGCGGAGGGTGGTCGGGGAGGCTCAGGCGCCCCAGCTGGCCTGCACGCCGCCGACGCGGTCGGCCGCGATCTGCTGCAGGTAGCCGGATGCCGCGAAGGCGGCCATGGGGTCGGCGGGCAGGCCCCGCGACTCGCGCCATTCGGCGAGGGCCGGGCGCACGTCGGTGTAGAAGGCGTCCATGAAGATGCGGTTGGCCTCGAGCACGTCGCCCGACAGCTGTGCCGCACGAAGCGCGTCGGTGTCGACGATGAGCGCGCGAGCCGTCATCTCCTGCACGTTCAGCACGGAGCGGATCTGACCTGGCACCTTGTCTTCGACGTTGTGGCACTGGTCGAGCATGAACGCGACGTCGGGGTTGTTCAGGCCGCCGCCGCGGATCACCTCGAAGAGGATGCGGAACAGCTGGTACGGGTCGGCCGCGCCCACGATGAGGTCGTCGTCGGCGTAGAAGCGCGAGTTGAAGTCGAAGCTGCCGAGCTTGCCGAGCCGCAGCAGTTGCATGACGATGAACTCGATGTTCGTGCCGGGGGCGTGGTGGCCGGTGTCGAGGCAGACCATGGCCTTGTCGCCGAGCGCGGCGACCTGGGCGTAGCTCGTACCCCAGTCGGGAACGTCGGTGTGGTAGAACGCCGGCTCGAAGAACTTGTACTCGAGCACGAGGCGCTGCTCGTCGCCGAGGCGGGCGTAGATCTCCTGCAGCGACTCGTGCAGGCGGTCCTGGCGGCCGCGCAGGTCGGCCTGACCGGGGTAGTTCGACCCCTCGGCGAGCCAGATCTTGAGGTCGCGGGAGCCGGTCGAGTGCATGATGTCGATGCACTCGAGGTGGTGGTCGATCGCCTTGCGGCGCACACCGGCGCTTTCGTGGGTGAGGGCGCCGAACTTGTAGTCGTCGTCCTGGAACGTGTTCGAGTTGACCGTGCCGAGCTCGACGCCGTGCTCCTCGGCGTGCGCCCGGAGCGCCGAGTAGTCGTCGACCTTGTCCCACGGGATGTGCAGGGCGACCTTCGGGGCGAGCGCGGTGAACCGGTGCACCTGCGCGGCATCCGCGATCTTCTCGAAGGGGTCGCGAGGAGTGCCCGGCGTCGCGAAGACCTTGAAGCGGGTGCCCGAGTTGCCGAACGCCCAGCTCGGGAGTTCGATGGACTGCTGCTCGAGCTGGCCGAGGACGTCGGTTGGGAGGATGCTCACGATGGCTCTTTCCGGTTTCTGGTGCGTGTTCAGTCGTGCGTCGCGGAGTGCTCGGAGTCGAGCGCGGCGAGTTGGTCTTCGAGGTGGAACACCTCGGGAAGTCGTGGGGCGGACTGGTCGGGGCGTCCGCCGAGGGAGATGAAGAACCCGCCCATGTCGGCCTCCCACGCTGCGGTGCGCGGGTCGAGTTCGAGGGCCGCCTGCGATGCGGCGTCGTCATCGGTCTCGTAGTAGCCGATGAGCAGGCCGTCGGCCCGCAGGAAGAGCGAGTAGTTGCGACGACCGGATGCCTCGATGGCGCGCAGCATGTCGGGCCAGACGGCCTTGTGGCGGCTGCGGTACTCGTCGAGGCGGGCGGGGTCGACCTGCAGTTGGAAGCAGACGCGCTGCGTGGTGTCCGCCTCGCTCATGGCCCGCTCCGTCCTGTGGTGGATCATCGGTTCATCCGGATGAATGAATCGTTTCAATGCTAGGGAAGGGGCACGGATTCCGCAACCGCTCGAAGCGGGGAATCCGGCTCCTCCTCGCTCTCGGCATCGATGCCGGGAACGGGTTGGGGCTCTGCGCGGTGAGACGCCGCGCAGAGCCCCGCGATCGACTAGAAGTCGAAGTCGCCGATGTTCTCCGCGTCGAACACGTAGGGGTCGCCGAGGAGCACGACGCCGTCGGCGCCGACGGTGTACTCGCCGAGCTTGCCCGCGTCGAAGGTGTCACCCTCGGCGCCCGTGATGTCGCCCTCGATGAGCGCCTTCGATGCGAACGCGGCCAGGTAGCCGAGGTCGGCCGGGTTCCACAGCGCGAACGCCGTGACGGTGCCGTCCTCGACGTACTCGCGCATCTGGTTCGGGGTGCCGAGGCCGGTCAGTGCGACCTTGCCCTGGTACTCCGAGGTCTGGAGGTAGCGAGCAGCGGCCGCGATGCCGACGGTGGTCGGCGAGACGATGCCCTTGAGGTTCGGGTGGGTCTGCAGCAGCGCCGCGGTCTTGTCGAACGACGTCTGGTCGTCGTCGTCGCCGTAGACGACCTCGACGAGCTCGATGTCGGGGTGGTTCGCAGCGAGCTCCTCCTTCATCAGGTCGATCCAGGCGTTCTGGTTCGTGGCGTTGGCCGAGGCCGACAGCACGGCGATCTCGCCCGCATCACCGATCTGCTCGGCGATGAGGTCGACCTGCACCTTGGCGATGCCCTCGGAGTCGGCCTGGTTCACGAACAGGTCGCGGCAGTCGGCGTTGGTGTCGGAGTCGAACGTGACGACCTTGACGCCGGCGTCGCGCGCCTCGTTGAGGGCGTCGCAGATCGCCTTGGGGTCGTTCGCGGAGACCGCGATCGCGCCGACGCCCTGCTGGGTGAGGGTGTTGATGTAGCTGACCTGGCCGTCGGGCGTGGCCTCGGCGGGACCGACCTCGGCGAAGGTGCCGCCGAATTCCTCGATGGCCTCCTCGCCACCCGCGTTCGACGTGTCGAAGTAGGGGTTACCGAGGTTCTTCGGCAGGAAGGTGATCGACAGGTTGCCGCCGTCGCCCTCCCCGCCGTCGGAGCCGGAGCCGGAGTCGCCGGCTGCGCAGCCGGTCGCGACGAGGGCGACGCTCACCGCGAGCGCGGCGAGGGCTGCTGCCCGGGTCTTCTTGTGAAACAACATCGTTGTTCGTCCCTTCATATGGATGGCGTCGATGACCTGGTCGCATCGACGGTGGTGCGGTCTGGTTACCCTGCTGTGGAGACCTCGACGCGCGGTTTCCCTCCCGGGGCCTGGCGCCGCGTTCGCAGCCAGGCGAGGAAGCTCGAGGACACCACCGAGATCACGAGCAGTGCCCCGGTGATGATGTTGATGACGTCGGAGGTGACGTTGGCGAGGCGCAGCGCGCTCGCGAGCACCCCGATGAGCAGCACGCCGGCGATGACGCCGTGCAGCGCGCCGCGGCCGCCGAACACGCTGACCCCGCCGAGCACGACGGCGGCGATGACCTGCAGTTCCATGCCGGTCGCGTTGTCGCCGCGGGCGCTGCCGAAGCGCAGCGTGTAGTAGATACCGGCGAGCGCCGAGACGAGGCCCGCGAGCACGAACAGGATGAACTTCGTGCGACCCACGTCGACGCCCGAGAAGGCGGCGGTCTCCTTCGAGAGGCCGATCGCGTAGATGCCGCGACCGAACGGGGTGAAGTGCAGCACCACCGCGAAGATCGCGAGCAGCACGAGGAACGGGATGATCACGAGCGGGATGCCGGTGGCCCCGAGCTTCGCCTTGGCGAGGTCGGTCCAGAACTCGGGGAAGTCGGTGACCGCGGTGGTGCCGAGGAGTCCGACCGCGAGACCGCGGAACAGCGCGAGCGTGCCGATCGTGACGGCGAGCGACGGCAGGCCGACGACCGTGACGAGGAACCCGTTGATCGCACCGCCGACGCCGCCGACGAGGAGGGCGATGAGCGCCGCGATCTCGAACGGCATGCCGCCGTGGGTGAGCACACCGGTGATCACGCTCGAGAGGCCGACGATGCTCGCCACCGACAGGTCGATCTCGCCGGTGATCATGATGAGGGTCATCGGCAGGGCGATGAGGAGGATCGGCGTGACGTCGAGGATCAGGTAGGTCAGCGTGATCGGCTGGCCGAAGCCGCGCACCGTCATCGACGCGACGATCACGACGACGATGAGCAGCGCGATGATGGCCATCTCGCGGGTCAGCAGCACGCGCTTCCACAGCGGCTGGTCGTAGTCGCGGTATTGCCGCACGGATGCCGGAGCGGGCGTGGTCTGGGTGATGCTCGACATCAGCTGTCGTCCCTTGCCTCGATGAGCTTGCGTTTCTGTCGCACCGCGAGCACGCGGTCGAGCACGATGGCGCCGATGATGAGCACGCCGACGACGGCGCGCTGCCAGAAATCGGGGATGCCGAGGATCGGCAGGGCGCGGTTGATCGTGAGCAGGAGCACTGCGCCGATGGCGGCGCCCCAGACCGAGCCGACGCCGCCGACGATCGCGACGCCGCCGATGACGGCGGCCCCCACCGCGTCGAGCTCCCAGCCCGACCCGGCCTGCGAGTTGATCGTGCCGTAGCGCGCCGCGTAGAGCACGCCGCCGAGACCCGCGAGGGCGCCCGAGAGCACGAACGCGGTGAGCAGGCGCCGCGTGACGCGGAGGCCGTAGAGCTCGGCGGCGGCCGGGTCGGAGCCGATCGCGTAGAACTCGCGGCCGCCGCGGGTGTTCTTCATGTACCAGCCGGCGATGATGAGCACGACGAGCGCGATGATCGTGAGGATCGGGATCGTCAGGAACTGCTCGGTGCCGAGCGCGAGGAAGCTCTTCGGCAGGTCGGAGGCGTTGATGCGGTCGCTGCCGGTCCAGAGCACGTTGATGCCGCGGTATGCGTAGAGCGTGCCGAGCGTGATGACCATGGCCGGAACCTTCGCGAACGCGACGAGGGCGCCGTTGATGAGACCGAGCACGCCGCCGAACGCGATCGCGATGACGAAGACCGCGATGATCGGGATGCCCGGAAGGTCGATGAACAGCCGGCCCGTCAGGTAGGCGGTCAGGCCGAGCACCGAGCCGACCGAGAGGTCGACGTTGCGGGTGATGAGCACGATCGCCTGCCCGACCGCCACGAGCACGAGGATCGACGGAGTCAGCAGGAGGTCCCGCCATCCGTCTGCGCTGAAGAGGAAGTTCGGGTTCGCGGCGGTCGCCGCGATGACGACGATGACGAGGGCGAGCAGGATCCCGAGTTCACGGGCCTTGCCGATCGCGCTGAGGCGTCTCGTCACGTTGGAAGTGGGGGTGGGGGTGGTGGTCGCGGTGCTCACGAGTGCTGCTCCTCGGCGTGGGTCGCGGCGAACATGACGTTCTCGGATGTCGCGTCGGCGCGGTCGATCTTGGCCGTGATGCGCCCCTCGCGCATCACGAGCACGCGGTCGGCCATGCCGAGCACCTCGGGCAGTTCGGACGAGATCATGAGGATGCCCATGCCCTGCCCGGCGAGTTCGGAGAGCAGGCGGTGCACCTCGGCCTTCGTGCCGACGTCGATGCCGCGGGTCGGCTCGTCGATGATGAGCACGGTGGGCTCGGTCGCGAGCCACTTGCCGAGCACCACCTTCTGCTGGTTGCCGCCCGAGAGGGTTCCCGCGACCGTGCTGAGCGCGTTCGTCTTGACCTCGAGTCGGCTCGCCCAGACTCGGGCGGCGCGGTTCTCGAAGCCCGAGGTGATGATGCCGAACTTCGCGAGCTGCGAGCGGATGGCGAGGGTCGTGTTGCGCGAGACGCTCGAATCGAGCACGAGGCCCTGCTTGCGGCGGTCCTCGGGAACGAGGGCGAGGCCGAGGCGCATCGCGGCGGTCGGGCTCTTCGCCGGCACCGGCTTGCCGTTCAGGCGCACGGAGCCGGCCTGGTAGTGGTCGACGCCGAAGATCGCACGGGCGACCTCGCTGCGCCCTGCGCCGACGAGGCCCGCGAGGCCGACGATCTCGCCCGCGCGCACGGTGAGGGAGATGTCGTGGAAGACGCCGGCGCTCGTGAGGCCCTCGACCTCGAGCAGCGGTGCGCCGATCGTGGTCTCCTGCTTCGGGAAGAGATCGGTGACGTCGCGGCCGACCATCTGTCGCACGATCTCGTCGACGTTCGTGTCGGAGATGCGGCTCGTGGAGATGTAGGCGCCGTCGCGCATGACGGTGACGGTGTCGCAGAGGTCGAAGACCTCGTCGAAGCGGTGGGAGATGAAGATGAGCGCCCGGCCCTCGTCGCGGAGGCTCCGTGCGATCTGGAAGAGACGGTCGACCTCGACGCCCGAGAGCGCAGCGGTCGGCTCGTCCATGATGAGCACCTTGGCGTCGAGCGAGATGGCCTTGGCGATCTCGATGACCTGCTGGTCGGCGATGGAGAGGCCGTCGGCGGGACGCTCGGGGTCGATCCGCACGCCGAGCCGCTGGAAGAGGCCGTCGACCTCCGCCCGCATGGCCTTGCGGTCGATGCGGCCGAACCGGCCGACGGGCTGGCGGCCCATGAAGACGTTCTCGGTGACCGAGAGGTCGGGGAAGAGGGTCGGCTCCTGGTAGATGACGGCGATGCCCGCGGCCTTCGAGTCGGCCGTGGAGGTGAAGTCCACGTCGGCGCCCTCGAGGCGGAACACGCCGGCGTCGCGGCGATAGAGGCCGGCGACGATCTTCACGAGGGTGGACTTGCCGGCGCCGTTCTCGCCGACGAGGGCGTGGATCGAACCGGCGTCGACCTCGATGGTGCCGGAGCGCAGGGCTACGACGGAGCCGAACGACTTCTGGATGTCGCGAAGTTCGAGCGCCGGAGCGGGCTCGGGAGCGCCGGAGGGAATCGTCATTGATCTGGACCTAAACTGCGGGGGCGGACCCCGCGTGGTTGAATCGTTTTAATTCAGGTGAACGTGAGCAATTTACGGCGACCGCGGAACGATGTCAAGTCGTCGAAACGAGCCGATGGTACGTTTCACTGCAGAGTTCGCCGACGAGCGTGGGAAAGGCTGGGGAGATGGCGGTGAGTGTCCGTGATGTCGCGGCAGCGGCATCCGTATCGGTGGGCACCGTCTCGAACGTGCTGAACCGCCCCGACAAGGTGGCGCCGACCACGGTCGCCCGCGTCACCGCGGCCATCGAGGAGCTCGGCTTCATCCGCAATGACGCGGCTCGGCAGCTCCGTGCAGGGCACAGCCGCTCGATCGGGCTCGTCGTGCTCGACGTGCGCAACCCGTTCTTCACCGACGTCGCCCGCGGCGCCGAAGACCGCGCAGCAGAAGACGGCATGACGATCCTGCTCGGCAACAGCGACGAGAACACCGACCGCGAACGCGCCTACCTCGACCTCTTCGAGGAGCAGCGGGTCGCCGGCGTGCTGATCTCGCCGCTCGCCGACGACCTCCCGCGCCTGCAGCGATTGCGCGATCGCGGCACGACCGTCGTGCTCGTCGACCGCGAGGTGCCCGATCAGAGCTTCTCCTCGGTCTCGGTCGACGACGTGGTCGGCGGCTACCTCGCCGTGCGCCACCTCATCGAGACCGGCCGCACCCGCATCGCATTCGTCGGCGGGCCCGTGGGCATCCGCCAGGTCGCCGATCGCCTGGCGGGCGCGCGTCGCGCCGTCGCGGAATCGACGGGTGCGACGCTCGAGGTCGTCGCGACCGAGTCGCTCACCGTGCTCGCCGGCCGGGCCGCCGCAGCGGGCATCAGGGAGCGCGCGGCATCCGATCGCCCCGATGCGATCTTCGCCGCGAACGACCTGCTCGCCATGGGTGTGCTGCAGGCGCTCATGATGCAGGGCGGCATCGACGTGCCCGGCGAGATCGCCCTCATCGGCTACGACGACATCGACTTCGCATCGGCCGCGGTCGTGCCGCTCTCGTCGATCCGCCAGCCGGCGGCCCTCATCGGCTACACCGCGGTCGACCTCATGCTCAAGGAGGCCGGCGGCGAGTCCGCGCAGGAGCGCGTCGTGTTCCAGCCCGAGCTCGTGGTGCGCGAATCGACCGGCGGTCGCGGCTAGATTCGGGGGCCCGCCCGCCGCCACGTCATACGTGCGGAGGCTTCCTCGACACTGGGTAGTGTGGAATGGCCGCGCGCGACATGCACCACGTGGCATCCGTTCGACAGAAGGGCGCGCGTTGCCGAACCGCAGCACCATCGAAGACATCTACGCCGACACGTTGCGGCGCAACCCCGGCGAGGTGGAGTTCCACCAGGCCGTGCGCGAGGTCTTCGACTCGCTCGGGCGGGTGCTCGACAAGAACCCGCAGTACGTGCAGGCGTCGATCCTCGAGCGCATCTGCGAGCCCGAGCGGCAGATCATCTTCCGCGTGCCGTGGGTCGACGACGCCGGCCAGGTGCGCATCAACCGCGGATTCCGCGTGCAGTTCAACTCGGCGCTCGGCCCGTACAAGGGCGGGCTGCGCTTCCACCCGTCGGTGCTGCTCGGCACCGTGAAGTTCCTCGGCTTCGAGCAGGTCTTCAAGAACGCGCTCACCGGCATGCCCATCGGCGGCGGCAAGGGCGGCAGCGACTTCGACCCCAAGGGCCGGTCCGACGGCGAGATCATGCGCTTCTGTCAGTCCTTCATGACCGAGGCCTACCGTCACATCGGCGAGTACACGGATGTCCCTGCCGGCGACATCGGCGTCGGTGCACGTGAGATCGGCTACCTCTTCGGCCAGTACAAGCGCATCACCAACCGCTACGAGTCGGGCGTGCTCACCGGCAAGGGCGTGACCTGGGGCGGCTCGCTCGTGCGCACCGAGGCAACGGGCTACGGCGCCGTGTTCTTCACCGAGCACCTGCTCGCGACGAAGGGCCGCTCGTTCGACGGCGCCCGCGTGCTCGTCTCGGGCTCGGGCAACGTCGCCGTCTACGCGATCGAGAAGGTGCACGCCCTCGGCGGCATCGTCGTCGGCGCCTCCGACTCCTCGGGCGCGATCCACGACCCCGACGGCATCGACCTCGCGCTGCTGCGCGACATCAAGGAGCGGCGCCGCGAGCGCATCTCGGTCTACGCCGATGAGCGCCGTGGCCGGGCGAAGTTCCTGCCGGGTGCATCCGTCTGGGACATCGAGAGCGCCGAGCGCATCGACGTCGCCCTGCCCTGCGCGACGCAGAACGAGCTCTCCGAGGCGCAGGCCGTGAAGCTCGTCGCCTCGGGCGTCGTCGCGGTCGCCGAGGGCGCGAACATGCCCACGACGCCGGGCGCGATCCGCGTGCTGCGCGAGGCCGGCGTGCTCTTCGGGCCGGGCAAGGCTGCGAACGCCGGCGGCGTGGCGACCTCAGCGCTCGAGATGCAGCAGAACGCCTCGCGCGACTCGTGGGGCTTCGAGCACACCGAGGAGCGACTGTCCGAGATCATGGCGGGCATCCACGAGCGCACCGCCGCGACCGCCGACGAGTACGGCGTGCCGGGCGACTACGTGGTCGGCGCGAACATCGCCGGATTCACGCGCGTCGCCGACGCGATGCTCGCCCTCGGCGTCATCTGACCCGTCGCGCTCGCGCGACGCTCGCGCCGCGCTCTTGCACCGCGCGCTGCCCTCGCGCCCCGCCCGCACCCTCTCGCGCTCACCCTCCTGCATCGAGAGGACGCATGTTGTCGGTTCGCGGCCGCGGGTACCGACAACACGCGTCATCTCGACGGCACCCCGCGTGGAGTGGCGCCCGGGAGCGGGAGCGGGGGAGCAGCGCCGGGATCGGGGCTAGGTGCGCGGCTTCGGCAGGCGGATCGGCGAGGTGAGCGCCACCTCTTCGGAGAAGTCGGCGGGCACGAGCCGGTCGTTCGGCACACGCGGAACGAGCTCGCGCTCGCGCTCCGACGCGCGCTCACGGTCGCGGTCGATCCTGCGCTCGCGCTCGGCGTCGCGATCCCGGCCGAACTCCCGCTCGATCTCGCGCTCGAGCTGATCGACCCCGATGGTCGGCACGGCCTGCGTGGTCACGGCCGCGATGGCCGCGGTCGGGGCATCCGAGAATTGCACCGTCGGGCGCCATGCGTACCGCGGATGCCGCGCCAGCCGCATTCCCCGTGACATGACGAGCCAGCCGAGGCCGATGAGCGCCGCGACCATCGCGGCGACGGCCGCGAGCCCGAGCGCCCAGCGCGGACCCATGCCGTCGGCGACGGCGCCGACGATCGGGGCGCCGATGGGGGTGCCGCCCGCGAGGATCGCCATGTACAGCGCCATCACCCGGCCGCGCAGCTCGGGCTCGGTCGTGGTCTGCACGTAGCCGTTCGCCGTCGTGAGGATCGTCACCGCGCCGAGCCCGATGAGGATCGTCGAGGCGGCGAAGGTCCAGTACGTCGGCATGAGGGCGGCGGTGAGCGTCGCGAAGCCCAGGAACGCGCAGGCGAGGATGACCACGCGGATGCGCGCCCGCTCGCGTCGCGCGGCGAGGAGCGCCCCGGTCAGCGAGCCGATCGCGAGGATCGACGAGAGGAGCCCGTACTCGCCGGCGCCGCGGCCGAACTCGACGGCCATCGTCGACGAGAAGATCGGGAAGTTCATGCCGAACGCGCCGATGAGGAACACCATGACGAAGACGACGACGAGGTCGGGCCGGCCCGCGACGTAGCGGAAGCCGGCGACGAACTGGCCCTTGGCGCGGGGCGCACGTGGAGAGCGCTTCAGCTGCCTGCCCTTCAGCATCGCGAGCGCGCCGAGCACCGCGAGGAAGGTGAAGGCGTTGATGATGAAGACCCAGCCCGAGCCGACCAGCACGATGAGGAAGCCCGCGACGGCGGGGCCGATCATGCGAGCGGTGTTGAACGACGCCGAGTTCAGGGCGACCGCGTTCGACATGTCGGAGTTCGAGACGAGGTCGGAGACGAACGTCTGGCGCGCGGGGTTGTCGATCGCATTCACGAGACCGAGGGCGAGCGCGAAGAGGTAGAGGTGCCAGAGTTCGGCGTGGCCGAAGACGAGCAGGAGGCCGAGCGCGAGCCCGAGCAGCATGAGCAGGGTCTGCGTGACCATGAGGATCTTGCGGCGGTCGAAGCGATCGGCGATGAGGCCGGTGATCGGCACGAGCAGCAGCTGCGGCGCGAACTGCAGGGCCATGGTGATGCCGACGGCGAAGGCGTCGTTGTCGGTGAGTTCGGTGAGCACCACCCAGTTCTGGGCGGTGGCCTGCATCCAGGCGCCGACGTTCGAGACGAGGGCGCCGATGAACCAGATTCGATAGTTGCGGTGGGCGAGGGATCTGAACATTGCACTCACTGGTCGGTGAGCCTCCTGAGGATGGTCGTGGCCTCGGCGAGCGTCTCGCGTTCGGCGGGGGTGAGTGCGGCGAAGCGCTTGGCGAGCCAGGCGTCGCGGCGTCGGCGGGTCTCGAGCACGATCGTCTCGCCTGCCTCGGTGGCGGAGACGATGACCTTGCGCCCGTCATCGGGCGACGCGGTACGGGTGGCGTAGCCCGCGTCGACGAGGCAGTTCACCGTGCGGTTCATCGACGGCGCGGTGACCCGCTCGAGCTCGGCGAGCCGGCCGATGGTGAGCGGGCCCTCGGTCGAGATCCAGCCGAGGGTCGAGAACTGCGAGCCGCTGAGCTCGGTCTCGGTGCGCTCCTGCCTGAGCCGGCGGGAGAGGCGCATGATCGCGATGCGCAGTTCGGTGCTCTGCTCGGCGAGGGTTCGGCGACGTGCGGCCGGTGCTCGGGTCGGCGCTGCAGGCGTCGAACGAGCGGCAGGAGCAGGGCGCGCGACATCCGTCATATTGCTTAGTGTAACAAATTAGCCTTGCTAATGATTCCACGCGATCGACCTCAATGCTGAAATCGGTTTCAAAATCCCGGCCGTCGACGTATCGTGTCGGTGACGATCGAGGAGGATCATGCGCCATGCCAGCAGCACTCGTGTTCCGTGGAGCCTTGCGCTCGGGGCATCCGTCGCCCTTGTGCTCGGAGCCTGCGTCCAGGGCGGTGGGGGAGGCGGGCCGGTGAGCGTCGACCCCGACCCCGACAAGCCCTTCGTGCTCGAAGGCGTGGGCAACCTGACCGAGATCGCGAAGCTCACCGGGCCCGACGCCATCAACGACACCGAATCGGCGGCCGTGGCGGGCACCGACCTCGGCTCGATGGTCAACCTGGGCGACAAGACCTTCCTGCTCTTCGGGGACACGTTCGGCGACCGCGCCCCCGACGCCTACGGCGGGCAGGGCGGCAACTGGCGCTCGAACGTCTCCGCGTGGACCACCGACGACGACCCGAGCGACGGCCTGACATTCGACGGCTGGACGCCTGAAGACCTCGGGTGGGCCGCCGCGCTCGTCGAAGGCGACCACGATGCGAACGACGGCGCGGGCGAGGTGACGAAGATCCCGACGTACGGCTTCGCGATCGGCGACACCCTCTACCTCTCGTACATGTCGGTGAAGTTCTGGGGCGAGCCGGGCGCGTGGGACGCGAACTACACCGGCCTGGCGAAGTCGACCGACGAGGGCGCGAGTTGGACGACGCTCGACGCGCCGCGCTGGCCCGGCGACTCGAACTTCGTCCAGGTGGCGGCGGCGAACGTCGAGGAGGACGGCACCGAGTACGTCTACTTCTGGTCGATTCCGGCCGGACGGTTCGGGGGAGTGCAGCTCATGCGGGTGCCGGCGACGGTCGAAGCGGTCGAGGATGCCTCGGCGTACACGTACTTCACGGGCACGTCCGGGGACGGCGCACCCGAGTGGAGCAGCGACATGGCCGCCGCGACGACGATCGTCGATGGCACGATCGGCGAGCTGTCGGTCATGTGGTCGGGCTACCTCGACCGGTGGCTCATGACCTACTCCGACGGCGGCAACGCCTACATGCGCGAGGGCATCACACCGTGGGGGCCGTGGGGCGAGCCGATCGAGATGGTCTCGGCCGTGGACTACCCGGGCCTCTATTCGCCGTACATGAATCCGCGATACGTCGGCGAGGGTGGCAGGCGGGTCTACTTCACGCTGTCGCTCTGGGGTCCGTACAACGTCTTCTGGTTCTCGGTCGACCTGGAGCGCGCGGAGTGATGGACGACATCCTCGCGCGCGACATCGCGACCCTTGCGCATGAAATCGATTTCGCGTACGCTGACGCCGAGACGAGATCAGAGGCGATCCGCAGCGGCGGTGCGCCGGTCTGATCGAACCGGACCGGGCTCCCTGACCGGCCACAGCACCGACTCACCGATGAGTCGAGTTCCTGAGGAGGGACGAATGCACAAGAGAGTGAAAGGCCTGGCGAAAGCGGCCGCGGTCATCGCCGCAGCGAGCATGATGATGGCGGGGTGCACCGCCGGCGGTGGCGGCGGCACTGGGGCGGAGGGCAGCCCCGACAGCGGTGAGTTGAGCTTCGTCTACATGGGCGATGCCGACCAGCAGAAGGCGTTCAACGCGCTCTTCGCCGAGTTCAACAAGGAGTACCCCGACATCAAGCTCAAGGCCGTCGGCATCCCGAGCGGCAACTGGGCGACCTTCTCGACCACCGTCGCGACGCGGCTCGCGGGTGGGCAGAAGATCGACATCATCCAGGTGGCCACCGAGGGTCAGCGGCTCTTCGCGTCGAAGGGGATCCTCACCGATCTCGCCCCGTACATCGAACAGGACCAGGACGTCGTCGACGACTACTGGAGCGACATCAGCCCGAACCTGCAGAAGTTCAACGAGGAGTTCGCCTCGGGCCCGGATGGTGAGACGGTGTTCATCCCCGGCGGGTTCAACACGATGGCGATGTACCTGAACACGTCGGTCTTCGACAAGGCCGGCGTCCCCATCCCGGAGGACGGCAACTGGACCTGGGACGAGTTCGTCGCCGCAGGCAAGCAGATCAAGGAGAAGACCGGCGCCTACCTCACCGGCGCGGGATCGGGCTACTTCGTCGACGTCATGCCGTGGCTGACGACGAACGGCGCGAGCACGTTCAACGAGGACTGGACGAAGCCCACCTACAACACCGGCGAAGCCGTCGAGTCGGCCGAGTTCGCTCGGAGCCTCGTCGAGATGGGATTGGCGCCCAAGCCGGGCGGGCAGTTCGACGGGAACACCGCGTTCAAGCAGGACAAGCTCGCCACGCTCAACGGCGGCCGCTGGCCGGTGCTCGGAATCCGAGACATGGACATGGTCGACAAGACGGTCGTCGTCAACTGGCCGACGCAGACCACGAACGGATCGCCGGTGGGCTGGGACGCGTGGAACATCACCAAGAACAGCGAGAACAAGCAGGCCGCGTGGACCTTCATCAAGTTCCTGATGTCGAGCGAGGCGGGCGAGTACTTCGCTGAGATCGGCGGCACGATCGTACCCGCGCGCGAATCGGTCGCGAACTCCCCGGCGTTCACCGACAACGCTCCCGAAGGAACGGTGCGGCTGAGTGAAGCGATGTCGTTCGCAACTCCCATCCCGTCGATCGATCAGGGTGCCGAATCCCAGAAGGTCATCGAAGAGGCCTGGGCGACGATCATCGCAGGACAGGGCGAGGCGCAGAAGACCCTGGATGCGGCGCAGGCCGAGCTGGAGTCCCTGGTCGGTGAGTAACGACACCATCGAGGCGCGGCGTCCTGGAGCCCTGCTCCAGCGACGCCGCGCCGAGGCCGCCGGCTGGATGTTCGTCAGTCCTGCCGTCCTCCTCTTCCTGGTCTTCGTGGCAGGACCGTTCGTCTTCGCGATCGTGCTCGCGTTCCTGAAGTGGGACCTGCTGACGCAGCCGGAGTTCGTCGGAATGGCGAACTTCGAACGGCTGTTCTCCGACCCGGAGCTTCCGGGAGTGCTGTGGAACACGTTCGTGTTCGCGTTCGCGTCCATCGTGACCCACCTGCTGTTCGGGCTGCTGCTCGCCCTGGCGGTGAACAGTCTCATCAGCCGGGTGGTCGGCTATTTCGCACGAGTCGCGATCTTCTTCCCGTTCCTCATCTCGTGGGCGGCGGTGTCGCTGCTCTGGAAGTACGTGCTCGATCCCACGTTCGGGTACGTCGGGCAGTACGCCGCCATGGTGGGCATCGAGCTGCCCAACTTCCTCGCCGACCCCGCATGGGCGCTTCCGGCGATCATCTTCATCGACCTGTGGCACACGCTCGGATTCACGTTCATCATCATGCTCGCGGGCCTCCAGACCGTTCCGTCGGAGCTGATCGAGGCGGCACGCACTGACGGCGCCAGCTCGTGGCAGATCTTCTGGACCGTCACGCTGCCGCTGATGTCGCCGACGATGTTCTTCGCGACCATCATCACGTTCATCGGTGCGTTCCAGATCTTCGATCCGATCCAGATCATCACCAAGGGCGGGCCGCAGGGATCGACCACGACGATCATCATGTACCTCTTCGAGAAGGGCTTCCAGGCCTTCGACATGGGCTATGCCGCCGCGGTCGCTCTCCTGGTGTTCGTCATCGTCATGGGAGTCACGCTCCTGCAGTTCCTCGGCCGGAGAAGGTGGGTGCACGAGTCATGAAGGTGCTTCCTCAGCCCATGACGACGGGAACCGGCGACGTCCTCGTCGCACTGGAGAGATCTGGCCGGCGCAAGGCGCGGAGGCGGAGCCCTGGCGGGATCGTCGTCGACGTCGTCCTCGTCGTATTCGGTGTGCTGATGGTCTCGCCCTTGGTCTGGCTGATCGTGCAGAGCCTGACCCAGCCGGAGTTCGCGTTCGCGAGTCCGCCGAGCTGGATACCAGTGCCGTTCACGCTGCAGAACTTCGTCGACGTCTTCGAGTACATGCCGTTCTTCCAGCAGTTCGGCAACTCGCTGCTGCTCGCCGTCATCTCCACGGCCGGTGCGCTGCTGTTCTCCGTCTTCGCCGCCTACGCCTTCGCCCGCATCGATTTCCGTGGCAGCCGCATCCTGATGGTGGTCATGCTGTCGGCCCTGATGGTGCCGGCGCAGTTGGTGATCATCCCGATCTTCATCATGATGCGCCAGGTCGGCCTGGTCGACACGCTCGCGTCGCTCTGGCTGCCGGCGCTCATCAACGTGTTCCAGATCTTCTTCCTCACGCAGTACTTCAAGACGATCCCGCGTGAACTCGACGAAGCAGCACGGATCGATGGGGCCGGCCACTTCTGGATCCTGTTCAGGATGTTGATTCCGCTGTCCGGCCCGGCGATCGCCGCACTCGCGATCCTCGGCTTCGAGGCCTCCTGGAACGGCTACTTCGGGCCGCTCATCTTCCTGTCGAGTCCTGAGAACATGACGCTGCCGTTGGGCCTGGTGACGCTGCAGAACGGGTTCGGTGCGGCTCCGGCCGTCGTCGTGTTCGCCGCGATCACCATGGTGGTGCTCCCGCTCCTGGTCGTGTTCCTGGCCTTCCAGCGGCAGATCGTCGAATCGGTCGCATCGACGGGCCTGAAGGGATGACGTCGATGCGCGCGGAACCGTCGCCCGCGGACCCGGTGCTGCAGCGGCTCCCCGCCGCGACCTGGCGGTCCTCGCCCGCGCTCGTCGTGGCGGGCGTGGTGCCTCTGCTGGCCTACGTGCTGGCGGGATGGGTGCTCGGGCCGGCAGCGCCCGCGGCGTGGGTCCTGGTGGGCCTGCTCAGCGCCCCGGCCGTGCTGTGGGCCGTCGATCGACTTCATGGTGAACTCTTCGACCTCGAAGACACGCGTCCCGGCCTGACGCGTCGCCTCGTGGTCGTCGGAGTCTTCATCTCGATTCCATGCCTGCTCGCCGCGTGGAGCACGTTCGCCGCCGCAGTGGCGGCATCGTCAGGTTCGGTGTTCTTCCAGGTGCTTGCGGTCGCGGGCACGGCGCTGACGGTGGTCAGCGTGCTCATCGCGGTGGTCGCCGTGCCGATCGGCACAGTGCGGGCCGACGTGACCGTGAGGACGATCGCGCTCGCGTCGTTCCTCGCGGGGGCGCGGCGACCGCTCGGCCCGATCGCCGCCGTCGCGACGGCCGCGGCCGTCGCCTGGCTCGGATTCACCTGGTTCGGCGGGTTGCTCGTGTTCGTCGTTCCGGTGCTCGTGGTGTTCGCAATCGGTGGTGCGTGGCCGACGGCGACCGCGTTCGGGATCTCGTTGCCGCCCCTCGCGCCCACGCGCTCTGCGGCTGCCCGTGCCCGGCCCGGCGAGGCGTGACGGCGAACCTCAGTCCCGCGGCGCGCGCGGCGGCATGGTCGGCCAGTACGAGTTGAATCCGCCGTGCGGGTTCGCGGCGATCGTCTGCGAGTTCACCTGCGCGAACACGCCCCAGCCGTTGCAGAAGAAGTCGTCGTACGGCACTTCGACCGCGGGCTCGCAGAGGGCGAGTTCGAGCTCGAGGCGGCGGTGCGAGACTAACCGCCGATCGCGTCGCCCAGTCCGGCGATGACCCGGTCCAGCCCGTACTCCCATGCCCTCTCGGCATCGTGCGGGCCGCCCATCGCCTCCCCGGCCGCGCGACCGACCCGTTGCGCGAGTGCGAAGTCGTCGCCCACGTAGCGGGCAAGGCTCGCGACCGACTCCTCCCAGAGCTCGCCGAACTCGCCGGTCGCGGGACGCGTCACGATTCTCGAGGCCGACGACCGCACGAAGTCGAGCACGAACGTCAGCGCCGCATCGCGTTGGATGTCGCCGATCGACGTGCCGTCGAAGGCGCGCAGCTCGTGGTCGTACTTCGCGATCGTCCCGGGGCCGAGGGCGGTGCGCGGGTCGTCGACGTCGAGCAACCAGGGGTGAGCGCGCAGGAGCGCGAGGTTGTCGTCGGCGACCCGGCGCACCCGGGTGCGCCACGCCGCCCGCCCGAACGGCGTCGACGTCATGCGCGCGCACGCGTGGTCGGCCATCAGCACGAGCAGGTCGTCGCGGCTGTTGACGTGGGTGTACACCGACATCGCCGTCATCTCGAGCGACTGCGCGAGCGCGCGCACGGTGACGGCGGTGATGCCGCCCTCGTCGGCGAGGGCGATCGCGCGTGCCACGACGTCGCCGGTCGAGTAGCGCGCCCGGGGGCCACGGCTGCCGCCCGCCGGCGCACTCGGGCTGTCGCGCCACAACAGGTCGACCAAGGGTCGGGGCATCGCGGGGCCTTCCTCGGAATATTCCATAACATTGTACGTTGTAGACTGTGCTGTACGTCGTACAGGGTTTACTGACAGGAGACTCGATGAACATCACCCAGACCGCTCTCTCGCTGAACGTCGCCGACGTCGACGCCTCGGCGGGCTTCGCCGAGACCTTCTTCGGTTACGAGGCGGCCATGGCGGCCGACGGGTTCGTGTCGCTTCGGCATCCCGACTCGAACACGAACCTGATCTTCCTGGCCACGGGCCTGTCCACCTTCAAGCCGAGCGAGATCGCGGGCTCAGCGGGGCAGGGGCTGCTGCTCGTCTTCGTCGTCGACGACCTCGACGGCGAGTTCGCGCGCATCGAGGCGGCCGGCGCCCGAGTCGTGACACCTCCGGAGACCGAGCCATGGGGCGAGCGCTTCTGCCAGTTCGCGGATCCGAACGGGCTCATCTGGCAGCTCGTGCAGTGGGTCGACCAGCCCGCTTGAGCGGTGAGGGGGTGGCGCGCTCCGCGCCGCGCCCCCTCGCCTGCGGGCCTACTCCGCCACGCTCACTCCTGCGGCGCCCGCGGCGGCATGGCCCCGATGTCGGGCACCGGTGCGGTGCCGAGGTGCACCTCCATATCGTCGGCGGTCGGCGACTTCGGGCGCCGTGCGGTGGGGCGGTCGAGGTAGAACAGCGCGGTCGACGCGATGTCGTCGCGGAGCGGGAGGTAGCGCCATCCGCTGCGCCAGCCGAGCGCCTGGATGTCGACCTTCGGGATGCCGGTCGTAAAGAAGATCGGGTCGAGCAGGTGCCAGCGGTACATGCCGAAGCGCTGCTGGCTGACGTAGAGGCCGTCGGGGCGGATCACCTGCGGCATGCCGAGGTACGGGGTCGAGAACTCGGTGTAGCCCTGGCCCGGGATGTCGAAGTTCCAAGCGCCGCCGAAGTAGTCCTCGGTGCCGGTGCCGCAGATCGTCGGGTAGTCGGTGTCGTCGTCGAGGTAGAACTTGATCTCGCCCTCGCCCCACCATCCGTTGGAGTTCACGCCCCACGCGAGGTACGTGCCGACGTACTGGCCCTGCCCCTCGATGCCCTCGAGGATCGTGTGCGGCACGAGCTCCTCGAGCGGGTTGGATCGGCGCCATTGCGCGTGGAAATAACCGTCGGCCGAGTAGTCGCCGCCGATCTCGTAGGTCACCTGGTAGTACACGCGCACGTCGACGACGGAGGTGTTCTCGATCGTGAGCCGGGCGCCGGCCTTGAACGGCATCGGCCAGTACGAGTTGAATCCGCCGTGCGGGTTCGCGGCGATCGCCTGCGAGTTCACCTGCGCGAACACGCCCCAGCCGTTGCAGAAGAAGTCGCCGTACGGCACTTCGACCGCGGGCTCCTCCTCGCCGTCCCAGTAGGCGCGCAGCACGAGCGTGCGCCAGTTGTCGGTGTGGGTCGTGATCCAGATGTGCGTGATCCTGCCCGGGCCGTCGATCGTCGCGAGGTCGAGGGTCTCGCCCGCCTTGATGTCGACGCTCGGCGAGATCTTCCAGCCTGGGCCGAGGTCGCGGGCAGCGGATGCCCCGGTGCCCTCGGTCGCTCGGCCGCCGCCGCCGACCGCACCGTCGAAGTTCTCGGGCGAGATCGAGCGCGTCTGCAGGCGCCGGAGCGCCGAGATCGACGAGAGGTCGGGACTCTGGGGGTGAGGGGCGTTCACGATCGGCCACTTCCTCGTGTCGGCGCGGCACGTGCTGCGCTGCTGGAATCGATTTCAACACTGTAAGGTTGCCTCACCGGCATGTCAACGCGAGCCGGCGCAGGGCAGGGCGCATGGCGACGATCTACGAGGTGGCGAAACTCGCCGGGGTGTCCCCGGCGACGGTCTCGCGCGTCTTCAACGGGGTGGCGGTCTCCGACGAGAAGTCGGCCGCGGTTCGAGACGCCGCGAAGCAGTTGAGGTTCACCCCCAACCGCACCGCCCGCACCCTGCGCAAGCAGGAGTCCGAGGTCATCGCGCTCGTCATCCCCGACATCGAGAATCCGTACTTCACCGAACTCGCCCGCGGGGTCGAAGACGTCGCGCAGAAGGCCGGGTACTCCGTCGTGCTCTGCAACACCGACTCCCAGCTCGACAAGGAGGCGACCTACCTCCAGATCGCGATCTCCGAGCACATGGCGGGGGTGATCCTCGCCGCGGCATCCGACCAGACCAATCTCGACGACATCCGCGCGGCCGGTCGACCGGTCGTCGCCGTCGACCGCGGTACCGGCTACGACATCGACGGCGTGATCATGGCCAATCGCACGGCGGGCCAGGCGGCGACCGAGCACCTCGTGCAGGCCGGGTATCGGCGCATCGCGTGCATCACCGGCCCGCAGCACATCGAGACGGCCGCCGAGCGAGCGCAGGGCTGGCGCGCGGTCATGACGCGGCTGCTCCCCGACGTCGATGCCGACGAGTTGCTGCGGTACTCGACCTTCCGCGTCGACGGTGGCCGGGAGTCGATGGAGGCGCTGCTCGCCCTGCCCGAGCCGCCCGACGCCGTCGTCGCGGCCAACAACCTGCTCGGCGTCGGCGCGATCCAGGTGCTGACCGAGCACGGTCTCACCCCGCCGAAGCTCGGGGTCGCGGTCGTCGGCTCGCTGCCCTTCACGACCCTCTCCCCGAGCGCGGTCACCGTCGTCAAGCTGCCTGCGCGGCACATGGGCGTGACCGCGGCCAAGATGCTGCTCGAGCGCATCGCGGGCGACGACCAGCAGGCGCGCACGGTCGTGCTGCGCGGCGAGGTGCAGCCGGCGGGGCCGGCCGGCGAAGCGGCGGGTTCCACCACCTCGAAGTGACGGCGCCGGGCTCGGCGGATCCCGGTCACATTCGGAGCGGCGCGCTGATGCCCAGCAGGTCGAGACCTCGCACCAGCACGGCTTCGGTCCGGCGGCAGAGGCGAAGCCGCGCGTCGCGGTCGGCCGGTTCGGCACGGAGGATCGGGACGGCGTCGTAGAACGCCGCGAATCGCTTCGCGACCTGGTAGAGCAGCGCGCACAGGCGGTGGGGTTCGAAGGACTCGCCCGCGGCTCGGGCGGTGGCGTCGAACTCGAGGAGCAGCAGCGCCAGCTCCCGTGCTTCGGGAGTGTCGAGGGCGATCGGCGCGTTCGGATCGTGCCCCTTCGCCCCGGGGTGCGAGAAGACGGAGCGGACCCGGGTCACCGCGTACTGCAGGTAGGGTCCGGTGTTTCCGACCGGGGCGAGCATCCGGTCGAGATCGAACATGTAGCCGGTGTCGTGCGGCACCGACAGGTCGGCGTACTTGATCGCGCCGATCGCGACCGCGCGGGCCGCACGTCCGCGTTCGTCGTCGTCCTCGATCGCGTGCTCTCGATCCGTGGCCGTCGCAGCTCGTCGGTACGCCTCGTCGATCAGACCGGCCAGGGTGGCGCCGTCTCCACTCCGGGTGCGGAGCAGCTTGTTGTCGGCGCCCACGACGTTGCCGATCTTCACGTGCACGGTCTCGGTCGTCGGCGGGAGCCATCCGGCTTCCCGGGCGACGGCCCAGACCATCTCCAGATGCGTCGCCTGCGGCTCGCCGATCACGTAGACCGCCTGATCGGCCCGCAGCACGAGTGCGCGGTGGCGGATGGTCGCCAGGTCGGTCGTGGCGTAGCCGTACCCGCCATCGCGCTTCCGGATGATGAGCGGGGCCGGGGTGCCGTCGCGCCCGGTGAATCCCTCGGGGAAGGCGCACAGGGCGCCGTCGCTCACGCGGGCGAGGCCGAGCGCTTCGAGTTCGGCGCAGATGCCCGCGAGTTCGTCGTTGTAGGAGCTCTCGCCGGCCAGGTGCTCGTCGGTCAGCGACACGTCGAGGCTGCCGTAGACCCTCCGGAAGTAGGCCTTCGACGCGTCGACGAGCTCTGCCCAGCGCTCGAGCGTGGCGGCATCACCGGCCTGGAGGAGCACCACGCGCCGACGAGCGCGATCGGCGAACTCGGGTGAGGCGTCGAACTTCGCGCGCGCCGCCCGATAGAACGCATTGGGGTCGTCGGCCATCCGATCGAGGTCCGCCGGCCCGAGCCCGAGGTCGAGCGAGTGCTCGATGAGCATGCCGAACGGGGTGCCCCAGTCGCCGATGTGGTTCTGGCGGATGACGGTGTGCCCGCTCCACTCCAGCATCCGCGCCAGGGCGTCGCCGACGACGGTCGTTCGAAGATGGCCGACGTGCATCTCCTTGGCCACGTTCGGCGAGGAGTAGTCGATCACGATGCGTCGACCCGTGGCGTCGTGCCGCTCCGGAACCGAGAGCGAGGAGAGCCGCTCCGCGATCCAGTCGGTGGAGAGCTCGAGGTTCACGTAGCCGGGCCCGGTCACCTCGGCGCGCGCGATCGGGCCGTCGACCGGGATCCGCTCGACGATCTGCTGTGCGAGGTCGCGCGGGCGCAGGCCGTGCGCGGGTCCGAGCGACAGGGCGGCATTGCTCTGCAGGTCCGCGAAGCGCGACTCCCGGATCACCGGGTCGACGCCTGCGGGCTCGACGCCGAGCACTTCGGCGATCGCGTGCGCTGCGACGGACGCCACGGCAGCTATCGGGCTCTCCACGCGTGGAGTGTATCGAACGCCGCGTCCGGGGTCTCCTCGGATCCCCACGTCGATTGCATCGTTTCGATTGATCATGAAATCGATTTCGCATAGAGTGGCCGTCGACGACGTCGCGGACTTGCCGACGACGTCCCACCGGCCGCGATCGAGGAGGAACGCCATGCCGAAGCGATGCACGCTCGGTGTCGACATCGGCACCTCGAGCAGCAAGGGCGTGCTCGTCGCGGCCGATGGCGAGATCATCGCGACCGCCACTGTGGCGCACGAGGTGCAGCGCCCACGCGCCGGTTGGGTCGAGATGGACGGCCGCATCTGGTGGGACGAGTTCGTGGAGCTCTCGCGGCGGCTGCTGGCCGAGGCATCCGGTCTCGGTCTCGAGATCGAGCTGGCCGGCGTCGGCGTCAGCGGCATGGGCCCGTGCATCCTCCTGGCCGACGAACACGACGAACCGGTGCGTCCGGCGATCCTGTACGGCGTCGACACGAGGGCGGCGGCGCAGATCGAGCGGATGTCGCAGCAGCTCGGCGTCGACGCGATCACGAGGGTCGGCGGCTCGACCCTCACCTCGCAGGCCGGCGGACCGAAGATCGGCTGGATCGCCGACGAGGAGCCCGAGGCGTTCGCGCGGGCGCACCGTCTCTTCATGCCGGCTTCGTGGCTCGCCCGCAGGCTCACCGGAGCCTACGTGCTCGACCACCAGTCGGCGAGCCAGGTCTCCCCGCTCTACGACATCGAGGCCGAGACCTGGCACGAGCCGTGGTGGAACCGCTTCGCCGAGGGCATTGAGGCGCCTCCGCTCGCGTGGGCCGGCGACGTCGTCGGCACGGTCACCGGTGCCGCGGCCGACGCCACCGGCATCCCGGCCGGCACGCCCGTCATCGCCGGCACGATCGACGCATGGACCGAGGCGGTCAGCGTCGGCGCCCACGGCACCGGCGACCTCATGCTCATGTACGGCACGACGATGTTCCTCATCGCGACAGGGGAGGAGACGCTGCGCACCCCGTCGATGTGGACCACGGTCGGCGCCTTCCCCGGCACCCGCAACCTCGCCGGCGGGCTCGCGACCTCGGGTGCGCTCACGAGCTGGCTCAAGGACCTCACCGACGCCGACTTCCCGGTCCTGCTCGCCGAGGCCGCCGAGTCCGGTGTCGGCGCGCGCGGCCTCGTGATGCTGCCCTACTTCGCGGGGGAACGCACGCCGATCCTCGATCCCGACGCCCGCGGCGTGGTCGCCGGGCTCACCCTCAGCCACACCCGAGGCGACCTCTACCGCGCCGCGCTCGAGGCGACCGCGCTCGGCGTGCGGCACAACGTCGAGACGATGCGCGCCGCAGGCGCCGACATCCGTCGCATCGTCGCCGTCGGCGGCGGCACGCAGGGGTCGCTCTGGCTGCAGATCGTGTCGGATGTCACGGGGCTCGTGCAGGAGGTGCCGCAGACGACGATCGGGGCGAGCTACGGAGCGGCGTTTCTCGCCGCGGCCGCGACCGCCGAGGCAGCGCCGCCGAGCATCGCGGACTGGAACCCCGTCGCGACGACGATCCGGCCGCGGCCCGAGGTCGCCGCCGACTACGACGTGCTCTTCGATCGCTACCTGCGCCTCTACGCCGTGACGAAGGAGCTCGTGCACGAGCTCGCGGCGGCGCAGCGCAGCGAAGACCTCGAGCACGACGACGAACACCACGATCACGACCAGGAGGACGCGCGATGACCCGCAGAGCACGAGGGATCCCGCACACCGCGGAACGCGCCGCGTTCCCCCTCGGTGGCATCGGCACCGGGAACGTCTCGATCGGCGCCCGCGGCGAACTGCGCGACTGGGAGCTCGAGAACCTGCCCGACAAGGGGCGGCTGAACCCCAACAGCTTCTTCGCGATCCACGCGGCACCCGAGGGCGCCGCCGCAGTGACCCGGGTGCTCGAGGCCAAGCTCACCGGCCGCCACGACTGGGACGCCGGCTACGGCTTCGACCGGCTCGCCGGGCTGCCGCGCCTCGCCGGCGCGACGATGCACGGCGAGTACCCGGTCGTCGACATCGACTTCGACGACGAGGTGCTGCCGGTCGAGGTGTCGCTCACCGCCTTCACGCCGCTCGTGCCGCTCGACGCCGACGCCTCCGGCATCCCGGCCGCAGTGCTGCGCTACCGCGTGACGAATCCCGCGGAGGTGCCCGTCGCGGTCACGATCGCCGGCTCCCTCACCCACACCGCGGGTCGAGGCGAGGGCCCGTACGGCATGCGCGCCGCGCAGACCGTGCAGTGGCGCGACGACGGCGCGGTGCGCGGGCTCGACTTCGGCATCGGGCTGCCCGACGACGACTTCGGCTACGGCACGATGAGCCTCACCACGACGGATGCCTCGACGACGGCGAAGCCCCAATGGGTGACCGGGTTCTGGCCCGATGGGCCGCGCCTCTTCTGGAGCGACCTCAGTGACGACGGCCTGCTCGAACCCGAGCCGCGGCTGACGCTCGAGGATCGCCCCCGCGGCCTGTTCGCCGACTCCGACGACGGCGCGCCGATGACGGAGGAGGCCGTCTTCGAGAAGCTTCCGCGCTTGCGCACCGGCACGCTCGGCATCGTGCACGAGCTCGCGCCGGGGGAGCAGCGCGACTTCGAGTTCGTGCTCTCCTGGAGCTTTCCGAATCGCCGACGCGGCTGGTACGGCCACATCGTCTTCGGCGACACCGACCCCGCAGGGGTCGTGCGCAACCGCTATGCCACGCTCTGGCCAGACGCCTGGGCCGCAGCATCCCACCTGCATCGCGAGCTGCCCGCCCTCGAGGCGGCGACGCGCGCCTTCGTCGAGGCGCTCTACGGTGGAACCCTCGACGCCGTGATCGCCGACGCCGTCGGCGCGAACGTCGCGGCGCTGCGCTCGACGACGTGCTTCGTGGTCGAGCAGCCGAATCCCGAGCTCGGCGCCGGACCGGTGTTCGCCGCATGGGAGGGTTCGTTCGACCACAGCGGTTCGTGCGAGGGCACCTGCACCCACGTCTGGTCGTACGCGCAGACGGCGGCATGGCTCTTCCCGTCGCTCGAGCGGAGTGCGCGCCGGGTCGAGTTCCTGCTCGAGACGGATGCTGTGGGCGCCCAGAAGTTCCGTTCGAACCGGGTCTTCGGCGGTCCGTCGTGGTTCATGGGCCCGGCGGTCGACGGGCAGCTCGGCACGTTCCTGCGCCTGCACCGCGAATGGCGGTTCTCGGGCGACGACGAGTTCCTCCGCGAGCTCTGGCCGGCTGCGGTGCGCACCCTCGACTACGCGATCCGCGAGTGGGACAGCGACGGCGACGGCCTGCTCGACGGCGAGCTGCACAACACCTACGACATCGAGTTCCACGGCATCGAGCCGCTCGCGAACGGCATGTTCCTGGCCGCGCTCCGCGCCGGCGCTCGCATGGCTGCCCACCTCGGCGAGACGGACCGCGCGAGCGACTGGCTCGAGCGTGCCGAGCGCTGTGCCGCGGGCATGGAGGCGGTGCTCTGGAACGGCGAGTACTACCGCCAGGTCATCGAGGATGTCGACGCGCACCGCTACCAGTACGGCGACGGCGTGCTCTCCGATCAGCTGCTCGGCCAGTTCCACGCCTCGGTCAACGGCCTCGGCGAGATCCTGCCCCGTGACCACGTGCGGAGTGCCCTCCGCGCGATCGTCGGGCACAACCACCGAGCCGACCTTACCGAGCACGAGAGCACGCAGCGGGTCTACGCACTGAACGACGAGGGCGGGCTGCTCCTCGCGTCGTGGCCGCGCGGCGGACGACCGGCGATCCCGTTCGTCTACTCCGACGAGGTCTGGACCGGCATCGAGCACCAGGTCGCCGCCAGCCTCGTCTACGCCGGGCTCGTCGACGACGCGCTCCTCGTCGAGCGCACGCTGCGCGCACGCTACGACGGCACCGTGCGGAACCCGTGGAACGAGATCGAGTGCGGCAACCACTACGCCCGCTCGCTCGCGTCCTGGGCACTGCTGCTCGCATTCAGCGGCGTGCAATGGGATGCCCCGGCCCGCACGCTCTCGTTCGACCCGAGCTCCGACGGCCGCTACCTCTTCACGACCGGTGGGGCGTGGGGGCGCGTCGAGATCGACGGCGACGAGCTCACGCTGCACCTCGACGGCGGCGTGCTCGACGTCGACCGCATCGTGCTGCGCGGGCGCGAGGCATCCGGAGCACTGCACCTGACCGCCGGCGACGACCACACCGTCCGCACGGCGGCCGACGACCACGAACACCAGGAGACACGATGACGAGTTACACCCTGCCCGCGACCGTCGAACGGCCGGTCGCGACGCCGAACACCGCCTTCCTCATCGCGAGCGGCGATCTGCGCGAATCGGCCAACACCGCGGGCTGGGCGACCCAGTCGGCGATGGAGGCGGATGTCACGGCGGCACTCGACGAGCTCGGCTGGCGGGTCGTGCGCGCCAACGGCGTCGACCCGGCGACGGGCCACGGCTTCATCTCGAGCCAGCGCATGGGGCTCGAGGTCTTCAAGGCGATCCCCGTCGACGCCCCGCTCATCGTGGCGGAGGCGGTGTGGCAGTACTCGCACCACGTGCTCGCCGGGCTCCGCACCCACCGCGGCCCCATCCTCACCGTCGCGAACTTCGCGGGCGACTGGCCGGGGCTCGTGGGCCTGCTCGGCCTGAACGCCGGCCTGACGAAGATGGGCAAGCCGTACTCGACGATCTGGTCGGTCGACTTCACCGACGCGTGGTTCCGCGCCGGGCTCCGCGAGTGGGTCGAGACAGGTCGCATCACGCACGACGCCTCGCATGTGCGGCCGCTGCCCGAGCTGCCCGACACCCCTGAAGTACGACTCGGCCGTGCCCTCGGCGACCAGCTGCTCGCCGACAAGGCGATCATCGGCGTCTTCGACGAGGGCTGCATGGGCATGTACAACGCGGTCTTCGACGACGAGCTGCTGAACCCGCTCGGCATCTACAAGGAACGGCTCTCGCAGTCGGCGCTCTACGCCGAGATGCTGACGGTGCCCGACGCCGAGGCCGATGCCGCCCGTGACTGGCTCGTCGAACGGGGCATGACCTTCCGCTTCGGCACGGATGACGCGACCGAGCTCACGGTCGAGCAGGTGCGCTGGCAGATGAAGATGTACATCGCCGCGCTCCGCATCTCCGACGACTTCGGCCTCGACGCCGTCGGCATCCAGTACCAGCAGGGTCTGAAAGACCTCGTGCCCGCGTCGGACCTCGCCGAGGGCGTGCTGAACTCGACCGAGCGGCCGCCCGTGTTCTCGCGCGACGGCTCGCGCGAGCTGTACGCCGGGCGCGCGTTCCCGCACTTCAACGAAGCCGACGAGGGCGTCGCCGTCGACGCGCTCATCACCGATCGCGTCTGGACCGCGATGGGCCTCGTGCCCGACAACACCCTGCACGACGTGCGCTGGGGCGAGGAGCACGACGGCGAGTTCGTCTGGGTGTACGAGATCTCGGGCTCGGTGCCGGCCTCGCACCTCGGCGGTTGGGAGCATGCCGAGGGATGGCGCCAGGGCCCGGTGTTCTTCCCGGCGGGCGGAGCGACGATCAACGGAGTGTCCAAGCCCGGCGAGATCGTGCTCTCTCGGGTGTTCATCGCCGACGGGATCCTGCAGGCGGACGTCTTCCGCGCCACCGTCGTCGAGCTGCCGGCCGAGGAGACCGAGCGGCGCAAGCAGGCGACCAATCCCGAGTGGCCGATCGCGCACGTCGTGCTGCACGACGTCTCGCGCGACCAGTTCATGGCTCGGCACAAGGCCAACCACGCTCAGCTCGTATACGCGCCCGACGCCGAGACCGCCGACAAGGCGCTCGCGGCGAAGGTGGCGATGCTCGACCGCATCGGCGTCAAGGTCAACCTGATCGGTGCCGTGGCGCTCTGACGCGGGCGGGCGGGGCCTGCCATGATGTCGGCATGGCGACCTTCACCGATGAGCACGGGGTCCGGATCCACTACGAGTCGTGGCGGGTGCCCGACGCGACCGCGGTGATCCAGCTCGCGCACGGCGTCGGCGAGCACATCGGCAGGTACACCGAGCTCATCGAGGCGCTGAACGCGGCCGGCTACTCGGTCTGGGCAGACGATCATCGCGGTCACGGGCAGACCGGGTTCGAACAGCACGGCGGCGACCTGACGCGCATGGGCCGCCTCGGCCCCGGCGGGCTCCGGGCTACGGTCGACGCGGTCGAGCAGTTCAGCCGCGTCATCCGCGAAGCTGAAGGGCCCGAGCTGCCGCTCGTGCTGCTCGGGCACTCGTGGGGCTCGCTCATGTCGCAGATCATCGTGAACCGCAGCGCCGAGAAGTACGACGGCGCTGTGCTCACCGGCACGGCCTATCGCACGCTGTTCGACATGAACGGCGGCGACCTGAACGCCCGGCACAAGCACCTCGGCCCCACGCCGGTCGAGTGGCTGAGCCGCGACCCCGACGTCGCACCCGCGTTCATGGCCGACCCCTACACGACCGAGGTTCCGCTGCGGAAGCTCTTCGGCACGGTCGACTCACTGCGCCTGCTCGGCCGTCCCGCCCGGCACCTGCCCGCCGAGCTGCCGCTGCTCATCATGGTCGGCTCCGATGACACGCTCGGCGGCGAACTGAGCGCGGTGAAGCTCGCGAACGCCTACGTGCACCGCTCGGGACTCGTCGATGTCGAGCTCATCGTCTACGAGGGCGCGCGGCACGAGATCTTCAACGAGACGAACCGCGCCGAGGTGCGTGCCGACCTCATCGGCTGGCTCGACGAGCGCTTCGCGACCGACTGAGCCGCGGTCAGATCGCGGCGCGGCCCGGCGGCACGTCGAAGCCGAGCAGCCGGATGCGCGGATGGCTCGTGACCTGCGACTCCGTCGCCCACGGGTAGACGATCGTGGTGATGTTGCAATTGCCGAGCACCGGCAGCAGGTCGCGGTAGCCGTCGGGGTCCATGCCGGCGAGGTCGCAGAAGAGCAGCCTGATGAGCGTCGCGTGCGCCACGATGAGCACGCGCCCGTCGGGGAACTCCTCGACGAGCTCGTCGAAGACCGGCAGGGCGCGGGCGATGCCGTCGCGGCCGCGCTCGCCGCCCGGGAACGGGTTCGACGCCGGGGCACGGCAGAACGCCGCCCACTCCTCGGGGAACCGCTCGGCGAGCTCGGTCGGGGTGAGCCCCTCGCCGTCGCCGAAGTCGATCTCCACGAGGCGGTCGTCGATGCGCAGCGCGAGGCCGGTCGTCTCGACGGATGGCGCGGCCGAACGCCGCGCACGGCTGAGCGGCGAGGCGACGATCGCGTCGAGCTGCGCGTCGACGGCCCAGGCGCCGAGTGCGGCGGCCTGACCGAGACCGTGGCGCGTCAGCGGGACATCCGAATTTCCCGCGTACCGGTGGTCGGCGTGCCAGGTCGTCTCGCCGTGGCGTGCCAGGTAGAACGTCGTCATCTCGGGCCCCCTGCCGTCCCCTCGATCGTAGGCTCCCGCATCCGTGCCCGGCATCCGTAGGCTGTACCGCATGCACGGTGAATACAAGGTGCCCGGTGGCAAGCTCGTGGTCGTCGATTTCGAGGTGCGCGACGGGGTGATCGTGAACCCGCGCGTCGCGGGCGACTTCTTCCTCGAACCCGACGAGGCGCTGGGCGACATCGATGCCGCGCTCACGGGGCTCTCCGCGGCATCCGATGCGAAGCAGATCGCCGCGGCGATCACCGCCGGCCTTCGGCACGACGCCGTCATGCTCGGCTTCTCGGCCGAGGCGATCGCCGTTGCCGTGCGACGGGCGATGACGGATGCCACGAGCTGGGCCGACTACGAATGGGAGATCGTGCACGACGCGGCCGTGCCGCCGCGCACCCACCTCGCCCTCGACGAGGTGCTCGCGACCCGCGTCGGCGAGGGGCGCCGCAAGCCCACGCTGCGCTTCTGGGAATGGGATGAGTCGGCCGTGGTCATCGGCAGCTTCCAGTCGGTCAAGAACGAGGTCGACCCCGAGGGTGCTGAGAAGTACGGCTTCGACGTCGTGCGCCGCATCTCGGGCGGCGGCGCGATGATGATGGAGCGCGGCAACGTCGTGACGTACTCCCTCTACGTGCCGGGCGAGCTCGTGCAGGGCATGAGCTTCGCCGACTCCTACGCGTTCCTCGACGACTGGGTGCTGCAGGGGCTGCGCGCGATCGGCATCGAGGCGACGTACCAGCCGCTCAACGACATCGCGAGCCCGCTCGGCAAGATCGGCGGCGCCGCCCAGAAGCGACTCGGCTCGGGCGGCGTGCTGCACCACGTCACGATGTCGTACGACCTCGACAACGAGAAGATGCTCGAGGTGCTGCGCATCGGGCGCGAGAAGATCAGCGACAAGGGCATCGCCTCGGCGGCCAAGCGCGTCGACCCGCTCCGCTCGCAGACCGGGCTGTCGCGCGCGGCCGTCATCGAGAGCCTGAAGCAGACGTTCACGACGCTCTACGGGGCGACCCCCGGCACCGTGTCCGCCGACGAGCTCGCCGAGGCCGAGGCGCTCGTCGAGTCCAAGTTCTCGACGCGGGAGTGGCTCTACCGGGTGCCCTGAGCCCGCCGGCCCCTGTCCACACCCGTGCGAGGAAGGCTCAGCGATCCCCGTTAGACTCGCCGGGTGGATTGGTGGATCTGGCTCGGCATCGCCGCGGTCGTCGGCGCCTTCGTGGCGTTCGCCGTGCGGCGCGGCTGGATCGACCTCTCCGACAAGACCAAGCGCGGTGGCGGTGGCGGCGGCGTCATGATGATCGGCGACGAGGTCTTCGCGCCGCGCAAGCACGAGGCGCAGGTCGAGCTCGACCGGCAGAGCCGCCTGCCGGTTCCCGCACCGATTCCGGGTGACGGCGACAAGGGCATCGCGTTCGACGACGACGGCACGGATGCCTCGCGGCCCGCGCCGGTTGGCGCCGACCGCTTCCGCGGCACGATCCGCCTCGACGTCGACCGCGACTGACCCTGTCGGCTCGCTGAGCTACCCGAGGGGTGGGCAGCCGAGCTCCGCTGCGACAGCGCGCATCGCGGCGGCTGCCTTCTCGACGGTCATGAGGGCGTTGCCGCCGACGATGTGCAACCCGTAGGCGTCTTCGAGTGCGACGAAGGTCATCGCGAGGTCGTCGTCTGGCAGCCCGGGGGAGAAGGCGCTCGAGGCGCGCCCCGCCGCGATGATGCCCCGGTACGTCTCGAGCTGGCGCAGGTAGAGCTTCTGCACGAGCTCGTCGTGCAGTGCCGAGTTGCCGGCGAGCACGTCGAACTCGTAGAGCAGGCTCATCAGGGCGTCGTCGGGGCCGCTCGGCAGGCCCGCGTCGATCGCCGCTGCGAGCTGCTCGCGCGGATCGGCGAGGTCGGCGATGGTGGCGTCGCGCGCGTCGCAGAAGCGTTCGACGCCGGCTGCGTGCGCCTCCACGAGCAGTGCGTCGAGGTCTTCGTAGTAGTAGAGGATCGCGCCGCGGGTGAGGCCGGCCTGCGCCGCGACATCCGTCAGCGACAGCGAGCGCAGCCCGTGGGTGCGCCCGGCCGCGTACGTGGCTTCGATCAGTGCGGCCCGTCGTGCTTCCTGGGTGCTCGGTCGTGCCATGCCGTTGACACTATCCGATCGGCGTGCAACACTGCATGAGTTATTTGACTCTAGTGTCAAAAAACCTGAATGCACCGCATCCCCCGACGAAGAGAGATCGAAGCATGTCCAAGCCGAACCCCCCGAGCGGCACCGCCGCCCCGGCATCACCCGCCCTCGACACCGCCGCGACGACGACGCACGGCGGCCAGCTCTCGCGCTCGCTCGGCGTCGGCGGCAACGTGCTCATCACCCTCTCGGGCATCTCGCCGGCCTCGAGCGTCTTCATCCTCGGCGGCGCGGCCCTCGCGGGCTACGGCACCGGCGTCTTCTGGGGCTTCGCGCTCGCCGGCGTGATCAGCATCCTCATCGCGTTCTGCTACGCAGAGCTCGCGTCGCGACACCCGATCGCCGGCGGTGACTACTCCCTCGTGAGCCGGGTGCTCGGACCGGCCTCGGGTGCGGCCGTCTTCTTCATCGGCCTCGTGAGCCTGCCGCTCATCATCGCGATCTTCGCGCTCGGCGTGGCCGACTACCTGGGCTTCGCGCTCGCCGGTCTCGACCCGCTCGCGACCGCGCTCATCGTGATCGTGCTCGCCACCGTCACGGCATGCTTCAACATCCGCACGAATGCGTGGGTCACGGGCGTGTTCCTCTTCATCGAGCTCGCGGCACTCGCCCTCCTCGCCGTGCTCGGACTCGTGCACATCGAACGACCGATCACCGACCTCCTCGACCCGCAGGCACTCGATGCGGCCACCGGAGGGCTCGCGCCGCTCGGCATCGCCGGCCTCGTGCTCGCCGTGACCCAGGGCATCTTCTCGTACAACGGCTACGGCGGCGCGGTCTACTTCGCCGAGGAGACGAAGAACGCGAAGCGCGCCATCGCCCGGGCCGTGCTCTGGAGCGCCGTCATCACGGTGATCGCCGAGCTCGTGCCGCTCACCGCCGTGCTGCTCGGCGCCGACTCGCTCGAGGAGCTGTTCGGCGCCGGACTGCCGGTGGAGAGCTTCCTCGCCGCCCGTGCCGGTGAGACGCTGACCGTCGTCGTGCTCATCGCGATCGCGCTCGCCATCATCAACGCCATCATCGCGATCGCCCTGCAGTCGGGCCGGCTGCTCTTCGCCGCCGCCCGCGATCAGGCCATGCCGGCTGCGCTCGCGCGGTCGCTCGGGCGCGTGTCGGCGCGCACCAGCATGCCGGTGGCCGCGACCATCGTCATGGGCGTCATCGCGCTGGCGGCGTGCTTCGTTCCCTTCGACGTGCTGCTGAACGCCACCGGTTCGACCCTCGCCTTCAGCTACGGCTTCATCGCGCTCGCGGCGTTCGTCGTGCGGCGCTCGCCCGCTGCCGCCGGCACGTACCGCATGCCGCTCTGGCCGGCGCCGCCCGTGCTCGCGCTCATCGCGATCATCACGATCTTCGTGATCGGCATCCTCGATCCGGCGCAGTGGCTCAGCCTCGCGATCGCGTTCGGCATCGTCGCCGCCGGCTACCTGTACTTCGTGCTCTACCTCCGGCAGCGCCCGGGCGTGCTGCACCTGATCGATGCATCCGACGACCCCGACGACCTCGACGGCAGCCCGGTCGCGGCAGGCGAAGGGCGCGACGCGTGACGATCGACCTGCTCATCACCGGGGCGCGCGTGCGCACCTTCGATCGGTCGCAGCCCTGGGCCGACGCCGTCGGAGTCGAGGGCGATCGCATCGCCTACGTCGGCACCGCGGCGGATGCCCCGGCGGCACGCCGAACGATCGACGCGACGGGTCGCCTCGTGACTCCCGGCATCATCGACAGCCACAATCACCTCCTGCTCGGCTTCGACGCCGACGCGGTCTCGCTCGAAGGAGCTCACGATCTCGCCGAGGTGCGCCGCCGCATCTCCGAGTTCGCGGGGCGTCGCCCCGAGCTCGACTGGGTCTGCGCCGAGAACGCGGTGTACTCGATCGTCGAGGGTCGGCGGCCGAATGCGGCCGACCTCGAGGGAGTGACCGACCGGCCGGTCTTCGTCACGACGTACGACCAGCACTCCGTCTGGCTGAACCGCGCCGCGCTGCGCGTGCTCGGCATCGCCGACGGGGCGGACGTCCCGTGGGGGCGGCCGGAACGCGACACCCGCACCGGCGAGCCGACCGGCTGGGTGACGGACTTCTACACGAGCGCGATGACCGGGCCGGGGCTCGCGGCGCTGCAGCGGGACATCCCGATGTACTCGCCCGAACGCCGCTACCGCAAGCTCTGCGCGAGCATGCACATGGCCACGTCGCTCGGCATCACGACCGTCGTCGAACCGCAGGTGCCGCTCGCCGAGCTCGGTCTCTTCGCCCGTGCGAGCGCCGAGGGCCGACTGAGTTCGCGCGTCATCGCGGCGCTCTTCCACCCGGTCGGGGCGGATGCCGCGTTCCGCGCGCAGCTGCGTGAGGCCGTCGACTCCGCGCCCGCCGACGACCGGCTGCGGCTCGGACCGGTCAAGCTCTACGCCGACGACGTGATCGAGCCGCACACGGCCCTGATGCTCGAGGACTACGCGAACCGGCCCGGGGTGCGCGGGCGGCCGAGCTACCCCGATCGAGAGCTGGTGGGCGTGATCGGCGAACTCGACCGGCTCGGCTTCCAGACGCACACGCACGCAACGGGCGACGGCGGCATCCGGCTCGCCCTCGACGCGATCGAGCAGGCGGCGCGCAGCAACGGCACCCACGACCGGCGCCACGGCATCGTGCACGTCGAATGCCTGCACCCCGACGATCTGCCGCGCTTCCGCGAGCTGGGCGTGACGGCGGCGATGCAACCGCGGCACTGCTCGCCCGACCTGGTTGCGGGCACCTGGATGGAGAACGTCGGCGAAGAGCGGTGGGATCGCGCCTGGCGGTTCCGGAGCCTGCTCGAATCGGGCGCGACCGTCGCCTTCTCGAGCGACTGGCAGGTGGGCGAGATGGATCCCCTCGTGGGGCTCTACTCTGCGGCCACGCGGGCCGGACTCGACGGTGCCGACGCCTGGACGATCGCCGAGCGCGTCGGCATCGATCGATCGCTCGAGGCGTACACCGTTCACGGGGCCCGGGCGTGGCACCTCGAGCACTCGCTCGGCCGAATCGCACCGGGCATGCTCGCCGACCTCGCGGTGTGGTCGGGTGACCTGACGGTGCACGACGACGACCCGGCCGCGCTGCTCGCCGAGCACGCCGAGCTCACGATCGTCGGTGGAGAGACGGTGTACTCCGCAGGCGCACTCGCGGAGGCGATCGGGCCGGCCGACCTCGACCCGGTCGGGGTCGTCGGCGGCGCCGCGAGCACGCACGTGCACGAGCACTGAGCCCGGCGGTACGCAGCCATCGACGTCGGGCACGACGCGGGCACGACCCGGTCCGCGTCGTGCCCGCGGCCGGACTGACAGACTGGACGGGTGAGCAGCGACGAACCCGACCGCATCATCCATGCGGACAACCTCGCCGTGCTGCCGACGCTGCCCGACGGCCGGTTCACGCTCATCTACCTCGACCCGCCGTTCAACACCGGCCGGGCGCAGACGCGGCAGTCGACCCGCCACGTGCGCGTCCCGCCGACGGATGACGCGGCGCCCGAAGCATCCGGAACCATCACCGGGTTCGCGGGCAAGCGCTACGAGCGAATCCGCGGCGACCTGCTGCGCTACGACGACCGCTTCGACGACTACTGGGGCTTCCTCGAGCCCCGGCTGGTCGAGGCGTGGCGGCTGCTCGCCGACGACGGCACCCTGTACCTGCACCTCGACTACCGTGAAGCGCACTACGCGAAGGTGCTGCTCGACGCGCTGTTCGGGCGCGAGAGCTTCCTCAACGAGTTGATCTGGGCCTACGACTACGGCGCCAAGGCGAAGCGCAAGTGGCCGACGAAGCACGACACGATCCTCGTCTACGTGAAGAACCCGTCGGCGTACTGGTTCGACTCGACCTCGGTCGACCGCGAGCCGTACATGGCACCGGGGCTCGTGACGCCCGAGAAGGCCGAGCTCGGCAAGCTGCCGACCGACGTGTGGTGGCACACGATCGTCTCGCCGACCGGTCGCGAGAAGACGGGCTACCCGACGCAGAAGCCCGAGGGGATCCTCCGCCGCATCGTGCAGGCCTCGACCCGCGAGGGCGACTGGGTGCTCGACTTCTTCGCGGGGTCCGGCACGACCGGCGCGGTCGCCGCGACGCTCGGCCGCCGTTTCGTGCTCGTCGACGAGAACCCCGAGGCGATCGCGGTCATGAAGGGCCGGTTCACGGATGTCGCGGGGGTCGTGTTCGAGCAGGGGCCGACCGGGCGCTGAAGCGCCGCGGCGCGCATGCCGCCCCGCTCAGCCCGACTGGCGCACCACGAGCTCGGTCGGCAGGATCGTCGCGGGCTCCACGTCTTCGCCGGCGATGAGACGCACGAGCTTGCGCGCCATCTCGGCGCCCATCTCCGAAGACGGCTGCCGCACGGTCGTGAGCGGCGGCATCGCGGTGGCGGCGTAGCGGTCGTCGTCGAAGCCGACCACGGCGACGTCGTCGGGCACCGAGCGCCCGGCATCGGCGAGTGCGGAGAGGGCGCCCATCGCCATCTGGTCGTTCGCGGCGAACACGCCGTCGAGATCGGGTGCCCGCTCGAGCAGCCGGTGCATGGCCGCAGCACCCGAGGCGGCCGTGAAGTCGCCGAAGTCGACGAGGTCGTCGGCGAGCCCGGCACGTGCGACCACCGTGGTGAAGCCATGCAGTCGATCGACCCCGGGCGGCATGTCCTGCGGGCCGGCGATCGTCGCGATGCGGGTGCGCCCGGTGTCGACGAGGTGCTGCGCTGCGGCCGCCGCACCGTGCTCGTTGTCGACGTCGACGGTGTACCCGCTCGACTCCTCGGGTCCGAGGGGGCGCCCGCCGAAGACGAGCGGCAGCGAGCGCGAGAGGTGCGCGAACGAGTGGTCACCGGTGTGGTGCGAGACGACGAGCGCACCGTCGACGTTGCCGCCGAGCAGGTAGCGCCGGGTCTTGTCGGGGTCGAGCTCCGACTCGATGAGCATGTTCAACGTGTACTCGGTGCCCGCCAGGGCGAGCGCGGCACCCTGCACGATCGAGGCGAAGAACGGGTCGTCGAAGACGCGCGCCGCCGATTCGGGCACGATGAGCGCGATGGCCTGGGTGCGCCGGCTCGCGAGCGAGCGGGCGGCTCGGTTCGGCACGTAGTTCAGGGCGGTGATCGCCGCCTGCACGGCCTCCGTGACCTCGGGGCTCACCTTCGGGGACCCGTTGACGACCCGGGAGACCGTGGCACGGGAGACGCCGGCGCGGGCCGCGACCATCTCGAGGGTCGGCGCGTGGCCGGCCGGAATGCTCCCCGTCATCATGGGCCCCTTCTCGTGCTCCGGTTCACCCCACGATAGTGGTCGCGGCGAGCTGCCTCTTCGCCCGCACGATCAGTGCCGCGAATGCGTGCGCGCTGTCCTTCGGCGTGCGCTCGAACGTGTCGTAGTCGACCCGCACGATGCCGAACCGCTTCTCGTAGCCCCAGGCCCACTCGAAGTTGTCGAGCAGCGACCAGACGAAGTAGCCGCGCACGTCGGCGCCCTGCTCGATCGCCTCGGCGATGGCGTCGACGTGGTCGAGCACGTACCGGGTGCGCTCCGCGTCGTGCACGGCACCGTCGTCGGAGACGTCGTCGTCGTAGGCGGCGCCGTTCTCCGTCACGTACAGGGGTGGCAGATTCGGGTACTCAGCTCCCAGCCGCACGAGCAGTCGGGTGAGGCCGGCGGGGTTGACCTCCCAGTCCATCGCCGTGCGCGGCAGGCCGCGAGACGGCATCGAGACGTGCTCGCTGCCCGGGAACGGCGAACGGCCGGGCCGGTCGGTCGGTCGCAGCGACGGCGCGGTGCCCGCGGGCAGCGGATGCCCGGAGACGTTGTCGTCGTGATAGTGGTTCACGCCGAGGAAGTCGATCGGCTGCGAGATCTGCTGCAGGTCGCCGGGGAGCACGCGCGCGTCGAGCCCGAACTCGCGCACGTCGGCGAGCAGGTCGCTCGGGTACGCGCCGAGCAGCAGGGGCTCGAGGTACATCCGGTTCCAGAGGGCGTCGATGCGCCGGGCGGCCTCGAGATCGACGGGGTCGGCCGGATCGTTCGGCACCGCGTTCGTGAGGTTCAGCGTGATGCCGAGACGGATGTCGCGCCCCGCGGCATCCGCGAGGCCCCTGAGCCGCTCGACGGCGAGACCGTGCGCGAGGTGCTGGTGGTGCACGGCGGCCAGACCCGCCTCTGGGTCGTTCAGGCCGGGCGCGTGCTCGCCGCCGACGTAGCCGATGAGCGACGAGCAGAGCGGTTCGTTGAACGTCGTCCAGTGCGTCACGCGGTCGCCGAGCGACTCGTACACGGCCTCGGCGTACTCCGCGAAGCGGAATGCGGTGTCGCGGTTCGCCCAGCCGCCCCGCTCCTGCAGAGCCTGGGGGAGATCCCAGTGGTACAGCGTGAGCCAGGGCAGGATGCCCGCACCGAGCAGTTCGTCGACGAGCCGCGAGTAGAAGTCGAGGCCCTCCTGATTGACGCTGCGGCCACCGGGCACGACGCGCGCCCAGCTCGTCGAGAACCGGTAGGAGTCGAGGCCGAGCGAGCGCATCAGCGCGACGTCCTCGGGCATGCGGTGGTAGTGGTCGACCGCCCGGTCGGGGGTGTCGCCGCCGGCGATCGCGCCGGGCACGCGGGCGAACGCGTCCCAGATGGAATCCTCCTTGCCGCCCTCGTGCGCGGCGCCCTCGATCTGCGCCGCGGCGGTCGCCGAGCCCCAGATGAAGTCGGCCGGCCAGTTCCGTCGGAACGACGCGTGATTCACGTTCAACCCTTCACAGCTCCTTGCATGATTCCCGAGATGAGTTGCTTGCCCGCGATGACGAACAGCACGAGCAGCGGGATGGTGGCGAGCACCGCCCCGGTGAGCACGACCGAGTAGTCGACGTAGTACCCCGACTGCAACTGGCTGAGTGCCGTCTGCAGGGTGGGGTTCGCGGGACTCAGCACGATGAGCGGCCACAGGTAGTCGGTCCACGCCATCATGAAGGTGAAGAGTCCGAGGATCGCCATCGCTGGGCGGGCCGCGGGCAGGGCCACGTTCAGGAAGGTGCGGATCTGGTTCGCGCCGTCGACGCGTGCGGCCTCGATGAGCTCGTCGGGGATGACGTCGACGAGGTACTGGCGCATGAAGAACACGCCGAACGCCGTCACGAGGGTCGGCACGATGACGGCGCCGATGGTGCCGGTCCAGCCGAGCTCGCGCATCACCATGAAGAGCGGGATGATGCCGAGCTGCGTGGGGATCGCCATGGTCGCGATGACGAAGACCATCAGCCCGTCGCGGCCGCGGAAGCGGAGCTTCGCGAACGCGTAGCCGGCGAGCGTCGAGAAGGTCACGACCGAGAGCGTGATGATCGCCGAGATGACGATCGAGTTGCCGAGGGCGAGCCAGAACGGGATCGCGTCGAGCACCTTGGCCGCGTTGGCGAAGAAGTTGCCGCCCGGAACGAGCGGGAGCGTCTCGCCGCGGGTGGCGTTCGTGCCGCTGCCGACGACGACCGACCACCAGAGCGGGTAGGCGCCGCCGATGATGAACGCGGCGAGCAGGCCGTAGGTGAGGAAGCCCGGTCGGCTGCCGATTCCGGCGGTGCCCATCGCGCGTCGGGGGCGGCGGCCCGGGGCGCCGCTGCCGTCGTCGTAGCGGGGCCGCGCCGGTCGGTCGGGTTCGACGTCGTCGACGATCACGGCGGGGATGGGTTCGGGGGTCAGGGTGCTCATACCGCTCCTCCTCGGGTGGCGCGTTCGCGTGCGCGGCGGGTTCGGCGGGTCGGCTTGTCGCCGCCGGTCGCGATGCGCCGGGAGATCAGGAAGTTGATGAGGCCGACACCGACGATGAGCAGGAACAGCAGCCAGGCGACGGCGGCCGCTTCGCCGAAGTCGCGTCGGAAGAAGGCGAGCTCCCACATGAAGAGCACGGTGGTCTGGAACTGGCGGTCGCTGCCGCCGATGCCGCCCGCGGTCGACACGTCGAAGAGGCGGGGCTCGGCGAAGATCTGCAGGCCGCCGATCGTGGCGGTGATGATGACGAAGATGAGCGTCGGGCGGATCGAGGGGATGGTGATCGAGAAGAAGCGGCGCACGGCTCCGGCGCCGTCGATCGCGGCGGACTCGTAGAGGTCGCGCGGCACCGACTGCATCGCCGCGAGCAGGATGAGGGCGTTGTAGCCGGTCCAGCGGAAGTTCACCATCGTGGCGATCGCGATGTGGCTGAGGAAGGTGTCGTGCTTCCACTGCTGGTCGGGGATGCCGAAGACGTTGAGGATGTTGTTCACGAGGCCGTCGGCCTCGTTGAACGCGCTCGAGAAGATGATCGCCACGGCGACCGGGGTGACGATGTAGGGCAGCAGCACGCTCATGCGCCAGAAGGTCGGTGCGCGCAGGCCCTGGTCGAGCAGGTAGGCGATGACGAGCGCCACGACGAGCTGCGGGATCGACGACAGCAGGAAGATGCTGATCGTGTTGCCGATCGAGTTCCAGAACATGGAGTCGCCGAGGATCTCGACGAAGTTGTCGAGGCCGACGTAGGCGCCCTGGCCCTTCAGGAGGTCCCACTCGTGCATCGACACGACGAGCGTGTAGCCGAGCGGGAAGAGGCCGACGAGGGCGAAGAGGATGAAGAAGGGCGAGACGTAGAAGTACGGGCTCGCCTTGACGTCGAAGCGCGACAGGCGCTGACGGAAGGTCAGGGCGTCGGATGCCGCGGCTCGGCGCTGGGGGCCGGTGGTCCCGCTCTCGGGGGGCCGGATGGTCGTGGTCATGCGTGTCCAGTCGTGGGAGGTGGCGGAGAAGGGGAGGGCCCCCGGGGCAGCGCCCGAGGGCCCTCCGATTCCTCAGGTGGGACTACTCGCCGACGAGCTCGTGGAGCAGCTCGATGGTCTGGTCCCAGGCGGCGGCCGCGTCGATCTCGCCGCGGTCGAGTGCCGACAGCGGCGGGCCGAAGACGTTCTCCTGGATGACCGAGTCATCGGGTCCCTTGAACTGGGCGACGACACCCTCGGCGCGGGCGGCGAGGATCGCTCCGGTGGGGGCGCCGTTGAAGAACTCGTTCGGCGTCGCCTCGGAGGCGAGGGTCTCCTGCGCCTCGACGGTGCTCGGGAAGTTGCCCGCGGCGGCCGACTGCTTCACCTGCTGCTCGGGCTGCGTGAGCCAGTCTGCGAGCTTGGCGGCGGCTTCCTTGTGCTCCGAGGTCTCGGGGACCGAGAGGAACGCGCCGCCCCAGTTGGCTGCGCCGCCGGGGAAGACGTCGGCGAAGTCCCAGCCGGTGGAGGCGTCGCCGCCACCGGTCTCGACCTGGCCCTGGACCACGCCGAGCATCCAGCCCGGGCAGACGAACGTCGCGAAGGTGCCGTCGACGAACGACTTGCCGCCGTTCCAGTCCCAGGCCGTCTGCGCGGCCGAGAGGCCGTCGCCGACCGCGCCGGCGAGCAGGTCGTAGTTCGCCTTGAGGTCGGCGTTGTCCTCGACGTTCAGCTCACCGTCGGCGGTGTAGTAGCCCTCGGGCATCTGGTTGACCATCGAGTTCCAGACGAAGCCGGAGTGGTCGAACCACGCCTTGCCGGTGGCCTGCTGGTACTGGCGGCCGACGTCGAAGTAGTGCGCCCAATCGCCGTTCAGCAGCTCGGCGACGCTCTCGCGGTCGCTCGGCAGGCCCGCAGCCTCGAGCGCGGGGCCGTTGTAGCAGATGCCGGTGGGGCCGATGTCGGTGCCGTAGCCGATGACCCGGCCCTCGGGGTCGGTCGCCTGCTCGTACTTCCAGTCGACCCAGTCGCCCTTGCGGTCGGCGATGCCGTAGTCGGCGAGGTCGACGAACTGGTCCGAGACCTCCATGATCGCGCCGAGCCAGCCCTCCTCGATCGCCACGACGTCGGAGAGGCCCGAGCCCGCGGCGAGCTTGGTGAACGCGTCGGTGCGAGCGTTGCCGCCCGTGTCGATGTTGGTGGCCTCGATCGTGACGCCGGGGTTGGCTTCCTCGTACTCGGTGTAGAGGTCGTCGTATCCGAACGTGCCGAACGTGGTGACGGTCAGGGTGATGTCGCCTTCGGCCTCGTCGCCGCCACCTGTGGAACAGGCGGAGGCGAGGAGGGCGATGGTCGCTGCGCCGGCTACGGCTGCGGCAACCTTCGTGTGGCGTGAGAGCTTCACGGTCACTCCTTTGTGTGTGCGTGGACGGGAATGTGTCACAGTGCGTGAGAGCGCTCTCGTCAGGAACGGTGAGAGCGCTCTCACGATTCGAGACGTGACTCTATGCAGGTGGAGGGCGATTGTCAAGAGAGCGCTCTCACCCAGTGTTCCCGGCGAGTGATCAGCCCCCGCCATTCGGGTGCCGGGCAGCGCGCCAGTCAGCGCTCAGCAGGCCCGGCGTAGACTCGCACGGTGTCATCGAGTGAACGTTCCGAGGCCTCCGACGAGGCGGTGCAGCGACGACGACTCACGATCGCGGGCGCCCTGAGTCTGGTTCTGGTCGCCGTCGCCGTCGTCGTGATCGGCGCAGTCTCGGCCGGGTCGGCCGCGGGGGCGGGGGGCGCAGGGGCATCCGGTTCGACCGAGACGCCGACCCCTCGCCCGGCGCCTGGTGAGGCACCGCCGCCCGCGACCGTGGACACGTTCGACCGCACCGCGCATTCGCTCGACGACCCGAACAGCATCTGGGTGGTCGTCGACAAGCTGCGCCCCCTGAACCCGCAGGACTTCGAGCCCGACGACCTCGTCGACGTGCCCGTGCCGTACACCTGGGAGCCGTTGCTGCGTCAGGAGGCCTCCGACGCGATCGTCGCGATGTTCCAGGCGGCATCAGATGAGGCCGACCTCTCGCTCGCCTCGAACAGCGCGTACCGCTCGTACAGCACGCAGGAGGAGATCTACGACGGGGACGACCTGCTCACCGCGCGCCCGGGGTTCAGCGAGCACCAGACCGGACTCGTCATGGACATCGGCGCCGAGAGCGGCGACTGCTCGCTCGACGCGTGCTTCGCCGACACGGCCGAGGGCATCTGGCTGCGCGACAACGCGTGGCGATTCGGGTTCATCCTGCGCTACCCCGCAGACAAGACGCCCGTCACCGGATACGAGTTCGAGCCGTGGCACTTCCGCTACGTCGGCGTGCCGCTCGCGACCGAGATGCACGAGACCGGCGTCACGACGCTCGAGGAGTTCTTCGGCCTGCCTGCAGCGCCCGAGTATGAGTGAGCGCGTGCCGCATCGCGGCCTCTCGCTCACGGTGCTGGTCGTCAACCAGCTCCTCGCCGGTGTCGGCGTGGCGTCGGGCATCGCCGTCGCGGCGCTGCTCGTCGAAGAGCTCACCGGCGTCGTCGCCCTCGCGGGCCTCGCCCAGTCGGCGAGCGTGCTCGGCGCCGCGATCGTCGCGATTCCGCTCGCACGGCTCGCGGTGCGCTCGGGCCGCCACGTCGCACTCGCCACCGGCTATGCGCTCGCCATGACCGGCGCCGTGCTCGTGATCGCAGCTGCGGCGAGCGGCTGGGTGCCGCTCGTCTTCCTCGGTCTCGCGGCGTTCGGCGCCGGCAGCGCCGCAGGCCTGCAGGCCCGATTCGCTGCGACCGAGGTCGCCGCCGCCGGCTTCGAGGCGCGCTCCATGTCGATCGTGCTCTGGGCGACGACGATCGGCTCGGTCGCCGGTCCGCTGCTCTCGGCCACGGGCGACGCCGTGGGCATCGCGCTCGGGCTGCCGCCGCTCGTCGGTCCGTTCCTGTTCTCGGGCATCGCGTTCGCGCTGTCGACCCTGCTCGTGGCGACGCTCCTCCGGCTCCCGAAGCCGGGCACGATGGCGACGGATGCCGCGAGCAGCGCTCCCGAGGCCGCGGCCACGCAGGCCGATGAGCTCGCCCCCGACCATGTCGCCGATGACGGGGGAGCGGCGCCCGCTGCCGAACCCATCGGGGCGTGGGCGGCGTTCCGCATCGCCGCTCGCGAGCCGAGGTCGCTCTTCGCGATCCTCGCGATCGTGTGCTCGCACACGGTCATGGTCGGCGTCATGGTGATGACCCCGGTGCACATGACCGCGCACGGCCTCTCGCTCTCGCTCGTCGGCGTCGTGATCAGCATCCACATCATCGGCATGTACGGCGCGAGCCCGCTCGTCGGGTGGCTCGTCGACCGCATCGGCCCGCCGCGCGTGATCGGCATCGGCATCGGCATCCTGACGACGGCGGCGCTCATCGGCATCCTCGCGCCCGCCGACGACATGCTGCTCGTGCCCCTCGCGCTCGGCCTCCTCGGCCTCGGCTG